>JBEHZA010000021.1:0-22346 GCA_048497895.1 Verrucomicrobiota bacterium
TTCCGGCAGTCTCCGGCGTCCAGGTAGCTTCCCAGACGCCGCCGCCGACATTACCCCTTTCCAGGTTACCATGCCCTTTTCCGGCACTCCGTTGATGATTACTTTGAGGTTATCGACGAAGTTGGACCCGTGAATCCAATAGTCGTCACACAGATTTGGCCCCACCAATCCACCGGCATCCGGACGATGACACGGCGCGCACATTTTCAGGAACGTTTGCTGTCCGCCAGAGAGGATTTCCTTGTCTTTGGAAGGTTGCAGCGTTCCGAGTGAGGATTCAAATTTGGCCAGCGACGCGGACTTAATTAAATCACCAGCCTTTTGTTCCTGCTCATATTCTTTCGCCTGCAAATTTCCTATTTTGAGGACGTGATAATAGAGCATGTAAACAACCGCGAAAACAATGGTCAGGTAGAACAGCCAGACCCACCAGCGGGGCAGATTGTTGTCCAATTCCCTGATGCCATCCGCTTCGTGGTCCATCAATAAGGGGTCTTTTGGTTCATTCATGAGGTTGTTCTCCTTTCCGGATCATCGCGGTATGATCATCCTCCAGCGGCAAGGCTTCCATGGTTGCCAGAAACGGTTTCTTGAGCAGCAGCGCCCAAACGAACGCCCCGATAAACACCGAGCCGAACATGCAGAAGGAAATCGCTCCGTAGAGTCCGATGCCCTCCAATTCAGTGACAAAGTTGCGAATCATATTAATCCTGGTTTTTAGTTTCCGGTGAGGAATGAAGCTGCGCCGTCTTTTTCGGCGGAGCGGCTGGTGCAGCGGGAGCAGGAGCGGCTTTGATGTCCATGCCCAGGCGTTGCAAATAGGCAATAACGGCGATGACTTCCTTGTCCTGATCCGCTTTGACCATGCCGGCCTGCAGATCTGTCACCACCTGACCCGCTTGCTTATTGAGATCCGCCAGCGCTTTACTTTCGTAACCGTCAGGATACGGCACCCCGATTTTACGGAGCGCGCTAATCCGGGCCGGCAACGATGACGTATCAAGCTTCTGCGTCAACAGCCACGAATACCGCGGCATAATCGAACCGGGTGAAGTGGAGCGCGGATCATCCAGATGGTTGTAATGCCAGGCGTTGGGATATTTGCCGCCGATACGATGCAAGTCCGGACCAGTGCGTTTCGAGCCCCAAAGGAACGGATGGTCATAGATAAATTCGCCCGCTTTGGAGTATTCCCCGTAACGTTCCGTTTCCGAACGGAACGGACGAATCATCTGCGAATGACAGCCGACACAACCCTCGCGGATGTAAATGTCGCGGCCCATCACTTCCAAAGGGGTGTACGGCTTCACGCTGGAAATGGTGGGCACGTTCTCCTTGATCATGATCATCGGAATAATTTCCATCAGCCCGCCGATGAGCACAGCCACCAATGCCAGCACTGTTAAGAGAATCGGTTTGCCTTCCAGCTTGCGATGTCCCCATGGGCCTTTCTCTTCCCCGTGCGATTGCTCGGCGAGCGCGACTGCCTGCGCTTCCTGATCCGGTTGAAAGACACCGGCCCGCGCGGTTTTCCACAGATTGAACGCCATCAGGAATGCGCCGATAATGTAGAGTGATCCGCCAATGGCCCGCAGCCGGTACATCGGCACGATTTGCAGCACCGTTTCCAAAAAGTTCGGATATTGCAGGAAGCCATCCGCGGTAAACTGCTTCCACATGAGCCCCTGGGTAATGCCGCTGGCGTACATTGGAACCACGTAGAACAACATGCCCAGCAGTGCGATCCAGAAATGGTAATTCGCCAGCTTCGTGGACCAGAGTTTGGTATTGTAGAGGCGGGGAATCAGCCAATAGAGCATGCTGAAGGTCAGAAACCCGTTCCAGCCAAGCGCACCCGTATGGACGTGGGCAATGGTCCAGTCCGTATAATGCGAGAGCGAGTTAACGCTCTTGATCGCCAGCATCGGCCCTTCGAGGGTTGCCATTCCGTAAGCCGTTACCGCGACCACCATGAACTTCAGCATCGGGTCTTCGCGCACCTTGTCCCACGCGCCACGCAACGTCAGCAATCCGTTCAGCATGCCGCCCCAGGAAGGCGCGATCAGCATCAAGGAAAACACCATGCCCAACGATTGCGCCCAGTCCGGCAAGGCGGTGTAAAGCAAGTGGTGCGGTCCGGCCCAGATGTAAATGAAGATCAACGCCCAGAAATGGATGATCGAGAGGCGATACGAAAACACCGGACGATTGGCCGCCTTGGGCAGGAAATAATACATTAACCCCAGGTAGGGGGTCGTCAGGAAGAATGCTACCGCGTTATGGCCATACCACCATTGCACCAACGCGTCCTGCACCCCGGCATAAATCGAATAACTCTTGAACGCGGTCACCGGCACTTCCAGTGAATTGACGATGTGCAGAATGGCGACGGTCAACGCTGTGGCAATGTAGAACCAGATCGCCACATACATATGTTTCTCGCGCCGTTTAAGAATGGTCGCCAGCAGATTAACCGTGAAGACCACCCACACCACAGCAATCGCGATATCAATCGGCCATTCCAGTTCTGCGTATTCTTTGCTCGTCGTCAGGCCCAGCGGCAGGGTGATTGCCGCCGCGACAATAATGGCGTTCCAGCCCCAGAAATTGAACCAGCTCAGAAAATCACTGAACATCCGCGCTTTGCACAAACGTTGCAGGGAATAATAAATTCCCATGAACATGCCGTTGCCAATGAAAGCGAAGATCACCGCGTTGGTATGCAAAGGCCGCAAACGTCCGAAGGAGACGAATTGCAGGTTGAGGTTTGCTTCCGGCCAGAATAATTGCACGGCCGCCAGCAATCCGGCGCTCATGCCCACGAGGCCCCAAATAACGGTGGCAATCGCAAAGGCCCGGACGATCCGGTTGTCGTATTTGAATGTTTCAACTTTCATGTTCGATTTTCAGGTTGAGGAGTGGAGGAAATTGTTTCGTCTTTCGCTTTGACCGTGCGCTCATCGGTGAGCAACCGCATGGCGGGCGTGCAGGTATCTTCATATTGTCCCGAACGAACGGCCCAGATGAAGGCCGTGAGAAATCCGGCGGCCACCAGCACACTCAAAGGAATCAGCAGGAAAATAATGGTCATACGCCGGCCTCCGCTGAAGGTTCCGGTAATGACCGGCCGAGCCAGGTGGTTACGCCACACGCAAACGCCACCACGGTGATAGAACTGAGCGGCATCAAAATGGCGCACACAATCGGTGAGAGCAGCCCGCGGGCGGCAATGCTTAAGCCCACAACGTTGTACAAGCTGGAAATCAAAAAACTCCATCGCACCACTCGCACGGAAGCTTTGGCATATTGGAGCACTGCGGCCAGATACGGCACCCGATCCGCCGACATGATTACATCGCTGGCGGGTGAGAACGCGCTGATCTTCTCCACCACCGCCACTCCGAGATGGCTTTGCTGCAAGGCGCCGGCGTCATTCAAACCGTCTCCCACCATCATGACCGTGCGTCCGCGCTGTTGCAGTTCGCGGATGAAACCGAGTTTATTCAGTGGTGTTTGATTGAAGCGCAACTGAGTAGCATCGCCAAAAATCCGGCTGAAACTGGCGCGCTCTTTTTCGTTGTCACCGCTCAAAAGCGCCAGTTGGTAATGCCGGGAAAGTTCACGAATGAGTTCGCTCACCTGTGGCCGGATCGCACTCGCCAGCACGTACGTGCCACGATAACGGCCATCGATAGCGACATGAACCAGCCCGCCATTCACGGGTTGAGCCGGGGGGATACTCACCTTCCGGGTCGTCAACCAGGCAGCCGAACCCAGCCAGATCTCCCGGCCAGCCACACTGCCTTCCAGACCGCAACCTGGCGTTTCCAAAAAGGAGCGGACCGTTTCCGGATCATGCCCGGAGGCGATTGCCTCACCCATCCGCACCGCGTACGGGTGCGTGGAGTGCCGCGTCAAAGAATAGAGCCAGCCTTCCTCTTCCGGAGTTAATGGAACTCCCTGAAAGACCACGGACGACGCCCCCGCGGCCGTCAATGTGCCGGTTTTATCGAAGACGACGGTATCCACTTGCGCCAGCGTTTCCAGAATGGATGGGTTTTTGAGAAATACATTCCGCCGCATCAGAACACGTTGGGCTGTTCCCAAAGTAAAAGGCGCGGCCAAAGCCAGAGCGCAGGGACAGGCGACAATGAGGACCGAAGTGAACGATTTCAACGACCGGGCCGGATCGACCAAAGCCCAGAACACCGCGGCACCAATAGCAATCAACACGACCAGTTTCGTAAACCGCTGGCTATAATGATTGGTTAACGAATCCAGCGTGTGGCGCTTCTCCTTATGAAACGCCTCCTGATTCCATAGCGAAGTCAGATACCCTTGCGAAACCGCTTTCACGGTTTCCACTTCAATCGCTCCACCGATTTGACGCCCCCCGGCGTAAAGGTAATCTCCGGTGCGTTTTTCCACCGGTTCCGATTCACCGGTGACAAAGCTGTAGTCGATGACCGCAGCGCCTTGAAGCAGTTTGCTGTCCGCCGGAATCAATTCACCGTTCCGGATGATCAACCGATTGCCGACTTGCAATTGCGAGAGTGAAACCGCTTCTTCGCCAGCCGCAGATTTCCGGGTTACGGACAGCGGGAAAAAGGATTTGTAATCACGATCAAACGCCAGCCGGTCATAGGTTTTCTGCTGAAAAAATTTACCGCACAATAAAAAGAACAACAGACCCGCCAGAGAATCGAAATAGCCTTCTCCATGCCCTGAAACAACTTCGTAAACACTTTGCAGGAACAGGGCGGCAATGCCGGCGGCAATCGGCACTTCAATCGTCAGCAGGCGTTGACGCAAGCTCAACCATGCTGCCCGCCAGTAATCAGCCGCGCTATAAAAAACCACCGGCAATGACAGCAGCAAACTGAGATAACCAAATAAGTGCTTGAATGTGGGTCCCGTAAAACTGTCCAGCCCGAGATAAGAGGAAATGCTGAACAGCATGATGTTGCCAAAAGCAAATCCGGCCACCCCCAATTGCACCCATAACCGCCGGGCCGTTTGACTGCCCGGTTGGCGTTCCAAATCAGAAAGGGTAAATTCCGGTTCGTAACCCAACGAAGCCAGCAGAGCGACCACTTCACTCAATTTCACCTTTCGCGGGTCAAAGGTGAGGGCAACCTCTTTCCGGGGAAAATTAATTTGCGATTGTCCAATGCCTGGATTCAACCGGAACAAGTTCTCCAGCAGCCAGACACAGGCCACACAATGGATAGCCGGAAGATGAAAGGTAATGCGGGTAATCCGGTCGTTGGTAAAATCCACCAGCCGGTTATGCACGTCCGGTTCATCCAGATATGCGAAGGGCACTGAACCAGCAGGCGATCTAACCCGCACCCCGGCTGCATCCGCGAGTTGGTAAAAATCGCTCAACCCGTTCTCCGTCAGAAGTTCAAAAACGGTTAAACAACCCTGACAACAGAATGCTTTTTCATGCCTGGTAAAAGCACCCTGGCTGCAAGGTGTTCCACAATGGAAACAGCGATTCGCCGCGGCTGCCGCCGGTGCGGCCATGGTATAGGCGTCCATTTCCACTTCGTGGGGAGACAACTCGACAGTTGCTTGTGCGTTTGCGTGCATGGCCTGATGGGCGCCAACGTCACAAGTATCGACCGCGAGGATTTCAGCGGCTTACCGGATTTTGCGAAGTACTGTTCGGAATTGGCTGCGTAGGAAACCGGAGAAAAATAAAGGTCTATCGCCCACACTGATAGTGAAGCTAACCGAAGCTAATTCCCGAACGCGGAGAGCCGCGAAAAGCGTTAATTATTGGGGGTCGGAAATTCAATCCGGCCAAAGGCTTTGGGGTCCGCTTCAAAACGACCGAACACGGGGCTGATGCCAACAACCTTTTTCTCATCCCAACGCTCAAGTTTGAAGGTCAGACTGCCGCGATATTCAAAATAGGCGCGGATGTCTTCACCAATCGGATGCGGATCTTTGGGCGGACCATCTGCAAGCACGAGCTGGGCAATCCGTTGAATCGGCACATCAATGGCAGCTTGAGGCAAAGCGAAGTTAAGTTTTCCGTCATGAAAATTTCGCAACGTTCCCGCCACTTTGTCCCGGTTAAGCAGCAATGCCAGGTCATTACTGGAATTGGTGTTGGGTGTAATTTTTTCCTCAAAACGTCCGTCCCATTCGGTGATATGCAGGTTGCTGATTTTGAGCGCACCCTGGCCTTGATGCACAAAGCGCATGCCGCTGCCTTCGCCATTAAACTTCTGATCATCGATCCACTGCTTTACGATTACGTCGTCGATCAGCAGCGTGATGGAGCGGTCTTCTTTGCTGACTTTGAGCGTGATGTGCGCGTTGTTCTTTTGACTGAAAGTAGGAACGATGACCTGGCCTAAATTTTTCAATGGGTCCGGCTTGTTCACCATCAACAAATTCACGGAATACGTGTTCATCTGGAGGCTGTAAAAACCGGCGAAATCCGGTTCGGTTTCCTTGGAACGCAGGCTGATGGGTTGCAAGGAATCGGTGTACAATGCAATGGCCACGTTCAGCGCCCCGCGCCAGGTCATATCAAATTCGATGCTGGCCACTGGCGGCAGGTTGAGTTTGCGCGCGAGCGAAGCGGCGTGAGTGGCGTAGAAAGCGCCGTTGCGATAATACCATTCGCCGACTTCATTCATGGGCGCAGTGGACTTCGCCTGCGTCCAACCCTCCATGCCGGTTGGGCCGTCATAAACGAGATGTAAACGCCGGGGCACTGGAACCAGCACGCGCACTTCTGATCGGGGGATGACAATCTTTCCAGCATACCAGGTTTGCAGCACCAGTTGGCTGGCATCCAATGAAATCAGATTGCCTTCCATTTCATCCAGGTTGCGCAGA
The DNA here is from genome assembly GCA_048497895.1 of Verrucomicrobiota bacterium. Lineage (GTDB taxonomy): Bacteria > Verrucomicrobiota > Verrucomicrobiia > Limisphaerales > JBEHZA01 > JBEHZA01. Next base: position 6,859 of record JBEHZA010000021.1, read on the forward strand.
TGAACGATGCACGGATAGGGCGAAGCGGTTTCGGGACCGGGTTGGGCTGCCAACTGAATCTCCGTAAGATTTTCCGTTTTGAAACGGACCGGCTCAAGCACGTCCGGATGACGCCACTGCACGCCCTGCTTGGGATCAATGGAGACCAAACGACCATACAGCAAATCACCATTAGTAAAAGAGAGAGCGTGCCGAAGCGCGTTCGTGCCCGGCGTCAGGACCGGCTTATCTGTCTCCTGAGCGGAAAGTGTTCCAGCCCAAATCAACAGCACCCACAGCAATTTTTGGAATATGGGTTTCATTTTATTCCTGAATCCAGAACGCATCGTCCGCATCAATATCCAGGTCATCGGGAATGGCCTTGAGCTGATCCAGGTTGAATTGCAATTGACGAACCCATTCCGGCCGCAAGTTAATCTGGCCGAAATTAGCGCTCATTCCCGCCAGTTTTTGAGGGTTCCAGGTATCCAGCTTCAAGGTCACACTGCCGCCGCCGGCAAAAGTGGCCCGCACATCGCCCGGACGGATGTTGGCGTGATTCGTCGCGGCGGCCATCACGACTTCGGTAACTCGTGGCAAGGGGATCTGCAAGCGGGTTGGCCCGGTCGCGAGCGTCACCTGCCCTTCCCTAATGGATTCCAATTTGCCCAGCGCCTGATCGCTATTGACCAGACTCACGACCGTTTCGGTTACATTGGTGTAAGCGGTTGGGCTCTGCTCGTAACGGCCATCCCATTGCGAAACCTTGAGATTGCTGACACGCAGCAAAGCGCCGAGGCGTTGAGAATAAAAGCCCATGCCGGTTCCCTGCCCGACAAAGCCAGCCTGATCTTTCCATTCGTCAATCAAATTGCCATCGACGAGAAGCGCGAGGGTAGCCTTGTCCCGGTTCACACGGATTTCGACATGCGCCCGGTTTTTCTCATGCAACACATCCACTTTGGCCTGGCCAAGGTGCGTCGTGCCTACACCACCTTGAACCCGTTGCACGTTTACATAGCCGGACCCCAGGTAAAACATATAGGCGGTGGAACTGAAATTGAACTGATCAATGACATCCGCATACAGCGAAAGCACCATGTTCAATTGACCGGTCCAGTTTAAATCAAACTCCGTTCGCGAAATGGGCGGCAGATTCATGTTCCGCCCCATATAACCGACCCGCTGCGTCATCAGACTGTTGTCCTGATAAGTCCAGGTATCCGGGCTGGGGCCAACCTTCCAACCTTCGAGACTATTTGGCCCTTGATAAACCGTAGCGAGATTGCGGCTGAGAAAAGTTAAGGCGCGAATGGAATCACGCGGCGCCGTGAGCTTGCCGGCAAACCAGGTTTCCAGCGTTAACGACTGGGCATCCAGCGAAAGCAGATTGCCGAAGATTTCATCGCCGTTTTGAAAATGCAGGACGCAGGCTGGCGGTTCATTGGTGGTGGAAATGGCCGCGTGAGCAAACTTGATTTTGTGCAGATTGCGCGGTAGGAAATCGATAGGTTTTGGCGCATCCGGATGTTCCCAACGCACGCCGGTAGCGCCATCGATAGAATTCAAATTACCGTGCAGCACTGAACCATCCAGAAAGACCAACACATCCGATTGTTTGGCGGCAGCTTTGGGCGAGGGATTGGCTGCTTGAAGGCAGGCCGCGGGGAAGCCAGTCACGAGCAACAGCAACACGCACCAGAGAAGACCTCTGGTCACGCGAAAGTTGAAAGTTCGCAGCAGGCTTCTAACGTTCATAGATCGGTAGAAAGCGGTAATTCAAAGCCAGTGATAACAAAGAGGCCGCAGTAGAGAAAGTTGCGCCAAATTGCCCATTCCAACTGCCGTCTTCGCTCTGGGTTCCAGTTAGCTCTTTAATATTTTTCTGGTTCCAGGTGCGCCACTGTTCCGGGGACGCCTGAAAATAGGCCTGCGACGCATAATAAAGATAGTAGTGATAGTAGTGCGATTCCGGCGGCGCCTGTTGCAAATAGGCGAAGGCACTTTTGAACTCCGGCGTGTTCTTCCGTTTGGCCAGTGAATAAACCAGACAACCAATCGCTGAACGGGCGGCATTGGGTCCCGAAGCGGTGGTGTAACCGTAACCGCCTTCGGTCGTCTGCATTTTTTGAAAGAATTGCAGTCCTTTCTGAATCGCATCTTCCGGCACAGCAATGCCCGCATTACGCGCGGCGAAGAGGGCGACCATTTGTGCGCCGCTCACGGTGGTATCCGCGTCCAGACTGTCCGGCGAATAGCGCCACGCGCCCGAGGGATTATTCGCCTGTGACGAAATGATGAGCCGCACGGCCTTCTCCAAAGCGGGCCCTAGACGCGAGTCATCCACCACGCCGTAAGATTCAGCAAGTGCGAGGGTGGAAAAGCCGTGGTTATACATGGAGCGGCCGATGTAGCCGGTCTCCTTGTTCATCTGACTGAGAATGTAATCCAGACCACGATGAATCGCCAGATTGTAGGGGCCAAAATTCGGGTCGTCGCCATGCGCCAGCATGGCCACCACGGACAAGCCCACTACAGCGGGTTCGCTGCCATAAGGAACATCCTGCCAATGGCCGGCCGGGGTTTGACTCTTCACGAGAAATTGCAGGCCCCGCACGTAAATACCATCGATCTGGGTCGGACTGATGCCGGATTTATCAATGAATAACTGTTGCGCGAAAGCAGGGCGGCCAGCCCCGCAAGCAAACAGCCCGAGCGATAGCAATATAATGGAGAAACGGCGCTTAATCATTGCTGTTGCGCTCCAGTGAGCGGAAATAATTTTCCAGAGCTTCGCGAAATTCAACCGGCGTAGAACGGGTGGTTCCCGTGCCCTTGGTGGTCGTGCGGGAAACGTCCTCACTGCCCCGGGCATCACCGGTAAGCTGCGGGCTGCGGCGATCCGTCGTGCCCCCATTCATATTCATGCCCGGAGTAGAACCGGGTTTCATGCCCTGGCTGGCAGCCGCGGCAGCTTGTTGCGCGACCATTTGCAGCATGAACTCCATTTCCGCGGCGGCAGCGCTGGACGAACTGCTGTTGTTATTGCGTTTGGCTTGTTCGTTGATCAGGTTGATGACATCCGACAAAAGGTTGACGCTTTTGGCATGGGTTTGATCGGTAGCAGTATCGGTTTGCGGACGGCTCAACAAATTCTCCGCCTGGTGCATGTTGTTGAACGTTTCTTCCAACGGTTCATCCACACCGGGCACTTCGTTCTCTGCCTGCGTGCGGCCCAGATCCAACCGGAGTTTGAATTGCGATTGTGCCAGTTGTTTGGCGGTGTCCGCGTAATTGGGGTCTTGCGCTTTGCGGCCTTCCAGGAGCTGGGTGCGTTCCTGAATATTGGATTGTTGTTCACGCATGCGGATGAGGGCCATCAATTCCTTCATTGCCTTGTCATCCTTGGGCGCGCCAGGTTGGCCGCCTTTGCCTGCGCTGCTGGGGGAGGAATCCGTTTTAGGCTCGAGGATATTCGCCCAATCTTCAAATCGTTTGCTCCAGGAACCGAGACCTTGCATCGCTTGCATGGCAATGTTGTCGCGAATCAAAACCCCCACCTTGCTCAACTCCTCAGGCGTGTTCGCCTCCTTCATCTGTTTGCTGACCTCACCGTAATCCGGGCGCTGAGTGCGATCGTAAAAACGGCTCATTTCCTCCTGCACCTGACGGGCGCGTTCGCGGGCGCTCACCTGATCTTCCGCGAGCATTGTGTTTGCCTTCTGGAATTTTTCCGGCAATTCGCGCGGCAACAGGCCGATGGTTTCGGGAACGATGGTTTGGATTTGATCCTGCACCTTCTTTTCGTCCTCGGCCAGTTTGCGCAAGCGTTGCGCCAGAGTTTGCGCCTGCAAATTATCGAGTCCCTGATTCACGTTCTTCTGCAACCGTTCCAATTCACGCAGCGATTGTTCTTCGGACATCTGCGCCTCCGCCAATTGTTGTGGGCGCTCACTCTTGGAATCCTGAGCCGATTGCAGAGATTTACCCGCCTTCTGCATTTCCCCTTTGGCAATATCCTGCATTGATTGCAAATTCTTCGACCATTCACGCAGCACTTGATCTGAAAACGTGGGATTGCGAAGGGCTTCGCGGAGCGTCTTCATTCCTTCGCGGGACGTTTGTTCGAGATTGCGCGCGTTTTGCGCCTGTTCATCGGCTTGTTCCCCAATCTGTTTCGCCGCTTCTTCTGTGCTTAACTTGCCTTCGGGAAGATTCTTTAAATCACGCGTCTTGCTCGCCACAGCTTCTTCCCGCCGGGTGACTTCTTCCAGCCGGGCGAACAGGGATTCCAACTGTTGCCGCACCATTTCCGCGTGCTTCACGAAGCCAACCACGTGCAGACGATACAGAGGAGATTCCGACGGTTTGCGGCCGGGGTAAAAATCGGTGGCTACGGCCTGCAACTCGACGGTGGAATCCGGCGGAATCCGCAACACCGTGGGGTTAAAGCGGAAAACCTGTTCAAATTTTTTCTCCTGTGAAGTGGTGGTCGTGGCCTGCAATTCCGAGCCACTGCTGAAATTGGTGCTGACGCCCATGACCTGCCAGACAATGCCCAGTTCCCGAACCCCATAATCATCCTGTGCCACGGAACGCAGCTTCAGCACTTCATCTTCGAGCACCGATAAATCCATGGCCAGATCGGGCAGTTCCACTTTCGGCGGCGCATCCTTGTGCGTTTGCACAGTCACCAGCCACGGAGCGGCGTTGCTCAGGCCGACGTTGTCCTGCCAGCGGAAAGAAAGATTATTTACGGTGTCCAGCTTGAGCGGAGCGGTTTCAAATTTTTCACCCGTGAGGTTCAACGGTTGCGCGGACGCTCCGTCGATTTGCAATTCTGCCTGCTTCAGCGCCCGGCTGGTCAGGCCGTGAAAGATCACCTGACTGCCTTCCAACACATCCAGACTGGAACTGCGCACGGCTTCTTCCAAAGCCGGATAGCGCAAGTATTCCGGCAGCGCTACCGAAGCGCTCATCTGCTTCATGGCCGGGCGGTAAGTGGGCAGGATGTCAACCGATTGGCGGGCATCGCCAATACGCAATTCCAAACGGCCGCGTTGCGTTTGCCCGGGAATAGTGAAACGCAATTGATTACCGCTTACTTGCGCTGTCACGGGCAGTTGATCCGCGATGAAGGCCGCCGCTTTCTCCGGATGCCAGACCGAACGATAATCGACAGAAGCGATGACCTCAAACGGTTCGCCGTGCGGCACAATCAACTCCGTCGGCAGTTTTTCCAAACGAACGAAAGTAAACCGCTTTACCGTGGTAGCAGGCGCGGCCCAGCGCTGGAAAGCATTGAGGAAGGCCTGGGGAGCAAAGGCTGCGCCCGCGGCCAGCACCGCCACCAGCACACTCAAGACCGTCAGCCAGGTGCGGGATTGGCGGACGTCAACCACCTCACGGAAATCAAACTTTCCAGCTTCTTCCGCCACTTGTTTGATGGCGGCGCGACAAAGGGCGGCAGAAATATTTTCCGGCCGTTTCGATTCATCAGCCAGTTCAACAATGCCCAGCAAACGATCACCCAACCGTCCATAATGTTTTTGCACGAGCAGGGCAAAGGCCTGCAAGTCCCGGCGACGCCAGACCCAAAGCCGATACCAACGCAAGGCAAACGCGCCCAGCAAACCCACGCCCGCCAAAACGAGGAGCACGCGCAACCAGGACGGGGTGTCCCAGAAACGATCCGAGAAAAACAACAGCAGATAGGAACCGGCCAGCGCCACGGCAGCGCCAGAGACGGCCACAATCGATTCCTTCACCCAAAGACGACGCTCCAATTCCGCGAATTGGGTGCGCAGACTCTCCGGGAGTCCGGTCATCAATTTGTCTTCGGATGATTTCATTACGCTCGCCCGACTCTTATACCATGCCCGCGAGTTTGCGCGCCGTCCAATAAATCCCCAACAAGAGGAGAATCAGGCCGCCCCACCAGGGATTGGCCCAGAGACGGAGGCGCAGTTCAATCGGCTTCGGTTCCGGCAGCAGCGAAACCTGCTGCACAATCTGTTTCAAGCCGTCGTAACCGGCGCTTTCGCCGTGGGTCAATCCGGCTAAATCACGCAGAATCTGGTAATTGGCCGGTTGGCCAAGAATTTCACGTTGCGGTTGCGTGACTTCCACTTCGGTGTCCAATTGACGGCCATATTGTTCGGCGGTGATTTGGACTTTATACTTGCCGCCTTGTGACGGCGCGAAACTGGTCTTGAAAACGCCCCAGCCACCTTCAACCGGAGTTAATTCAAAACGTTCCACGCGTCCGGAAGGGGAAGTGATTTTTCCCAGCACCGGCCCTTTATCAATGGGATATCCCCCATTATTTAACACCGTGCTTTGGAAAAAAATCGTGTCGCCGACGCGCGGAGTTTCCGGACTGTAGGTGAGACGAATGCCCTGCCGTTCGGACAAATGGCGTTGATGCGCCATCCAGCGGACCACCTGACTCCAGAAGCGGTAATGATATTTATCCTCCACGCCACGCCGCCAACGCCAGGCGCTGTCCATGCCCATGAACAAAACCTTGCCGCTGCCGTAGGAACGGGTGACCAGCAACGGAATCCGGCCCCAGCTATTGCGCAAGGAGGAATGGACGGCGAGCACTTCGGAACCGGGCCGGCTCTTTTCCACTGCGGCCGACCAATAAAAGCCGGGCAGATTTTTCCAGATCGATTCGTTGCGCGATTCTTCGGAATCAAAGCGCGTCAGCAAATGGCCTGCACCTAAAGAGGAGAGAATCAAGGCCGATTCATTTTGCAAACCGACGCCACCGGGTTTGGTTTCATCCATCACGACGGGAACCAAATCTTTCAACGGCGTGTGGAGCAGTGACATTTGTTTGCCCTGACGGCCCGGCAGAAAGACCAGACCACTCGCCTGCTGTTCAACGAGCCCTTTGATCAAATCCACATCCGCCGCAGTGAGTTCATGGTCGCCAATGCCGACATCACCGAGAAAAATCACATCGTATTTGGAAAGCTGCTCCTTGGTTCCCGGAAAAGCGGGAATGTAATTGCGCCCGCCACCCGGCTCCATGCCCGGTTGATAGAGCAGGCATTGCATATCAACGCCAGGGTCACGGGCCAGAGCGTTGCGCAAATAGCGATATTCCCAGCGCGGCACGGAATCAACCACGAGCACCTTTAACTGTTCCGAGCGCACGGCCACCCGCAGCGATTGCTCGTTGTTATCGGTCAGGGTTTCCTCCGGTTGCACGGGCAACTTGAGTTTCAAATCAAATTCACCAATGAGTTGCGGTGACCAGACGATGGCATCCTGTAATTCGCCTTGCGCGGGAATGAGGATTTCTTTTTTGAGTTCCTCACCGTTCGTATCCACCAGGGTAACTACGGTTTTTACTTCGTGCGGCAGGTAGCTGCGGATTTTGAACGGAATGGAAATTTGTTCACCGACCAGGCCATAAGAAGGAGCTGAGGCTTTCTCCAGAACCAAATCCGGCATGGGTGTCTCGCGTCCCACACCCACCGAGAAGATGGGAATATTCTGTTCGCGATAACGGGTGGCAATGCCGACGGGAGATTTGCCCAGATTCCAATCGCCATCAGTCAGCAGGACGACGGCTTTGAGATTTTTCTGCCGGTTCAGCACATTCTCGAGGGCCTGATTCAAATCGGTGCCATCCTCTGGTTTCGGTTCTTTGGCGGGCGCGGAAAAATCTTCGACGGTTACTTTCGCCGTCTTTTCCAACGGTTTCCAAAATCCGGAGTCGCGTTGTTGCTGGAGCCATTCGGCGCGGCTTAAAATATTCGTGCCGTTTTTCAGATCCCGCGTGGCCATGCTGCCGGAGGCATCCCACAGCACCGCAACTTCCGGCATCTCGGTGCGTTGAATCTGTTGCACGTATTCCGGACGCAGCAACGTGAAAGCCAGCAAGGTCATGATCACGAGCCGCAGCCCTTCGAGCAGCGCGATCTTCCGTCCGCCTCCGCGGCGTTGCCAATTGGCATACCCCAGCCAGGCGGCTCCGAGCCAGGCAGCGATCGCCGTCAGCACCAACAGGAAAGAAGCGCCAAAGGACCAATGGCTCATGCCACCTCCGCATTCGGTTGGGTGAGCTTGCCAGTGGCAGCAGTTTCCGCGCGGGTGGGCAAAATCAGCACCCCTTCGACCAGCAGAAAAAGCAACATCGCCACGAGGAACAAGCGCCAGATTTCACCTTGTAAACGATCATTCCGGGTGCGGGATTCATCCAGCATTTGCACGGGCAATGTCCCGAATAAGGCGCGCGCTTCTGGGGCAGTTACAAGTTCACGTTCATCTTCAGCCGCGGGACGATTCACGGCCACCAACCGGTCACCGGCCCGGTAAACTCCAGCATCAGTCTGAATATTGCGCGGCCCGGCAACATCCACCGCCACCCAGGGACGGTTCGCATCCACCGCACTCAATTCACCGCAGGTCATCATCGTCGCTTGCGTCAGACGACGGCTGCCGGCAAGTAGAGCGCGCTGGATCATAGGAACCAACACAGGGCCGTCACCCAGAGTGGACCATTCCTTCTGCGGCAACGTGGCGCAGAAATAGATGCGGCCTTTGGATAAAACCCGCTGGGTCAGAAAAGGAGTGCCATCGTCATAGGTGGCCAACGCGTCTTTTTCGCCGAGGATGAGCTGGCGTTTCAGAAAAATCGCTTCATGCAGAGGCAGGTTAAAACCTTCATCGGTTTTGGCGAGCGGCCCTTCCTTGTCTTCCCAGCGTTCGATGCGAAAGGTTTTCTCGTTCGCCGCCGTTTGCACGGCACCCCAACTCACACCGAGAAACTTATTGGTTTCCGCCTGGCCGGTCGGAAAGAAGAGGATGACGCCACCGGTCTCGACAAATTCGCGCAGACGTTGTTCCGCGGCTCCTTGAGGCAGCGGCGCCTGCCAAAGAATTACCGATTGATCGTCGAGTGGCGCATTCGCAATTTCACCAGAGGCAAAAACGTTCACGGACTGACGCGCCCCACCCGCCGAGGCTTCGGCGGCCAGTTTGAAAAAGCGGGCATTCCCTTTGTCGTTGCTAATGACCGTGGCTTTCAATGTGGTTTCCGCGCCGTAAACAAAATAAGCGGTGTTATTACGCGCGTTCGCATCCGCCGGCAACTGCACGCTGCCCCAGCCGCCATTCTTTTTATCTCCCAATGACAAGGTTTGCCGCCAGCGCAATGACTGGCCTTCCATCGCCACCTCGTATTGCGTGTGAGTGCCGTTTAGCGTCACGGTGACCGGCACGGTTTCCGCAGCGCTGACGTTGCGTTGAAGGTCGAGCACGAGTTGTAACTCTGATTGGCCGGAACTTTGGCGGCGCACGAGTTCGGCTACTGAAACGCGGGCATCTGCTTCGCTGGCTTCATTGAAGGTCAACAGACGAATGCGAAGACGCTGCTGGAGAGAGGCGAATTGGGCGACGAGCGTTTTCCAACGGTCATCGTTGGGCCGCCAGTTGCTGCGCTGCAAATCGGTAGCGATCCAGATTTCAGTCGCACCTGATCGATTTTCCAGCATCCAGTTAAAAGCCGTTTGCAACAAAGCGGGCAGATCGGCGGCGGTATCCGTCGGCGTGGTGAGCGAGAGACTGGCCAGATTATCCGCGTTGGCCATCCGTTGCGGAGTGTGGAGCGCGCTGTCAATCAGGACGAGTTGACTGCTGGCTTCAAACGGGCGGGCGGCTTGCGCGAGCATTTTCAGCGCTTGTTCGCGGCGCGTGGATGAACTGCCGGGCAGCTTTGTTTCCATGCTGGCCGAGCGATCGAGCACCATCACAATGGCATCCGGCGAAGGCGAGAGCGCCCAACCCAACCAACCGCCTGCAATGGGACGGCTGATAAACAGCACGAGCATCAGCACGGCCAATACGCGAAAGAGCAAAATCAGCCACTGCTTTAGTTTCGCGTGACTGGTGGAACTGCGGCTGGCCTGCACCAGAAACATCATGGCGGCCCACGGCTGAGGTCGATGCCGGAGCCGGTTGATCAAATGGATGATCACCGGCACCAAAACCAGCGGCAAACCCCAGAGGATGTATGGCTGCAAGAACGTCATGGTGTCATCACGTGGCGGCTCCCGCACTAAGGTGAGCGCGTTCGCTCAGGAAATCGGCCAGGAACTTCTCGTAATCCTGATCGGTCACGACGCGGGCATAATCGGCATTGAACTCATGGCAGCCCTGGCGCAGACGATCGAGGAAACGATGAAGCTGAGTGAGGTATTCGTCCCGGATCAAATTCGGTTCGGCGACGAGACTAAAGGGGCTTTCCAAATCCATGAACCGCACGGGGCGGTCGAACTTAAAATCAAGTTCCAGCCGGTCCAGCAATTGGAAGACGGCTAAATCATGCTTCTGATAACGGAGATGCCGGAAGCTCTCAAGCAAAGGCTCCGGCTCATGAAAGAAATCCGAGAACACGAGCACGAGCGCGCGACGGCGAACTCTTTCGGCGAGTTCATGCAAAACGGGCACGAGATTGGTTGGCCCTTTGGCTTCGACGGTTTCCAGCGTATCGAAAATTAATTGTAGATGGGCCGGATTACGCTTGGGCGGAATATCGATAATCTTTTTTTCACTGATGCAAAGCAAACCGGCGGCGTCGCCTTGCTGAATGGTCAGGTACGCAAGCGCGGCAATCAAACGGCGGGCGTAGGACAATTTGCTTTCGCCAGCGCCGTTGAAGCCCATGGAAGCGCTGCAATCGAGCACGAGGTAACACCGCAAATTGGTGTCCGCCTCAAATTCCTTCATGTAGAAGCGGTCACTGCGGCCAAACACGCGCCAATCCAAACGGCGGATGTCATCACCGGGCACGTAGTTCCGGTATTCAGCAAACTCGACACTGGAGCCGCGATGCGGGCTTTTGTGGTGGCCGGAGACGCTGCCCTCCATGGCAAAGCGCGAAACCAACGGCTGACGCATCAGGCGCGTCAACGCCTGGGGATCGATGAATTTTCTTTCGCCACCGTCAGCCACGATGGGGTTCTCCGCGGACTTCCGCCAGCAACCGGCCAATGAGTTGCGGGCTGGTGATGCCTTCTGATTGCGCCTGGAAATTGGTGAGAATGCGATGGGTCAATACGGGCCGCGCGACGGCTTCGATGTCTTCCATGCGCACGAGGTAACTGCCGTTCAAGACGGCGTGCGCCTTGGCACCGCGAATCAGGTATTGCACCGCGCGAGGACCAGCGCCCCAGGTAACGTATTTTTTGACCCATGCAGGCGCGCCTTCCGCAAGCGGTCGGGTCATGCGGACGAGATCCACTGCTACATTGTAAATGTGATCCGGCACGGGCACGCGTTGAATCAATTCCTGGAAAGCCAAAACCTGTTCGCCATCGATCAATTTGTTCAGCTTCGTGAGTGCGCCACCTGTGGTCTCGCGCGCGATGCGGCGTTCTTCTTCCAGAGTGGGATAATGCACGTGAATGAAAAACATGAAACGATCCAACTGCGCTTCCGGCAAAGAATAGGTGCCTTCCTGCTCGATGGGATTTTGCGTGGCCAAAACGAAGAAAGGTGAAGGCAACGCGAACACTCGACCGGAAGCGGTCACGCGATGTTCCTGCATGGCTTCGAGCAGGGCTGATTGCGTCTTCGGCGGCGTGCGGTTGATTTCATCCGCGAGCACGATATTGGCGAAGATAGGGCCTTTCACGAACACGAAGGCACGGCGACCCGGCTGATCGGTTTCCTGGAGAATATCTGTGCCGGTAATGTCCGAGGGCATCAGGTCCGGCGTAAATTGCACGCGGTTGAACTGGAGCGACATGACATCCGCCAGCGCGTGCACCATGGTGGTCTTGGCCAAACCGGGGACGCCCATCAGCAAGGCATGCCCGCGCGCCAGAATGCAAATGAGCAACTGCTCAATGACTTCCTCCTGGCCGATGATGACTTTGCCCACTTCCGCGCGGAGCCGTTGATATAACCCGCGCAATTCATCGATGGCGGCCACATCACGTTCCGAAGTCGCCGAAAGGTTAGTGGCCGCAGGGGTAGGTTCACTCATATTTCAAAAGTTGGACAGACGGGGAAGGATTTCATTCACGCCCGGAGGCAAATAGTTGTTGGCGGACGCATGGACAGACCATGCACGACAAAGAGGTTCGGGCTGAGTTTCAACATTTTGCGTCAGTTACCCACCGGCCCAACGGTGATTGAAGCGGGTCGGCCCATCGGCAAGGCGCAAGCTGGCCAGCAGCAGCAGGGTGGTGAAGGTAATACATGGCTCCAGCGTAGCCTCGAAATCTATCTCTGTAAACGCCAGAGCCTCATTCAGAACGACTTTTTCGATGGGCGGACAGAGGGCTTTTCAGGGCTGGGACGCTGGCCCATTCAACAAGTCGATCAAACCGGTCCGGACAGAGGCGATGTTTTTATAAACGGCCATCGCTTCGGGCATCGTTTCCAGAGCCTGCTTCAGTCCACGAGCCACAGAGGGAACAGTCACCAATTCCGCCAACGATTGAATCTCCAGGCGGATGCCAAACAGGATTCCCCCATGACGTGGGAGTGGAACCAAAATCTGATATTCACTCCGCAGCCAGACTTCCGCCAGGGAAAGCGGCAAGGTCAATCGGGGCAAGGCTAGTTTTGGATGCTGATTGAGTTCCGGCAAACGGGTCAAACTCCAATTGGACCGCACCCAGGCCGTTCCCGGTCGCATTTTACTCAACATCGCCTGGATGGATTTACCGAGGGCGGGATTCAAGCCCGGCACCACGCCGTGAATAAATTCCAATGGATGCCCCAGCTTTTCTTCAAAACTCCAGGCCGAAGGGAAACAGACACAACCGCCACGCAACACGAAGCTGCCGGTCGCATCCGGACTCAGCAGCAGGTAATCCGGTTCCCAGATTTGGCCGAGCGCAAGACAGCGATCCCATGGGCTGGCAAGAGATGGCGTCCGTGCTGGAAAAGATTCAGGCAAAGTGCCCCAGGTGTGAGCAAGTTCGAGAGTTTCTTCCAGTAACGGCACTGCTTCCGGCAACAAACCGGCGTAACGTTGAGGGTCGAGCGTCAACCAACGCTTCCGTTCAGCCAGCAAGGCCGCGCGGTGAGGCGTGGGACCGAAGTAGGCGGATGGATTACCGGGGCGCACGCCGAGATGAAAACGATAATCTTCGGCCGGAAGCAGATCGCTCCATTCGGGTCGCTGAGTAGTAGGCGCATCGGGCATACGTTTGAACGGAAAACGCCGACATCTTTTAGGTTTTCCGACAGGACGCAAGTGTAACGTGGATGTATCCCAACACTGCCGTGCAGACGGATATTGTCGTGACCGGGGATCACCGCTTCGCGGGGCAGGCGGTCGTTGTCCGGATTAAACACCGCTGATTTGGTGGGCCTGGCGGAGCTTGGCGCCTTCTTTGCGGGCGGCGTTGAGGATGCCGGTAATGACGGCGGAATTGGCATCCATTTTAATCACATACAGCAAATCACTGAGTTGATTATTGATGGAGGTCACGATGGGTGGCGTGAGATCGCCGGTGGCGGCCATTTGTTCGAGCACCCGCCCGATGCTGAGCATTAATTGGAATGTCTGCACGCCGGACACCAGGGGATCAATCTCAAACCGGTTCCGCAATTGAGTGACGCGCCGGGCCAGAGTTTCGCCAAAGAGTTTGGGCCGGGTATTCCCCCAGGATTCGACCACTTGTTTCCAGGCCGCGCGCAGGTCGGTCTGAAATTGCTGGATTTCAACCGCGATGATTCGCGGATCAATCCCTTCGCGATAGGGAGCCTGCGTGACTGATTTGGGAGGCAGATGTTGCTGGTGAAACGTTTCCCGCCAACCGGAGTGAGCGCGGATCATGAAATCCTGGCCTTCCGGATTTTCCTCCAGTCGCAGGGCGAGATTGGAAAGGGAGGTGGCGCCTTCAAGCGCCTGCATTTGCCGCTTCAACTCGAGCAGTTGAGTGACCATGCTGTCACCGTCTTCCAGGCAGCCGAGTTCCTTTTTGTTGATCCGGAGCCGATCCAGAATAGCCTCGGCGTTATGGACCCAGACGCGGTTTGCCTCCAGCGCTTCGTGGCCGAGGTAGTCCATCCATTCCATCACATCTTTCGGCTCAGCATGATACAAGGCGCGTAAATAGGAGAAATCGACGGTGGCCGGAATGCCTTCGTGATTGTCCCGGTGCAATTCCAAATCGGCGATCAATTCATCAATGCTATAACTGCGGAGACGACGGGCTTTGCGCATCACCCAGGCAGGCACAAGACTGGGGTGCCCATGCATCCGTTCCATGCCGGGCAGGATAGCGCCACCGACCAGCGGAAAACAAATCGTTCCCCGAACTGGCCAGGGCAACCGGCGTCCCCATTGTGCGCTGGCCCAGTGATTTTGCGCCGCGTAAGTCACTTCATCCGACAAGAGATAATCCAACGGGTCATACGCAAGCACCTGACGGATTTGATCGCGATCCGTTTCGTTGAGTTTGGCGTAACGGTCGGGATCGGTCACGAATTCCGACCAGAGCGCCCATTTCAAAAGGAAGGCGTGGCAACCCCACAGACCATCGAGCGTGGGTTCCTGAGTGTTGTTCAACAGTTCCGCTAAGGGCACGAAGCGCGCTTCGCGTTGGGCGGAGGTGGATTTTGGCTCGGGCACGTTCCGGGCGTCATCGACAACAGCAAAGACGCGGCCATACATGGCGGCCCCGCTGGAATTGCGAATGTCGTCCAAAATGCCGCTGTAAACTTCACGCGTGAACCGGTCTTCGGGCAAATCGATTCCAGCCCGGCGTTGGAGAGCGCGACGGGCGGTGGTGGCGGGCGACTCGTGAGCAGAGGTCAGTTGCCGGTAAATTCCTTCCGCATCAATCTCGTAAGTCTTGCCCTTTTGCGTTTGCTGAACGACGCCGCCGGGAAAAGCGTAATAACCGGAGCCGCGCTGGATGAGCAGGACTTCAATATCACAAGCGCCATGGCGCAAAACGACGGTGTCCACCGCGCCAGTAAATGGTTCGCCCAGTTCATCGCCCTGGCCGATGACGGGAATGGCGGGATAACCGGGATACGCCTGCATGAAATCCGGATGACCATGTTCATTCGGCGGCAAACGGCGGCCCGTGGGATCTTCAAACGCTTTAATATTACGGAAGCGTTCATCGCGGGCGATGGGTTGAAACCAGTCCTTATCTGGGGCGGCCAGAGCAACCGCGCCTTTATCCTCTTTGGCATCGGTTAATTCAGCCAGGTCCATGCTGGCGCGGCCAAGTTTGTGCCAATAAATCTCACCGCTGTTTTCAAAAGAAGGGTAAGCGCTGGGTTCGAGACCCAAAAAATCGGCAGGAACTACCTTGTTTTGCTGACTTCCTCGTTCGTTTCCCATGGCAGTAATAATCCGCAAACAGGTTAGGGCCGAATGGAACTAATGTAAAGGCTTCTGCGATAACAATTGAGTAAAAATAAGGAGGCGCAGGGAGTGAATTTTTTACGTTGGAGAAAAGCAGACGGCTGGACAGCGACCGTCCCCGGTCGCAGCAACGTCCGCAGGTGCGAACGGGTTT
>JBEHZA010000022.1:0-21980 GCA_048497895.1 Verrucomicrobiota bacterium
TAGTGTCATCATTGGCGCAATCATCATGTTGCTCGCCTTGCGGCAAGCCTTCGGCTTCGACCCGAAGCTGCCCGCGTTTATGGGAGATAAGCCGATCTATTTGCCGCAACTGCGGAAGATTATTGCCGGAAGTTTGAAAGTATTGCGCTTCATCGAAAAGTGGGCGAGACCACGCGGAAAGTTCTGGCTTACGTTGCCGCTGGCGCAACGGGGCAACGCGCTCATCGTTGCCTTGATGGGAGGCATTCTGGCTTTGCCTTTACCCATCCCTTTAACGAACTCACTGCCGGCCATTGCTGTCATTCTCGTGCTGGCCAGCATGATGGAGGAAGACGGCTGGTTGATCTGGGCCGGCTATTTTATGTCACTTGTTTCAGTAGGCTACATTCTTTTGATTGCGGGCACCGTCGCAGCGTTATTTCATCGCTATTGGGAGCAGGTCGTGCATTTTCTAAATCACAGTCGATGAATTACCGTTGGTCCATCGCTCCAGAACAGCCCTTGCTCGTCGCCGAATTAACGGCCCGGGCGGCAATTTCTCCCTTGCTCGCGCAATGTCTGATCAACCGGCAACTTACCGCCCCAGATGACATTGCGGATTTTTTGAATCCCCGGTTAAAGAATTTGTCCGACCCGTTTCTGTTGCCCAACATGCGTTGTGCAGTGGATCGGCTTTTTCTGGCGCATCAACGCCAGGAACGGCTGGTCGTGTTTGGTGACTATGATGTGGACGGTGTCACTTCAACCACGTTGCTGGTGGAAGTGTTGCGTCGGTTGGGCTGGCAGGTGGATCATTATTTGCCGCATCGCATGGAGGAAGGCTACGGTCTCAGTGCGGAAGGAGCGGATAATTGTCTGGCCAAATTTCCGGTGAGCCTGTTGTTGGCAGTGGATTGCGGTTCGACGGCAGTTGGAACGATTGCTGCGCTCCAACAGCGTGGAGTTGATGTCATCGTGCTGGATCATCATCAGGTTTCGGAGCCGCCTCCCAACGCGCACGCGTTAGTCAATCCGCAATTGGCCGCCGAAGGAACTCCTTCTTTCCGTGAACTATGTTCCGTCGGTTTGGCTTTTAAACTGGCGCACGCCGTTATCAAGCAGGGGCGTGAAACGGGCTTGCCCGGAACGCAAGAACTGGATTTACGTTCTTATTTGGATTTGGTCGCCCTCGGCACCATTGCCGATCTCGTTCCGCTTACGGGTGAAAATCGAATCCTCGTTACCGCCGGATTGCAAACGTTGGGACAAACCAAACGTCCGGGCCTGCAAGCGTTGAAAACCGTGGCGCAAGTCACCGAACCGGTCACCAGCTATGAAGTGGGATTTCAGTTAGGACCACGACTGAATGCGGCCGGACGATTGGAAAATGCGGCGCAAGCCCTGCATTTGTTATTGGCCAAAAATCTGGCCGAAGCCGAACCGCTGGCGCAAGAGCTGGATTTGCGGAACCGCGAACGGCAGGAAATCGAACGCCACATTTTTGAACAGGCGCTCGGCACTGTGCGCTCGAAATTTCAGGCGGAAACGGACTACGTCATCGTCGAAGGCGAACTTCTGTGGCACATCGGTGTCGTTGGCATTGTCGCTTCCCGGATTCAACGCGAGTTTCATCGTCCTACCATCATTTTGGGTGGTGAAGCCGACGCCTGGCGAGGTTCGGGCCGGAGCATTGAAGGCTTTGATCTGGCGGCGGCGTTGCGTGATTGCACCGATTTCCTGATCCATCACGGCGGGCACGCCATGGCCGCGGGTGTGACCATTCACCCGGATCAGGTAAACGCTTTCCGGTTGCGGATTAACGAACTGGCGAAGCAGCGTTTGACGCGCGAACAATTGCTGCCCGTCTTGAAGCTGGATGCGGAAACGACACTTTCAGACCTGACCATGGATCGGATGGCGGAACTGGACCGCTTGAAACCGACCGGGCAGGGGAATGTGCCAATTCAATTGATGACCCGCAAAGTCCGCCAAAGCCGGCCCGCCAAACGAATGGGCAAAGAACAGCAACACGTCAAACTCTGGTTAACGGATGGGCGAGCCACTTTGGAAACAGTTTGGTGGAATGCCGGCAAGGCAGAGTTGCCGCCCGGCAGTTTCGATATTGCTTTCGCTCCGCAAATCAACGAATTCAATGGGAAACAAACCGTGCAATTGAAATTGCTGGACTGGCGTCCGGCTTGAACGTGCAGTTGCGTTCGCTGTCACGGTATTTATTAAAATCTTTCTATGCTTTCGGTTGTGATTGTTGCCGCGGGTCGAGGAACCCGGATGGGTCCGGACGTGGACAAGCTGTTTCTGGAAATTGCCGGCTGTCCGGCCATTGTCCATACCTGGAAGCGTTTTGAGGCAGTTGCTGAAATTGAAGATTTTGTGCTCGTCGTGCGTGATGGGATGCAGGATGCCTTTCATGATCTGGCTGAACAATTTGGCATCAAGAAGCCCTATCGCCTCGTGGTCGGTGGCAAGGAGCGGCAGGATTCCGTGTGGAACGGTTTGGCGGCGTTGCATGAAAAGAGTGAAATCGTAGCCATTCAGGATGGCGCTCGGCCTTGCACCTCACCGCAATTGATTCGAGATACCATTCAAGCTGCACGTGAAGTGGGAGCCGCCGTCGCAGCCCAACGCGTGACTGACACCATCAAAGAATCGGACGGTGGCGCCTTTATCGAACGGAATATCGAACGGGCGCGTCTGTGGGCTGTCCAAACCCCGCAAACTTTCCGCGTGGAAGTCATCCGGAAAGCCCTGGCTGAAGTGCGTGGGCGGGGATTGCTGGTTACGGACGACACCGCCGCTTGTGAATTGATCGGACAAAAAGTGAAGCTTGTGGCCAGCCAGCAGCCCAACCCGAAAATTACTTACCCCGGTGATTTGCCTTATTTGGAAAGTTTATTAAGTTAAAGCGATTGTAAAGTCAGGCAAACGCCCTTGCCAATTGGTAGAGTGCCGTTTACTGTGCCACAGCAAGTTTAATATGAAAAAGCGCGTTTTATACGGCCTTCTACTGGCTGCTCTCAGCCTCAACCTTCTCGTCGGCGCTCACATCTACCTCAATAGCACGGTGCAGGCAGCGGCCAAGGAAGACCCTTACGCGAACTACGCTTTGCTGGCGCGGGTCATGGAGATGATTCGCCAGGACTACGTCGATGGTGAAAAAATTTCCTATCAAGACCTGATTTACGGGGCCTTGAAGGGAATGGTGGCCACGCTCGATCCGCACAGCGAATTCATGGAGCCGGTTAAATACAAGGACTTAAAGGATGACACCGAAGGTACGTTCGGCGGCGTCGGCATCGTCATTCAAATGAAGGATAATTTTATCACGGTCGTTGCTCCGATTGATGACACTCCGGGTTTCAAAGCTGGCATTTTATCCGGTGACCGCATCGTCAAAATCAATGGCAAGAATACGGACAAGATCAACCTTAGCGATGTCGTGAAGAAGCTTCGCGGCGAACCGGGCACGGAAGTTACGCTGACAGTTTACCGCCCCTCGAACAATCAATACCGCGATGTGGTTTTAACGCGTGCTGCGATCAAGGTGGATACCGTCAAGGATCTGGCCGGCAAGCGCGAATTCAAACTGCTGGATAACAACATCGGTTATGTGCGCCTTACTCAGTTCGGCGAACAAACCAGCGATGATTTGGACAAAGCTCTGGAAGCTATGGAACAGCAGGGCATGGAAGCGCTCGTGATGGACTTGCGTGGCAACCCCGGCGGTCTGCTGGATCAAGCGGTCAAAGTCTGCGAAAAATTTCTGCCACGCGGAAAACTGATTGTTTCTACCGAAGGCCGGCAAGCTTCTCAACGCTCCCAGTATAAGGCCAGCGGCAAAAGCAAACGTCCTTATTTTCCGCTCGTGATTCTGGTCAATGGCGGCAGCGCCAGTGCTTCGGAAATCGTTTCTGGATGTTTGCAGGATTATAAGCGCGCCATTATTTTGGGTGAGCAATCCTTCGGCAAAGGTTCCGTGCAGAGCATTCTGCCCTTGCAGGACGGCTCTGCGTTGCGCTTGACCACGGCGAAATACTACACGCCCAGCCACAAGCAGATTCATGAAAAAGGAATTACCCCCGATGTCGTTGTTCCCATGTCATTAGAAGACGAGCAGGCAATTGCCTTGAAACGTTCGCCGGGTGGTCTGGATTCGCTGGAACCTAAAGAACGTGACCGCATCAAGAGTGTGACAGACGTTCAACTGGATCGGGCGATGGACCTGCTCAAAGGTATCACCCTCTACACCAGCCGCCAGCAAAAGGCGGACGACAAAGTGGCGAACGCCGTCAAATAAGTGTCTGCCAGTCGTTACTATTGCGTTCCGGAAGCGCACGCGCATTCTGTGTTAAGAACCTGACCGGCATACTTTGTCCGCAACCATGACCTTGCTTGCTCTGGAAACCTCCTGTGATGAGACCAGTGCCGCTGTAATAAAAGACGGTGTCGTCGTGGCCAACGTGGTTTCTTCCCAAATCAAGCTGCACGCGGAATATGGCGGTGTCGTCCCCGAACTAGCTGCGCGCGAACATTTGCGGAATTTCCTGCCAGTGGCCGCCAGTGCGTTGGAAACCGCCGGGATCACGGCCGGAGAAATTGATGCCGTAGCAGCAACCCAGGGGCCGGGCTTGCCAAATGCCTTGATGGTCGGCTTGCGTGCCGCTCAAGGTTTGGCGTTTGCCTTGAACAAACCGTTTCTTGGCATTAACCATCACGAAGCCCATCTCTATTCTCCCTGGCTGAAAGGAAATCCGGCTAAAGCTGACTTTGAAGCGTTTCAACCGAATGTCTCCCTGATCGTCAGTGGCGGCCACACGATGCTCGTGCAGGTTGATCAGCTTCTGAAGCATCAGGTTTTAGGAGCCACGATTGACGACGCGGCTGGCGAATGCTTCGACAAGATCGCCAAATTGATTGGATTGCCGTATCCGGGCGGCCCCGTGGTGGATCGATTGGCCGCGGAAGGCAATCCCAAAGCCTTCGATTTTCCACGTCCCATGCTCCGGGATTCGGGCCACGATTTTAGTTTCAGCGGCCTGAAGACGGCAGTGCGCTATTTCTTGCGGGATCACCCGGAAGTGTTGAACCACGACCAATCGCTGAAAGATTTGTGCGCCAGCGTTCAGGCTGCGATCGTTGAAGTGTTGACCGTAAAAACACTGCGTGCTGCTGAGTTGCTCCACGTTAAATGTGTCACCGCTTCCGGCGGAGTAACTTGTAACCGGGGACTGCGCCAGTCGTTATCATTGGAGTGTGCGCGCAGAGGAATAAGCCTACGGTTGGCGGATGCTGCCTATTGCACGGATAACGCTGGTATGATCGGCATTCTGGCCGAGCAAAAGCTTAAGCGGAATTGGCCGGTCACAGATCTGGATGGCGAAGTGCTCCCGGGGTGGTCCTTGAACTGAAAATTGCGTAGATTTTCCTGCGGACATGCCTTAATAATTAACTTTTCCAAATAACATCTGACAGGTGTTCGAATTGGGATTATTTTAGAATCAATGGCAGTCAGGTTCATCATACTGGTTTGGTTGACTTTCGCTACCACCGCGCAGGTGCAGGCGGGACTCTTCGACTTTTTCGGCAAAGACAAGGCGGCGGCCAAGGTAGAAGCTCCCAAGCCTAAACCCATTTCCTACGAAACCCAGGTTAAACCCCTCCTTTCGGATTTCTGTTTTGACTGCCATGGGGGCGGCACCAAGAAAGGGGGCATCGTTCTGGATGAATATGCCAATACCGATGCCATGATGCGTGATCTGGACACCTGGAAACGGGTGGCCGAAAACGTTCATAACCACCAAATGCCGCCGGAAAAGAAGACTCAACCGACTCCAGCACAGCGCGACCTGATCACCGCCTGGGTGGATCGGGAAGTCTTCAAATGCGATTGCAATAACCCTGACCCCGGCCGCGTTACCATTCACCGTTTGAATCGTCAGGAATACAACAACACGATTCGTGATTTAGTTGGCGTCGATTTCTCACCCGCGGATGATTTTCCCGCCGATGACTCCGGGTATGGCTTCGACAATATTGGTGATGTCCTTTCGATTCCGCCCGTGCTCCTGGAGAAATATCTCGCTGCCGCTGAAAAGATCATGGACGAAGCGATTGTGACCGGCAAAGGACGCACGCCGGTAAAACACTTTGGCAAGAGCCGGCTGACCGGCGGCGATACCTTTGGTGAAGATGCTAAAATTCTGGTGTCCAACAGTGAGTTGACCCTGACGAATAATTTCCTGGCGGATGGAGAATATATTATCCGGACCAAAGCCTTTGGTCAGCAGGCCGGCAAGGAACCCGCCAAAATGGGCGTTCTCATCGCGGGTAAACAAATCGCCACCATCGATGTTAAAGCAGAGGAAAAAAAGCCCGAATACTACGAAACCAAAGCCCGGTTCAAAAAAGGTGAAGAACGCATCGCGGTTTCTTTCCTGAACGATTTTTACGATGAGAAGGTGAAGAATCCCAATCGTCGGGATCGCAATCTGATCATAATAAATGTCGATATCGAAGGTCCGCTGAATGTGCCGCCGCCATTGCCCCCCACGCATACCCGGATTTTCACGCGCCTGCCTGCTTCCCCTCAGGATCGATCTGCTGCCGCCCGCGAAATTGTTGGCAATTTTGCCCGCAAAGCTTATCGACGCCCGGTCACCAAAGAGGAACTGGATCGCTTGATGGTGTTCGACGAATTGGCCAAAAAGCAGGGCGACTCCTTCGAGCAGGGTGTCAAACTTGCGCTGGAAGCCGTGCTAATCTCGCCCCATTTCCTTTTCCGTGGTGAAGTGCAGCCTTCACCGGATAACCCCGCCTCCGTGCATCCAATTGATGAATACGCTTTGGCCTCGCGCTTATCCTATTTCCTTTGGAGTAGCATGCCGGATGAGGAGTTGTTGTCCGTCGCCCAGAAAGGCACTTTGCGCCGGGATCTGGCCTATCAAGTCCAGCGCATGATCAAAGATCCCAAATCGCACGCCTTCGTTCAGAATTTCGCCGGACAATGGTTGCAAATTCGCAATCTCGATCTGGTCACTCCCGACCGGAAGATGTTCCCGGATTTCACGGATCAGCTTCGCGACGACATGCGGCATGAAACGGAATTGTTCTTCGAGAATATCATGCGGGAAGACCGCAGTATTTTGGAATTTCTGACGGCTGATTATTCCTTTATCAATGAGCGTTTGGCCAAGCATTACGGCATCGAGAATATAAAAGGAGAGCAATTCCAGAAGATTTCCCTGAAAGGTTCAAACCGCAGCGGAATTATGACCCAGGGCAGTATTCTCACGATTACGTCCAATCCTACCCGCACCTCACCAGTGAAACGCGGCTTGTGGGTGCTGGAAAATCTGCTGGCTTCACCGCCGCCGCCGCCGCCACCGAACGTCCCTCCGTTGAAAGATGACCGTGAAGGTGAGGCCAAATCCGCTTCATTGCGCGAACGTCTCGAATTGCATCGGAAGGATGCCGGTTGTGCTGCCTGCCATGCGCGAATGGACCCGCTCGGTTTCGGCCTGGAGAACTTTGATGCCGTCGGCGGCTTCCGGACTGTTGATGCCGGGTTCAAGATTGATCCTTCAGGCAAACTCGTCAGCGGTGAAATGTTCAACGGCCCGACCGAATTAAATCAGATTTTATTAAACTCAAAAAAGGATCAATTCGTAAACTGTATCGCCGAAAAGATGCTGACCTACGCCTTGGGGCGGGGGATGGAATATTATGACAAATGCGCCTTGGAAAGCATTTCCAAAGGCGTCGTAGCCAATCGCTACAAGTTTTCCGCCCTGATTCTTGAAGTCGTGAAAAGCGTGCCTTTCCAGATGCGCCGGGGTGATGGCGAACGGTTGGCGAAGGCGGAAGCAGTCGCACAACCTTGAAAAAGTTGCGTCTGCGCTTGTCAATGAATTATTTGGGGTTAGATTACGTCAAAACCACAGGCCTTTGAATTATGGAAAAAACCTGGCATATACCGAGACGAACGTTCCTGCGGGGACTGGGGGCGATGATCGCTTTGCCCACGTTGGAAGCCATGGCTCCGCCCTTAAAGGCTTTGGCCGCAGGCACTGGCGAGGTGTTGGAAGCCGCGCCTAAGCGGATGGCTTTTGTTTATATCCCTAACGGCGTGATCATGGAGCATTGGACGCCGCAGGCGGTCGGCGCCAATTTTGATCTGCCCAATACGCTATCTCCTTTAAAGCCGTTTCAAAGCGATATTACCGTCCTGTCTGGTCTGGCTCATGAAAAAGCCAAAGCCAATGGCGACGGCGGTGGTGATCATGCCCGCGCTAATGCAACTTTCCTGACTGGCCGACAAGCCCGCAAGACGGCTGGGGCAGATATCCGCATTGGCATCTCCGTCGATCAAGTCGCGGCCCAGGTAGCGGGACGGCAAACCAAACTGCCCTCGTTGGAACTCAGTTGCGATAAGGGCCGTCAGGCCGGCGCTTGCGATTCTGGCTACAGTTGCGCTTACCAATTCAATTTGTCATGGAAGAGCGAAGCGACTCCCATGTCGCCCGAGGCTGATCCCCGGCTCGTTTTTGAACGCATGTTCGGCAGCCGTTACGCGAATGAATCCAAAGAAGGCCGCGAACGGCGCAAGCTGTACGAGAAAAGCATTCTCGATTTCGTGCTCGAAGACGCGAATCAACTGAAACGGAATCTGGGCGCGAACGACAAGCAGAAACTGGACGAATACCTGACCGCGGTTCGGGAAACCGAGCAACGGATTGAACGGGCGGAAAGGAACACCAATGGTGTGCCTGAGTTTAAAGTGCCCGATGGCATCCCGCAGGATTTCGGTCAGCACACGCGTTTGATGTTTGATTTGATGACGCTGGCGTTCCAAACGGACACCACCCGGGTTTCTACGTTCCTGATGGCGCATGACGGCAGTAACCGCAGCTACAATTTCCTCGGTTTCGGCGATGGCCATCACAACCTGTCTCATCACGAGAACAAGCAACCGATCAAGGACAAGCTCGCGAAGATCGATTACTTCCACATGCAGCAATTCGCCTACTTCCTGGAACGTCTGAAATCCGTCAAGGAAGGCAACGGCACTTTGCTGGATAACTGCATGATCGTTTACGGTGGCGGCATCAGTAACGGCAATGCTCATAGTCACGAGAATCTGCCCATCGTTCTTGCCGGCAATGGCGGTAGCACCATTAAGACCGGGCGCCACCTCAAGATCAACAAGACGCCCATGACGAATTTGTATCTCGCCATGCTGGCCCGGATGGGAATCAATGCTCAACGCTTCGGTGATAGCACTGGCGTTTTCAATGGTTTGACTTGAGTTGGTTTTGTTAAATAGTTTTTCGCACCGAAGGATATTCCCAATGGAATATCCTTCGGCATTTTATGCTTCAAATTTTTGTTCGGTTAGAGTTTTTTGGTGCGGATTAATCTGTCGCCCGCTACAGTGAGGTTATCGCATGAAGAAACGTATTGTTGCCAAACAAAGAGGCTTGGATCGTCGCCGTTTTTTACGAGCTGCCGGCTTGCTGGGATTAGTGGGCTTTGCCGCTCAAAACGCCGCCACTTCTTTGTTGGCCGAAACCGTGACGATGCCTTTTGAGAATGGTCTGCGCGAACTGGCCAGGTATCCTCAAAAGCGCTCACTGATCCGTCTCACAGCGCGCCCGGTCCAATTGGAAACTCCGTTCTCCGTTTTCAATGAAAGCATCATCACTCCGAATGATGCGTTTTTTGTACGCTATCATCTGGCGGGAATTCCGACGGAAATCGACACCGACACCTTTCACTTGGAAGTGAAAGGAAAAGTAAATAATCCGCTGACACTTTCGTTGAGCGATTTAAAAACGAAGTTCGATCCGGTCGAGATTGTTGCGGTCAATCAATGTTCCGGCAACAGCCGCGGTTTTTTCAAACCCCGTGTTGGTGGCGGCCAACTAGGCAATGGCGCGATGGGGAACGCCCGTTGGAAAGGCGCAAGACTCAAGGACGTCCTTGCCAAAGCCGGTTTGCAAGCGAGTGCGAAACAAGTTTTATTCAACGGCCTCGACCTTCCTTCACAGCCGAAGACGCCTGATTTCATCAAAGCGCTCAACGTCGATCAGGCGCTCGAAGAGGAGCCGTTGCTGGCTTATGAAATGAACGGTGAACCGCTGCCGATGCTGAACGGATTCCCGTTGCGATTGGTGATGCCGGGCTATTATGGCACTTATTGGGTGAAGCATCTGAACGAAATTACGGTCGTAGACGAAGCCTTTGCCGGCTTTTGGATGAATCCCGCGTATCGCATTCCGGACACCGAAGGAGCCTGCGTTGAACCCGGTGCCACGCCGAAATCAACCGTGCCCATTACCCGTTTCAACGTGCGTTCCTTCATCACGAGCATTGCGGATGGCGCGACCTTGAAAAAAGACTCCGTAACCTTGGCGCGGGGAATTGCTTTTGATGGCGGTCACGGCATCGCGGAAGTGCTGTTCTCCGCCGATGGTGGGCAGAGTTGGCAGGAAGCGAAACTTGGCAAAGACCTCGGTCGTTTCTCCTTTCGGGAATGGACTGTCGCCTTCACTCCTAAAATCGCCGGCGAACAGGAATTAAAAGTGAAAGCAACGAATCGCATCGGTCAATCGCAGCCGCTTGAACCACTGTGGAATCCGGCGGGTTATATGCGCAATGTCGTGGAAACCGTTCACGTGAAAGTCGCTTGAGAATGAACTTCATGAAACGCCTCGCTTTACTCTTAACGGTCACCTTGCTTTCCGCTCTTACTGCTTACCAAAGTTCGGCGGAAAAGGTGAAAATTCAACTCCCTTCGGACGACATCGCGTTCAAGCCCGGGACCGGCATTGAAATGGCGCTGGCCAATTGCGTGGCGTGTCATTCCACCGATTATCTGGCCATGCAACCGCCCATGCCCGCGAAATTCTGGAAAGCGGAAGTGGTCAAGATGCAGCAGAAATACGGCGCGGCGATTCAGGACGCCCAAGTGCAGGCGCTTACCGATTATCTGACCGGCGCCTACGGCGTACCGGATAAGAAATAAAGTTCTGCGTTACCTCACGCCCGATATTGTTCGTCGCTGACCTTTTCCATCCACTCGACCACCTTGCCGTCGAGTGCTTCTTGAACCGCGATGTGCGTCATAGCGGTCGTTGGTTTTGCTCCATGCCAATGCTTTTCACCTGGTGGAAACCAAACCACATCGCCGGGATGAATTTCTTCGATCGGACCGCCTTCGCGCTGCGCCCAGCCGCAACCCGCCGTGACAATCAAGGTCTGCCCAAGCGGATGCGTATGCCACGCCGTGCGTGCGCCCGGTTCAAAGGTGACACTGGCACCTGCTACGCGCGCCGGAGCGCCCGCTTGAAAGAGCGGATCAATGCGCACCGTGCCGGTAAACCAATCCGCCGGCCCTTTGTTCGATGGTTGTGAACCGATTCTTTTAATTTCCATAATTAAACTCTCTTGCCCGGCTCATGCTTTGAGGGACGCCATGTCGATAACGAACCGATAACGCACATCCTGTTTCAGCAAACGATCCCAGGCTTCGTTGATCTTCTGCATCGGAATCAATTCGATGTCGGAAACGATTCCATGCTTCGCGCAGAAATCCAGCATCTCCTGTGTCTCAGCAATGCCGCCAATGGCCGAACCAGCGAAATTCCGGCGCGGCAACAGCAGATTGAATGCTTCGACTGGCAGAGGATGTTCAGGAGCACCCACCAGCGTGAGCGTGCCGTCCAGCTTCAATAAACTGAGGTAGGCATTGATATCATGCTGGGCAGAGACTGCATCGAGAATGAAGTTGAAACTGCCCGCGTGCTTTTTCATCGCGTCCGCATCTTTGGAAACCACCACCTCATGCGCGCCCAGTCGCAGGCCGTCAGCGATTTTATTCGGCGACGTGGTAAATAGAACAACATGAGCGCCGAAGGCGCGGGCGAATTTCACGCCCATGTGCCCGAGTCCGCCTAATCCGACAATGCCCACCTTTTGGCCTGGCCCTACTTTCCAATGCCGCAACGGCGAGTAGGTGGTAATACCGGCACACAGCAACGGAGCGGTGGCCGCCAAATCCAATCCTGCCGGCACGCGCAGGACAAACGCCTCATCAACGACCACACTGGTGGAATAGCCTCCGAAAGTCTGTCCGCCCAGATGCTTATCCGGGCTGTTGTAGGTGAAGGTGGGAAAGGCCAGACAATATTGCTCGAAACCGGCCTGGCAACTGGAACACGTGCGGCATGAATCCACCATGCACCCCACGGCACTCAAGTCGCCCACCTTGAATTTGGTCACGTTTTGCCCCACACGCTTAACCCGTCCGACAATCTCATGACCGGGCACACAGGGATAAACCGTGTTGTGCCATTCGTTCCGTGCCTGATGCAGATCCGAGTGACAGACTCCGCAATAAAGGATTTCCATTTCAACATCCGACGGCCCCGGCTCACGTCGGGCAATGCTCTGCGGAGCCAGGGCTGCGGTCGCGCTTGGTGCTGCGTAGGCTTTTACATTGGAGGTGCTCATAAACTTGAGGGAAAATTTAATTTTCCAAATTATAGCACAAATTCATTTAGCGTCCGGTCATTTGTTTCAAATTTTCCAGATTCGTAATCTGCATATGTTAAGGCTTTTTGAAGCCGCACAAAAAGACGGGATGATCCACTGCTAATAAAAAAGGGCGTGACCGGAGTCACGCCCTGCTGAATTTCGTTGGAGATAGTTTTACTTCGCCAGACCTTTCACGAAGTTTTCCAAACGGGCTAAACCCTTTTCGATGTTCGCCATGCTGGTGGCGTAACTGATCCGCATATATTCGTCCGCGCCGAAGGCAATGCCCGGAACGGCGGCGACTTTTTCCTGTTCCAGCAATCGGGCACAAAACTCCGTGCTGCTCAGGCCGAGCTTGGAAATATTCGGAAACAGATAGAAAGCACCCTTGGCATTCACGCAGGAGATACCCGGCATGCTGTTCAGCTTCTCGTAAGCATACGTCCGGCGACGGGAGTATTCCGCCAGCCAGCGCGGGAGATGATCCTGCGGTCCTGTGAGTGCGGCGACCGCGCCTTTTTGCGCGAAGGAAGTCGGGTTGCTCGTGCTGTGGCTCTGAATCGCGTCAATCGCCTTGGCAACCGGTTCCGGTGCAGCGAGGAAACCTAAGCGCCAGCCGGTCATCGACCAGGCTTTCGCGAAACCGTGCACAACGATGGTATGGTCATAATGTGCCTGCGAGAAGCTGGCCACGCTCTTGACCGTCGCTCCATCATAGAGCAGGTGTTCGTAGATTTCGTCGCTCATGATGAGCACGCCTTTTTCCACGCAAATATCGCCCAGCGCCTTCGTTTCTTCCGGCGTGTAAACACTCCCCGTCGGATTGCTCGGAGAATTGAGCACAAACAAACGCGTGCGCGGCGTAATCGCCTTGCGCAATTGCTCAGGAGTGACCTTGAATTCGGTTTTATCGCTGGTCGGCAGGATGACCGGTGTGGCGCCTGCAAGCTTCACCATTTCCGGATAGCTCAACCAGTAAGGGGAGGGGATGATGACTTCGTCGCCCTCTTCACAGGTGGCCAGAATGACGTTGTAGCAGGAATGTTTGCCGCCACAGGAGACGATTACCTGGCTCGGTTTGTAGGTCAGTCCATTCTCGCGTTTGAACTTGTCGGCAATGGCCTGGCGCAGTTCCGGAATGCCCGCCGCCGGAGTGTATTTGGTAAAGCCGTCTGCCAATGCCTTCGCGCAGGCATCTTTAATATGTTGCGGCGTGTCAAAGTCAGGTTCACCAGCCCCAAACCCGACGACGTCGATGCCTTCCGCTTTCATCTGCTTGGCCTTGGAATCAATGGCCAAAGTCAGTGACGGCGACAGCAAGGCAGCGCGTTTCGAAATATGATAGTTCATAAATTAGCCGGAAAGGAATAGCGACAGCCCGCAAGAAGTGCAAGGTTCATTTCATTGCGAAAACCACCTCTCAATCACGGTCGTTTGGCGGTAACGAGAATGGTTATTTAATTGTAACCTCTTTGGCTTGAAATCCGTCCAATTCAATAGCCGATAACAGTTCCTTAAGTGGCAAGAAAAGGTTGCCTTTGGTTATCAGTGGAGTTAATAAAAGTTGATCCCATTGGTAATCAAGTCCAGGCCGCAAGTCATTGGAGTTGTTTTAAATACTGCATGAAACGAGTATTACTGTTCGCCCTTTGTCTGCTGGCATTCTCTTTCCGTGTGAACGCAGCCGATGCCGCGGCGACCTTGCGCACTCCGGAGCAGCGCTTTATTGATCTCGAAAACGCCGAATCCCCCAGTTTTCGCCGGCATGTGGTTCCTATGCTCAGCCGCCTGGGTTGCAGTGGACGCGAATGTCATGGCTCCTTTCAAGGACGCGGCGGCTTCCGGTTATCCCTCTTTGGTTACGATTTCGAGAAAGACCATAAAGCGATCACCGTCGATTCCGATGGCGGCGAAGCTGAAGTCCGGGTGAATCTGAAGGAACCGGAACAAAGTCTCCTGATCACGAAGCCCACCATGCAGGTTCAGCACAAGGGGAAGGAACGTTTTAAGAAGGGCGGGTGGGAGTATAACCTGCTGTTAAAGTGGGTGCGTGACGGAGCCAAACTGGATGTCGAGCAAACCGGCGAATTTGGCCATCTGGAAGTATTGCCAACCGAAGTCGTTTTTCAAAAACCAGGCGATTACGTCCAACTGCGCGTGTTAGCCCATTGGAAAGACGGCACAGTCGAAGACGTCACTCAAATCACCCGTTTCCGCAGTAACGACGAATCCATTTCCACAGTCTCCGATACCGGGCGCCTCGAAAGCAAAGGCTCGGGCGATACCCACGTTGTGGCTTTTTACGATAACGGAGTGGTACCGATTCCGGTCATGTTGCCCGTCTCGGATCAAACCGGGAGTAAGTATCCGAAGGTGGCAACGCGCACGAAGGTGGATGAACTGGTGGTCAATAAACTTCGCAAGGTTGGCATTGTTCCGGCGGAACTTTGCACGGATGCCGAATTTCTGCGCCGGGTGAATCTTGACCTCGCAGGTTCGCTCCCAACGCCGGATGAGATTACCCGTTTTCTCGCCGATCAATCGCCCAGTAAACGCGAAGCCAAGATTGATGAATTGCTGAACACCCCGGCTTATGCCGCCTGGTGGGCCACCAAGATTTGCGATTTCACCGGTAACAATCCCCGCGTGCTGAACACGGGAGTGGCCAATTTTGCCTCTCAACTGTCCCGGCAGTGGTATGATTGGGTCTATCGGCGGGTGAAAGAAAATCAACCTTACGATCAACTCGCTGCCGGAATCATTCTGGCAAGCAGTCGCAGCCGCCCGGATCAATCATATGAAGATTATGCGGTGGAAATGTCCTCCTATCTTCGTCAGGAACATCCGGTAGATTTCACGGAACGGGCAGATATGCCTTACTTCTGGTTGCGGAATAATTTACGCAAACCGGAAGAAAAGGCACTGGCCTTTAGCCATACCTTTTTAGGTGTGCGCATCGAATGCGCGCAGTGTCATAAACATCCTTTCGATCAATGGACCCAAAACGATTTCGTTCAATTTCAGGCGTTCTTTGTCCCCATTGTTTATGGATCGCGCAATGACCGGACGGAAGCCGTCACTGCCCGCACCGTGAATGAGCAGATGAAGCAAGCGGTGACCGGCAGCGATAAAAAGACTATGCAAAAGGCGTTGCAGGACGAATTTGTCCGCCGCGTCAAAGCCGGTGAAATTGCCCCGTGGCAGGAGGTTTACGTTTCTGATCGGGCCAACAAGCAAGCTG
The DNA here is from genome assembly GCA_048497895.1 of Verrucomicrobiota bacterium. Classification (GTDB taxonomy): domain Bacteria; phylum Verrucomicrobiota; class Verrucomicrobiia; order Limisphaerales; family JBEHZA01; genus JBEHZA01. The sequence goes on from JBEHZA010000022.1 coordinate 15,773, forward strand.
CCCGCCAAAAGGACAAATCCAAAGATGCCAAGTTTGCCGGACGCGTGCTGACCCCGAAGATTCTCGGCGGCGAAGAAGTAATGCTAAACACCTATAACGATCCGCGCCTGCCGTTGATGGATTGGCTTCGCAACAAAGAAAACCCTTATTTCGCGCGCGCCTTTGTAAACCGTCTGTGGGCTAATTATTTCGGCCGTGGCATTGTGGAGCCGGCGGACGACATGAATCTGGCCAATCCTCCCGTGAATCGTGAGTTGATCGATTATTTGGCTGACGGCTTCATCGACCACAATTTCGATATGAAGTGGCTCCACAAAGAGATCGTTAATAGTGATACCTATCAACGGAGCTGGAAGACGAATCCGTCGAATAAGTTGGATGAGAAAAATTTCAGCCACATGGTCTTGCGTCGTCTGCCGGCGGAAGTGGTCATCGACGCCATCGATCAGGCCGGAGCGGCGAGTGCCGATTTAGCGAAATACAAATCCAGCGTCGAGAACCGCGCCATTGGACCCGATGTGCAGGCTTATTCCAAAGGCAAACGGGGCGGAGACTATTCACTCCGGATTTTCGGCAAGCCCGTGCGGGAAATGAATTGCGATTGTGAGCGCACCACTGACCCGACGCTGCTGCAAACTATTTACACCCGCAATGACCCCGCCATGTTGGGCGCCATTGAAAGCGGTCGTCGCGGTGGCAAAAGTGAAGCCTGGGTCGATGAACTGCGCCAGACTTATGCGCCCAAAGGCGATCATCTGCGCGCTGAAAATGGTTTAAAACGCGTGGCTGAAATGGAGCAACGCCTGAAAGCCAGAGAGCCGCAAAAGCCTGACTCTGATAATTCCGAAGCGATGCAAAAATACGAAATGGCTTTGAAGAAATATCAACAGGAACAAGCGCAACTGACCAAACGAAAGGCCGAACTGCAAGCGGCATTACCAGCGACCAAATTGCCCGACTCTTTCAATGCCGAGAAGACCGTTCAGGAAGTGTTCCTGCGCACAGTCAGCCGACCGGCTACTAACGACGAGATGGCGAAAGCTCTCGAAGATATTACTTCCGCAGGTGATCCAATTAACGGGGTGCGGGATTTGTTATGGGCCATGATGAACACGCGGGAATTCACGGTGAACCATTAAACTTTTAACCAGCGAAGGAAAATACTATGTCAGCATATACCAGTTGTGACGGAGTAACCCGGCGTGACTTTTTGCGCGTAGGCGCCTTGACCGGCATCGGCCTGAGTTTATCTAATTATCTCGCGCTGGCAGATGCTCCCGCCGTAGCCAACGCCAAAAGCAAGGCCGCGATTTTTGTGCGTTTGGGCGGTGGCCCAAGCCACCTGGATACGTTCGATCTCAAACCGGACGCGCCGGAAGAATATCGGGGCGAGTTTAAAGAAATTGCGACCAACGTTCCCGGCACCCGCATTTGCGAACACCTGCCAAAGCTCGCGCAATGCGCCGATAAATATACTATCCTGCGTGGGGTTAGTCACACGCTCGCAGCGCACGAACTCGGCACGTTGTATATGGGAACCGGCAACCGGCCGTTGCCCTCGCTCCATTTCCCCACCTACGGAGCCGTTGTCTCAAGGGAATTGAAAGGCACGGACTATTTGCCTTCCTTCGTCGCCATTCCGTCTCAAGGTGAATCACCGACCGGTTATCTCGGCGTCGAGTATGGCCCGTTTGAAACAGGCAATGCGCCTCAGGCGGGAAAGCCCATGGATATTCGCGGACTGGGCTTGCGAAACGGGGTCACGATGGCCGATATCGATCGTCGTCAAAATTTGGTGCAGCGCTACGACAATGCTTTTGGCGAGTTTGCCAAAGAAGACAAATTACTCGCCGGCATGGATCAATTTGGCCAGAAAGCCTACGCCATGTTGCGTTCGGAAAAAGCCCGTGAGGCTTTTGATCTCAGCAAAGAGACGATGGCCATCAGCGATTTGTTCGGCAAAGATTCCTTCTCCCAAAGCTGTCTGCTGGCCACCCGCTTGATTCAGTCCGGCGTGCGCTTCACCACGGTCAATCTGGGGGGCTGGGACACGCACAGTAACAATGTCGACATCGTGAAGAATAAGAACCTGCCGACACTGGATGCGGGTTTGTCCGGATTATTTCTCGCCCTGGAAGCCAAAGGCATGCTGGAAACAACGACGGTTTTCGTAACCGGCGAATTTGGTCGCACTCCCAAGGTCAATAAGAATGGCGGACGTGATCATTATCCGCGGTCCATGTTCTGTCTGATGGCTGGTGGCGGCATTAAAGGCGGGCAAGTGATTGGCGCTTCGGATGCGAAGGGTGAAGGTCCGAAAGATAAAGCCATTACGCCCGATGATGTGGCCGCGACTTTCTATCACACACTGGGCATCGATCCGAAAAAGGAATATCACACGCCCAGCGGCCGGCCGGTAATGATTGTGCGTTACGGCGAACCGATCAAAGATTTGCTGAGCTAAAAATGGGCAAGGGAGTTTACGACTCCTGTAAAACGCGGCGCTCAGTAAGTAAGCTGGTCCAGCAGTTGGATTCCGTGGCTGCCCAAATCCCATTCCGAGCCTTTTTTCGTCACGAGCCGGCGGCAAGGATTTTTCTGATATTCCGCTTCGTTCACATTCAAAAGCGTATAGCGGCTTTTCCCGCGGACTTCGGATTGAGTGCGGGGAATGAGTTCAAACGGAATGCCGTTGAAGTTTAAGGCCACCTCATAAGCCACCACGCCTTGTTTTTCCGCTAGTGGGTTGACGCGAATTAACGCAGTGTAACGCTTCAACCAGGGAAAATGCGTATCCCGGATCATCACCCGGCACAGTTCAGTTTGATGCCGGACATAATCCAGAATGCTGAATTTGGAACCCAGGCGGGCTTGCTCCAACAGGATCAAGCGAGGATCAAGACCCAGCAGGTTTTGTCCGTTCCAATTTCCATGGTCATTGCGTTGTCCGGGGAGATTTTTATCATACCACGCCGAGAACTTATCGTTAAGAAACAGATTCAACTCAAAATGCACATGCGCACGATCCTTGGAAATGCCTTGATGCGTATTTGACGTGCGTCCCATCGTGGCGATGGTTTGCCCGGCTTTCACACTTTGTCCACTGGACAATCCTGGCTCAATCGCCCGCAAATGCGCATAAAGCGAATAGATTTCCAATCCCTCAATCCGATGCCGGATGACGATGTAATTGCCGTAATTCGACAAGCCGGATTTGGAATTGATATAAACGACGGTGCCATCGGCCGTCGCCATCACGGGATCAATCGGCTCGCCTTTTTTATCGCGCTGAAGGCATTTGATATCCAATCCTTCGTGCATTTGCCAGCCATCTGACCGCACGCAACCGAAGGTGCCGCTCGTCCAGGTTTTCCCAACAGTCCCCACAAAGAACCTGTCTTCCCCATCCTTTTCAAACAGTGCGCGATTGGCCGTCGGGAGCAGAAATGTCTCCGCCGAAAGATTGTTAATCAGCCCAACGGCCAGAACAGTAATTAACCACAAACGATTCATTTTCACTGAAGAACGGCAGTAGAGAAATTATTTATCCAGAATTTTGACGGCGTTGTTTACCCCGGCGACAATCCGCACGGCTTCTTCACGAGTGGCATCAGGAGTAAAAATAACGACCCCGTCGGTAATGGCTCGATCCAGATAAGGTGCCGCCAGCCAGCGGGTGTCCCGCAGTTTCTCGCCTTTCAAACCAAATTGGCAAAAAACGGCCATATGCCGGTTCTTATTTACCGACGTATTATTGGCAAGCAGGGTGGTTCCACTGCTGTTCAGAGTGACCTTAATGGCAAATTCGCCCAAAGCTTCAACCAGCTCGACCTTCTCAATGTGGCTTTCGTCAATAGCCGCTACCCGATTTACCGTGAGCACCACCGGATGAGCCCGGTAAACGGCGATTTCTCCCGTTCGATCTGTCTTGTCCGGGTTTGCTTCAAAGTGAAACCGCAAGACGGCAATATCTTTCGTCTTTTTGGGCTTGGCCTCTTTCTCTTTTTTGGAGTGCGCGCTCTCGCATCCGGCCACGGCAACCATCAAGGCCAGCAATAAATAGATATTGAATGACCGCAGGCAAAACTTCATATTTCGTTAAACAACTTAATCGTTGATCGAATGTAAAGTAACTTATGGGAAAACAATACAATAAAACCATCAAACGGAAACGCCGCGTTGCCTACGTCAAGCGCAAGAACGCTGCCGCGAAGACAAAATCCGCCAAAGCGTAAGAACTTTAATTTCTTTCGCAGCCACCACAATTGCTTGTGGTGGCCTTTTTGTTTCGCCACCGCCCGTGGACCCGGTGAGAAATGTGAATAGATCGTAACAATTCCGCCATCTGTCCGTCACCAAGCCGGAATACTTTAAAAAGAAAACGGCTATGAAAAAGGTAATCATACTGACGGCCGGTTTCGGTGAAGGCCACAATGCGGCGGCCCGTAATTTACGGGATGCTCTGGAACATATTTCCGACGAAGTTAAGGTCGAGGTGCTCGACTTGTTTGAGAGCACTTACGGATCATTTAACGATCTGGCGAAGAAGGCTTACTTAAACCTGGTTCAATACGCCCCCGGTGTTTGGGGTGGCATTTATTCGTTGCTGGATAACTCGGCGATGATTAACCGCAACCTGAGCGGTTTCACTAAATTACGCAATGCGCTCAGCGACATCCTGCATGAGACGCAACCGGATTGCGTCGTCTCCACTTACCCGGTCTATGCCCATATCATTCAGGATTTGTATCGCGATCATTCCGAGCGCGCCTTCCATTTCTTCACGATTATTACGGATTCCATTTCCGTCAATTCGGCCTGGTTCCGGGCTCCGAGCGATCTGTATTTTGTCCCGAATGAGCCGACGGCGGAAGTTTTGAAAGCGGGTGGAGTGGATGCCTCGAAAATTCGCACGCTTGGCTTTCCGGTGAGTTACTTGTTTGCCGAAAACAAGAACCCGGCTCTGGCCGATCCGCACAGTGAAACCCGCAAGCTGCTTTACATCATCAATACCGGCAAAAAGAAGGCAGGCAAATCGATTGAACGGTTGCTGGAGATTCCGAATACCCATCTGACTGTCACTGTGGGCCGCGATGCCGAGTTGAAGGCCAAATTGCTGGACCGCACCAAAGAATTTGCCGACCGGGTCGAAGTGTTGGGTTGGACGAACAACATGCCGCATTTGATGATGACCAGTCATCTCTTAATCGGCAAAGCCGGTGGGGCCACGGTGCAGGAAACCATTGCCGCCCGTTGTCCCATGATCGTGAACCAGATCATTCCCGGACAAGAGGAGGGGAATGCCCGTTTGATCGAACAATGCGGTCTGGGGGCGGTGGCTGAGAAAAATCGTGAAATTGCCGAGGTCGTGCAGGAAGCCTTTAGCCACAAGGCCAAACTCTGGCATGAGTGGCGGCGGAATCTGCAAAAGATCAGCCGTCCCGATGCTTCACTGAAAATTGCCGAAACTATTTTGGCCGAGTGCGATGCTCCGGATTCAACCCGGAAGAAAATTCGCTTGTTTGAACCACCCAGCGAACGGGTCATGCAGCGCGCTCCTTCAGCCGTCAACGGCGAAGCCAAGATGTTGTTGTGCGACTTTCACATGCACACCAATTATTCGGATGGCAAATTATCCGTGCCCGACCTGGTGGATTTCTACGGCCGGCTTGGCTTCGACTGCATTTGCATTACGGATCATTTGGCTGATCCGCGACGGCTCATTGGGAAACTCGTAAAATTGAGCAACCTCACTTTGGGCCATAATCAGGTGGAGGAATATTTTGAAGTCATCGAACGCGAGCGCAAGCGGGCCTGGCGAAAATATGGAATGCTCGTCATGACCGGCATTGAGTTTAATAAAGATGGTTACACTTCCAAAACCTCCGCGCATCTCTTGGGCATCGATTTGAAGGCTCCGATCAATCCGGCGCTTGATCTGGAGGAGACAATTGCCCAAATCCACGCGCAAGGGGGACTTTCCGTGGCTTCTCATCCGCACATTATGAAAAGCGAGTGGGGCAAGAATACGCTCTATTTGTGGGAGAATCAGGATAAGTTTGCCCCCATTATTGACGCTTGGGAAATTGCGAATCGGAATGACATTTTCAACCCCGTTGGGCTGAAAAAATTACCCTTCCTGGCCAACAGTGATTTTCATAAACCCAAACACATCTATTCGTGGAAAACGCTGCTTCATTGTGAGAAG
>JBEHZA010000023.1:0-21863 GCA_048497895.1 Verrucomicrobiota bacterium
CATCCGCCGCCCCAGCCGGCAGGTCCGCACGCGCCCCCGGCCCTGGCCAGTCTCACAGCTTGCGAAGCTGGCCGGCATGAGCACTTCCCATTTTTTTCGCACGTTCAAGCAATGGATGCGCGCCAGCCCGCATGAATGGCTGCGGCGGCAAAGGATCACGCAGGCGAAGCGCCGCCTGATCGAATCCGCCGATTCGATCAAACAAGTCGCGCTGCAAACGGGGTATTCCGATCAGTTCTTTTTCAGCAAAGATTTTAAACAGGTGACGGGCTATACCCCCTCGGAATATCGCCGACGCGAACGGGGTGTGGCGCAGAGCTAAGTGGTGAGGCGTTTACTTGCCTGACGCCGGGTTTACCGGTTTAGCGGAATCCGCTGGAGCGGCAGACGACGCCCCATTGGCATTATCTGAATTGCCCGCTGCCAATCGTTGCCTCAAAAGCTGCAACAAGGCACCATTCCCGGCACCTGCAGGCCGACGCGGAATCCCTTCCTTAGAGACTCCTTTGGTCAGGTCTTCGCCATCGACCGTGTACACCAGGAAAGCAATGCACATTTCATCGGTGGTTTGTTCTCCCCAACGCACAGGCCGCGGCGGATTACTCGGATTATTCGGATTTTGCGCCGAGTTATCGTAACGCGCTTCCATCATCACCTTGCTGCCGCGGGCGAGCTTCAACGGTTCTTTGAAGTTATAGGAAAGCTGCCAGTTGAAATCCCAATCCGGCACATGCACGAGCGGTTCCGTCTGACCATCCGGCAACGTCGCCGTCACCGTCATTTCCCGGCCCAACAAGTGCATGTGCGGCATCACGGCCAGCACGTGGACGTTGGCGGGCACGGGCAGACTGGCTTGCACGACATAATTGGAATCGCCCGGCTGGATTTGGAGCCGGTGATAGGCCAGTTGCGAAATGCGCACGCGTTGCGTCACGGAACCTTTGGCAAAATAGATTCCAAATTTAGTGCGATCCGTTTCCGGCTTGCCGCTCTTGTGATAATGAACCTGCAAAATTAAATCTGCACCTTTGGGAATCAGGATTCCCGTGCCCGCAGGTAAGGGCCGCGGACGATTACCCGGCGCCCAGCCTTCCAACCACTGCGCGCCGATAAATCCAACCCCGCCAAACGTGGTGTAACCCGGTCCCGGTTGCGCTTCATCCAATCGCCGCGCATTACCCGTGGTATCCGTATAAACAATCGCGTGATGAACCACGGCGCGGTTTTCCGGCCGCACTTCCACGGCCGAAACATATTTATCTTCCGTAAAGTGAGTGGGGATTACGAAGCATTGATAAACGTCACGCCCTTCGGCAGCGAGTTGGTAGGGTTCATCCAACGAAAATACTACGTCTGGTTCACCCAAACCCCAACCGGCCACAAATTTCGGCAGCGGGGGCAATTGCGCAGCCTCACCCTCTTTCATGCCTTCCTCCACCCACTGCTTGATCATGCCGATCTGATCTCCACTCAAACGCCGCTCATCGTGATAGGCCTGCAATCCAGCTTCCGCTTTCCAGGGCGGCATAAAACGTTTATCGACCACTTTCACGATGGTCTTCGCCTTCTTGCGGACGTCTTCGTAATTGAGCAAAGGGAATGGCGCAACTTCACCCGGACGATGACAATCGGAACAGTTTTGGAACACAATCGGCGCGATGTCTTTGGCAAAAGTGAGTGTTCCTTTCGGCTTCAGCACATAAGCCGGCTCTACCGCTTTGCTGTTCGCCGGCACTGCCAGGGCACGATTGGAGTTCAACGTCGTCCACAGGACGCATCCCAGGATTGCAACCATCCCTATCCCCAACCAGTTGCCACAGTATTTCATCGGGACAGGTGACGCCTGGCAGGGGCATCCGGTTACAAATTTAAAGGAAAATACGGCGTGTCTGGCAAACCCGGTTCCCTCAACAGGTGGGACCAGCGTAACCCATGTCTTCTTGCTGAAAACTATTTCTTCGAGTAGGCTGAAACAGTTCCTTTTGCACAAACCGGGCTACCGAATATCTATGAAGATACCTTTGTTCACCTCCATTTTCGCGATTGGGTTCGTTGGCCTGACATTCATCGTCTCAGCGGCTGATCCTAAACCGGGCACCTTGCAACAGACCTTCGGCAAGCCCACGCACGTGAACGACAACGCGTTTCACGTGAACAGCACCACCAATCACGTCAACGACAATGCGTTCCATGTGAATGATCGGCCCGCGCCCGTTGCGGCAATGCAGGCGGCCACCTATCAATTTACCGTTTCGCCCAAGGCCAAAATTCAAGCGGGCGCGCTATTGGATGCTTCCCTGGCGGATTTAAAAGTGGGCGATATTGTGCTCGTGACGTATCACAAACACGGCACAAATATGGTAGCCAATCTTATTCAGAACGGCGGCGCTCAACCGGGCGCGGATAAATCTCACTTGCAGGGAAAAGTAAAATCCATCGATAGCCAGAATAACATTTTAATTCTGGCTCCGCTCTGACGAGTCACTCTCCACAAGGTCCGGAATCAGCCTTTGATTCAGGATTGTCAGGCGCGCACCGGTCAGGTTGAATTGGCGCGTGCAAACACCATCGCAAATTCAATTGCTTCGTTGTCTCTCCGTTTTTGGAGTCACCCTTTTCTGCAGTTTCACACTTCCGTCTTCCGCCGTTGAGGCATCCTTAAAAAACCCTCATGTCCGGCAGGGACTCGAAATCACCACGCAGGATCACACGATCACCGTAGCTCCAGGCAAATGCGAGGTGGCGGGTAAAATCATCAGTGTTGGCGCATCCGTCACGCTCACCGTGCCTCCACCCAACGTGATTTCCTTCACCAATGAGCCCATTACGCTTTCCGCTGACAAACCGGCGGGCTGGGCCAAAGGTTCGCGTTTGAAGGGAGCCAATGCCCGTGATGTAAATGCGTTCGGCGCGTTCGTGCCCGGTTCATTAACGATCCGTCGCACTCTCAATGGCGAAACGCTCAAAGAAAATGAAGATTACCTTTTAGACGCGGGTTGGGGCCATGTGGGCATTGGAACCAATAGCCACGTCACGACCAAGGACACGGTTTACGCAAGTTACAGTTGCTCACTCTCACGCGTGGATACGGTAGAAATTTCCGGCACCGGGAAAGTCACGCTAAAAACCGGCACACCCCATATCAGCGCCCCTGTGCCGCCGCCTGTAGATGCGGGCAGTCTGGCTCTCGCCAATATTTATACACCGAACGGGGCGACGACGATTAAGCCCGATCAAATTTATCCGATTCTCGAAACTCCAGCACAAGCGATTACGCACAGCACACCCGGTCGCATCCCGCGCACGCTGGCCAAATTGAAGGCAGGCGAACCGGTGAAGATTGTGTGCTGGGGCGATTCTGTGACCGCGGGCGGCAACGCCTCCAAACCCGAAACGCGCTACGTCGATGTGTTCGCAGCAGGTTTGCGCGAACGTTTTCCGAAATCAAAGATCGATGTCGAAAACGTCAGCGTGGGCGGCTCCAACAGCAAGCAATGGCTGCACCCGGATAAATATCGTTTCGGCAACCAGCCGCCGGAAACCACACCGACGAAATTCCAGCGCGTTATCGATGCCAAACCGGACCTCGTCACAATTGAATTCGTCAACGACGCCGGATTGAAAGGCGAAGCCCTGGAAGCCGCCTACAACGAAATCCTGCAACAGATGCAAGTGCTCCACGCCGAGGTCATTTTGATCACGCCGCACTACACGATGTGGAAAATGATGGGCTTTGATAACATGCGCGACGTGGAGAAACGCCCCTACGTGCTGGATCTCCGCAAATTCGCCGATGCGCACCAAATCGCGTTGGCCGATGCCTCCGCGCGCTGGGAACATCTCTGGAAAGAAGGGTTGCCCTACCTCACACTGCTGCACAACACGATCAATCATCCGGATGATCGCGGTCACCGGCTGTTTGCGGAGGAATTGTGGAAGTGTTTTGAGTGAGCGGTAAAGAACATTTCTGAGCGGTTATCCATTAGTTCCGACAAAAAGGCCACCTCTACGCCAGCCTTTGCAATCCTGAAAGGATTGTCTCATTCAGCCCAGGGTTGCCCGCCTCTTTGGTTCCGGCGGGCTACCCTGGGTGACTATCAACAAGGCCATTTACTCTGAAAGAGTTGAATCCTACATCCATTTCATTCATCGTTTGTCCATGCCTCAATCACTGGCCAAGATTCTGGTTCACACGGTATTCTCCACAAAAGATCGACGTCCATTTTTACGAGATTCAGCTTTGCGTGAGGAGCTGCATCGTTATCTCGGAGGCATTTTAACCAACTTGGATTGTCAGCCTATTATCGTGGGAGGAGTGGAAGACCACATTCATCTGCTTTCAACGCTATCGCGAACGTGTGAACCGTCCGCCATGGTTAAAGAAGTCAAACGCAGTTCCTCGCTGTGGATTAAAACTAAAACACCAGACTTACAGGATTTTTCATGGCAGAACGGTTACGGCATATTTTCCATCGGATTTTCTCAGATCCAGACCGTGCGCTGATACATCGCGGAACAGGAGAATCATCACCGTAAGGTTTCCTTTCAGGACGAATTCCGGATGTTATTAAAACGTTACGAGGTCGAATTTGATGAACGTTATGTGTGGGATTGAATGTGAAGGGAGTGAAGGGAGTTTGATTCAACACTTTCAGTGTTGCGGGGTTAGGTTTCGTTTTCCCAGGGTAGTCCCGCCGAAACAGAGAAGGCGGGACAACCCTGGGCTGAATGATATAATCCTTTCAGGATTGTCGGCCATGTGCGTCAAAAGCAACCGTTACCCGAGCACTTGACTCGTCGGCGATAAAACTATCCCTTCCACGTTGCGATCCGTCCTTTACCAAGCAATTTTCTTTCGTTCCCGCTCAATAAATGTGGGACATTTCCTTTTGAGTTAATCCCCTGCGTGTGGCAATAAGGACAGAATAACGAATTGTCACCGCAAAGCGGGCAATCTTTACCTTTCATGAACGTCAAAAAAATTTGTTTTCCGCTCAGCATCCTGCTGATGCTCATTACCTGTGCCTGCCCGGTGTTCGCCTTTTCCCCACCGCGCGATACGGTTGGGGCGCTCACCCTCACCATTGCTGATCCGGGCGAAGTCAAGAGCCTCGCACAGAACATCTCCATCAACGTCACGCTGAAGAACTCCGGCTCGGTACCGTTGAGCGGAACCGTCCATCTCGGAGTCATTGATGACTGGCGCGTGACCGACAATTCTCCGCGCGCGTTTTCGCTGGGGCCGAACGCCACGCAAACGCTCGCATTCAATGTTGTTCCCGGCAAAGACTCTTTCGCCGCGCTTTATCCGGTGCATGCTTATGCAGACTTTCGTTCGGGCAACACGCCGGCGACCGCGCATGCAATTCTCCTTCTCTCCGTCTCTTCGTCCGCAGTAAACACGGCCACTACGACCGTTGGGAAATCCGCGCTGCTAAAATTATCCAAACAGGATCGCGTTCGTTTGGATTCACCAAAGGTTTTCACGCCCGCCATTTCCGTTCAAGACGGCACACCTGCAACCAAACCCACCGGTTGGACCGGGACGGATGAAGCTACCGGCGCCTCGATTCAACTCACCGACGTTGACCGTGGCGATCGGCGTCATGTCATTGGCGTGCATCCCGCGTGGCGGAAGGGCTGGGGCGATGTGCTGCTCGATTATCACGTCAAACTGCCGGAAGGAACACCAGCGCATCTCGATTTCGCCACGGCCATTCGGGATAACACCGCGACTGAACCCGCGAGCGATGGCGTTGAATTTCGCGTCCTGGTAAGCGACGGCGGGACCTTCAAAAATATCTTCACACGTTTCTCGCTCGCGAAACGTTGGGAGCCGGCGACTGTAGATTTATCCGCCTATGCCGGTCGTGAAATCACCTTGCGCCTCGTCACCGATCCCGGTCCCGCGCACAACACCGTGTGTGACCAATCCTATTGGGCTGAGCCGACGTTATCCACTGGCACACCGCCACAAGCCGAAGCTGATGCGCAACGCACCACGCGCCGTCAACAAGCGCTCCAACTTGCGCACGCTGTATTTAACGGCAAATCTGCACCGTGGAGTTGGAAGTTGAACAGTGAGGCGGGTGTGACCGGCGCAGCCATAGTGCCCGGCCCCAACGGCCTCGCCGATGCCTTTATCGCCATCGTCGATGCACAACGCGAACTCGTTTTCACCGGTTTCATCGTGCAAATCGACAATCAAAATCTCGGTTCAGGAAAGACCGATCTGGCCTGCGCCCACGTCGATGCACAATTCAGCAACGGCATGGGCACGCTCACGCACACTGTCTTGAAAGGTGATCTCACACTCTCAGCCCAAACGATTATTCACGCGGAAAAAGGGGCCTTGCGCGTGGCCTTTGCGATGCCGGGAGTAAAACGGGATGCGCGCGGTGAACCGCGTTTCACCACACTGTCTATTGGCCCCGCTTCGGAATCCGCACGGCGCGTTTACGCGGGCTTTGGCAATGTGATTCAAGACCCGGGCCGCTTCGATTTGCACGCGGGCGGTTTCACGCTTTCCACGCGCCACGTCGGCATGGATTTCAAGAACGGTCTCTCGCTCGTGCAGGCCTGCGACATCTTTCCAGATTATTTCCGCGTCGATCCCAGCCAGCAACTTTACACGCTCGCCACGCATCATGATGCGACGCTCTCGTTTATTCCCTCCACGCATCAGGCTTTTGCCGCCGCGCGCGTGTATCGGGACATCGCAGGTTTCAAACCGGCGGGCGGCGTGGCGGATTTGCTGGGTCGCGTTTGCCTCGATCAATGGGGCGGTGATTATCGTCGCGCGGCGCAAGACCTCGAACTGGCCGCGCGCTACGGCCTCACGAATGCCGTGTTCGTGAAACACGTCTGGCAACGCTGGGGTTACGATTATCGCTTGCCGGATATTTATCCGCCCGCCGGCAGCTTCACTGATTTTCAAGCGATGGCTGAAGCTTGTAAACGCAATGGCCTGCTCTTCTCGCCGCACGATAACTACATTGATTTCTATCCGGATGCGACGGGCTTTTCCTACGACCACATTCTATTCAACGCCGATGGCACGCCGCAAAAGGCGTGGTTCAACTCCGGTCGCGACGCCCTTTCTTATCGCTGGTCGCCCATCGCTTTCGGGCCGTGGCTGGAAGGCAACTTGAAGCAAGTAAAAGCGGGCATTGCGCCCACCGCCTATTTCGTCGATGTCTTCAGCGCGATGCCACCGATTGATTTCTACGATCGCAAAGGAAATTTCTATCCCAAGACAGTGACCGCGGAACGTTGGGGCGCGGCATTTGATCGCATCCGTGAACTGCTTGGGAATAATGCACCAACGATCAGCGAAGCCGGACAGGACGGATTAATCGGCCATCTCGACTCAGGCGAGTCCGATCACAGTGGCTGGTTTAACGAATCGAAAATCCCGAACGGCGCGTTCCGTTGGAACATGAAGGCGGGCGATGCCGAGCGCATTCCGTGGCATGACATGGCGTCACACGGCAAATTCGTCTTGTTCGCGGGCGGATTAGGGCCGCGTTATTCCGGTGGCCAGGATCAAATTCTGCACGGTTACGCGAGTGACGATTATCTGAGTCTCACGGTGCTGGGTGGACGCAATCCCATGGCAGAAGGGCCGTTCTCGCGCCGCACCGTGATGACTTATTGGTTGCTGCATGATGTGTGCGCGCAATTGGCGCACCGCGAAATTCTCGCGCACGAATTTTCCGGAGACGATATTCATTGTCAATCCGTGCAGTTCTCTCAGGGCGGCTCTGTGCAAGTGAATCGCAGCAAAATGGACTGGAAGAATGAGGGTCAGGTATTGCCCACTTACGGTTTCGTGGCGCATGCCGGTGATTACACAGCGGACATCAGCCGGCGCAATGGTCTGATCACCGCCTTCGCCCAAAGCCCTGGCGTGCTCTTTGCCGATGCGCGGCCGAATGTCTCCGACGACGAAGGCCAGGTGATGCCGCACGTCACGAGCGTGGAAGATTTAGGCAATCGCCGTTTTCGCCTGCACATTGATTGGCAGGTGCTGCAACCCGTGCCGGAGGGCTTTAAACCGTTCCTGCACTTCGCCAACGAACAGGGTGCTAATGGCGAAAGCATCTTGTTTCAAGGCGGCCTCAATCTTGATCCCACGAAACTTACCCGCATCGGCACCTATCCCAGCACGGCGGAAGTCACTATTCCGGACAGCGTAAAACTCCCGGCTGACATCGGCATCCGCTTTGGCCTCTACCACGCAGGCACCGATGGACGTCGCCTGCCGTTGCTCGGGCCACTCGACGGCACCGGCCGCGCGCGCGGTGGACGCATTCACGCGGAGGGCAAGGATGGCCAAGCCGTCGTGCTTCGTTGGCAAGCCGAGCCCCCTGATCCCGCCATAAACGCGCGCCTTGAGCGATTGAACCTGGAAAATAAACTCATCGACTTCGGGCCGGTTGCGACCAGTGGCGCGTTCCGCCTCGTTTACAGCGGCAATGTCTGGGAACTGATTCCCCTGCCCGGCTCACCCGCTTTCCCGGTGGAACTGCAGCTCGATAAGCTCAACGCGCGTGGTCAAAAAATCCAGGCGCTCACCGCTATAGGTCTGGACGGCAAACCCGTTGGGCCGGGCTCATTTCAACAGAATGGGAATCGTGTGCAATTCACAACTGCGGCCAAAGTGTTTGCTTACCAGCTTCAGTGGGCAAAGTGAACGCGTTGGACTCGTTGTCACCAATTAAAAGGGCTTTTAGCCCGGCATATAACACTGCGCAGGACGATTCCCATTACGAAAATCGCAGACGCAAGATGCTTTCTGCCAAGCGGTCACTGAGGGCAAAGATCATTTCCACTTGGTAACGGCGCTTGCTTCTGTTCTGATCACGGCAGGGAATTCTCTGCATGAAATGGCGCCTGCTGATTACCTCGAGTATTTTGCTCGCCCTGATTATTGCCGGCGGACTGGCCTTCGACCGGCGTCAAAGGGAACCGGTTTATCAGGGCAAGACGGTCACGGAATGGATTCGGGATTACTGGATCAACTCTCAAGGCGGAACGAATCATATAGTAGCCGTTTCCGGGGGCAGGCTTTCAATGATCGGTAATTCTCCAGCTCGCGATACCCTTCGCAAACTTGGCCCGGCGGCGATTCCGGCTATGCTCGCGGCACTACGCAAGGATCAGGGGGTGTTGGCGTCTGGCTACGAACGAGTATATCAAAAATTAGATCCTTCCTGGCAACGTAGCTTGCCCCGTCCCGCACCTTTGAACTTGATGCAGGCTAATGCGAAATTCGCTTTTGGAGAATTGCATGATGTCATGCGCCCAGCCATCCCTAAATTAATTGAACTGCTCGCAAACAAAGATCCATCCGTCCATGCCGCAGTCACAGAAGTTTTGAGCCAAATGCGTTTCAACTCTGAATCCTATGCCGATTCCTGGAACCGGTTATTAGCTTCGCCACTGTCGAATCGCTATGCAGTCGAAGTGATTGGCAAATTTATTTCGTCTCGAACTCCGGCCGTGAAGGCAGCCCTGCTTAAGGCACTGGAAGATCCGGATGTGGAAGTTCGCGCTGAGGCACTCGATCTCCTGGCGCGTGACTCCGAACAAACCGTGAATTCAATCGCGGCCATCGGTGGACGATTGCACGATCCTGATCCAAGGATACGTGGGCGCGCGATAGAGTTACTGGGTTACTTCACCGAGTATGACAAAACAGCACTTCCCGATTTGGTGTACGCCACGCATGATTCCGATCCTGCCGTGCAAGCAGCAGCCAAAACAATACTTAAGGCTTTGGAGAACCAATCCTCTGCCACGGTGTTAACCAAACCATGATCCCGCGCCGGAAGCATTGGCTCATTTCCTTGAGCGTGATACTGGCCCTGGTGGTGCTGGGCGGAATAACTGTTTCACGAAGCCAACACGAACCAGTTTATCAGGGCAAGACGGTGACCGAATGGATTCGAGATTATCAGCTCAACTATCAAGGTGGAACTAATACGACTATTGATTATTGTAGTGGCACATTATACTGGGTTGGTTCCCCGGCTCCCGATGCTTTGCGCCACCTCGGCGCCGCAGCGTTGCCATATCTTGTCGCAGCTCTGCGGAAGGATCAGGGGCCAATAGCCTCCGGGTACGAACGAATATACCAAAAAATGAGTCCTCCATGTCAAAGCCTGCTGCCGAAACCCGCCCCACTCGCGCTAATACAGTATAACGCCAAATATGGGTTGCGGGATCTGGGGGAAATCAGTGCGCCAGCCATCCCTCAATTGATTGAACTCCTGGCCAGCCAGGATCCTTCCATTCGATCCGCGGCCAAAGAAACATTGGAAGCCTTGAACTTCAGCCCGAAAGCCTACGAAGATTCCTGGAACCGGCTATTCGCAACGCCACTATCAAATCAATGTGCTGTAGAGTTGATTGTCGAATTCGTCGAGAACCGGAGTCCGGCCATTGAGACGGCATTGATCAAAGCACTCGAAGACCCGGTAGCGAAAGTTCGAACGACTGCAATGGTGATGTTGGCAGTAAAGTCCGAACGAAACATTAAAGTGATTGCTGCTATTGGCCGGCGTCTGCGCGATCCAGACCAGGAAATTCGCATTCGTGCGGCAGAGATGCTGGATAATCAAGAGCAGGATATTGCACGACCTGCACTTCGCGACCTGGAATTCGCCTCTCACGATCCCATCCACAAAGTGCAGACGACGGCGAAAAGAATACTTCAGCGCTTGGAGAACCAATCCCCGGCCACGGTGTTATCCAATCCATGACCCCACGCCCGAAGCATTGGCTCATTTCCTTGAGCGTTATCCTGACCCTGGTGGTTCTTGGCGGAGGATTTCTTTTCCTGACTCAGCGCGAACCGGTGTATCAAGCGAAGACGCTGCACGTTTGGCTTAAGGAATATCGCTACGTTATCCCCAGCAACATCCGCAGTTTCCGAGTGCCAGGGCCCACGTTCATTTCTTCGCCAAATAGCGGACCTTTCGCGAAAGGAGCAGTTCCAATCACTGGCTTCGATGAGGCCGGGCATCCCCTGGTGGTTACGAACCACACCGCCGAAGCCATCCGGGCGATGGGGCCGAAAGTGGTTCCCAGCTTAATCAGAATTTTGCAGGAAAATGACTCAGGTCTCCAACAGCGCTATCGGTCCATTGTCAAAAAATTCCCTGTAAAAGTTCGCCAGGTTCTTCCCCAATTGCCGCCGCCCAACCTCGCCGTTCAGGTCAACGCTGCCAAAGCACTCGCCGATTTCGCACCCGGAGAAATTGCGTTGCCCGTCCTGTTGCAAACGGTTCAAGGGACAAATCAGCTCTTGAAAATCGGCGCTATCGGAGCCCTGGCCCGATTAGGAACCAATGCCATTCCGGCGGTGCCTGAATTGCTGAAAGTTTATCACCAACCAGGTTCCTACCAGCAGCTCGAGGCCCTTGGCACTTTGGGAAGCATTGCTCCCCGTCATCCGCTGGTGTTAACGGAATTGCAGCAGGCCACGACCAATGTTTCCGAACCAATTCGCGGGCTGGCCGTGCAAGTACTGAGCAGCCTTAAACCGCTCGAACCATCTTCCTTGCCTGCCTTGCGAACATCTCTGCAGGATTCTGAAATTGGGGTGAGCTTTGCCGCCTCCCTGGCTCTCTGCCAAAACGATCTTACCAACCCCGCCACCGTTCAAGCACTCCGCGCGTATTGCAAACAGAATCCGGAACTGGCGAAAACGCTTTTGCATTTTAAAGGGAGCGAGGTCTTAACCAAACCTTAAAACCTGACCGGCATAAATATACGATCGCAGGATTCAGCCAATTAAAATGCTTTCCAGACCTTTCCCGGCGGATTAAGAGAAGCTATGCACAATCGTTGGCTGCCATTGTTGGTTGGTCTTCTCCTGTTCTGTCTTCGCCCGGTTCACGGCGCAGATTCGGCACCCACGACACCGGCTCCGCCCAAGCCTGCTCCAGCAGCGCCAGCCCCGAATCCCAAACCGGTAACCACGCTCACGCCCAAACAAATTCAGGCGGAACTCGCGAAGAAACCGAGTGGCACCGTGGCCGACGATTTAGCGCGACAAATCATCGCGACCTTCGGCAAGCAGGCGCTCGCCACCGGCAAGGCGCAGCCAAAACTCGAAGAGACTGTCGTGACCTGGGCCGTGCAATCCGTCGTCCCAGCGAGTGTCGTCAAAAGCGACGGCAAACTGATCGGCACCATGACGCGATTGGGGCAAACGGATATCCAAGTGCTGGTCACAAATATGCCGAACTTCACGGAGTTCAATTACTTCATTCAAGCCGGCGGCAAGCGCATTGCGGAAAGTTCCGTGCGCATTGACCATTACGAATACGGTCCCGACAGCTTTCCCCAGGACGGCGTGCCGAAAGGCAAAATCACCAAACACGAGTGGAAGAGCCAGATCTTCACCAACACCGTGCGCGAATATATCGTCTATGCGCCCGCGCAATATGATCCACAAAAGCCCGCCGCCGTGATGATCTTTCAAGACGGGGTGCGGATGACGGACGTCACCGGCCAGATCCGCGCCACCGTCGTGATGGATAATCTCATTCACAAAAAGCAAATGCCGGTCACTATCGGCATCTTCATCAATCCCGGCGTGATTGTGCAACCGGGACGCGGGCCGGTGAGCAATCGCAGCGTGGAATACGATACGCCTAGCGATACCTACGCGCGCTTCTTGCGCGATGAAATTTTACCAGAAGTCGCCAAAGACTATAACTTGCGCAAGGACCCCGCCAGCCGCGCGATTGCGGGCGGTTCCTCGGGCGGAATCTGTGCGTGGACGGCGGCGTGGGAAATGCCGGATCAGTTTGGCAAAGTTTTTTCGTGGGTAGGCAGTTTCACCGATATTCGCGGCGGCTATATTTATCCCGCGTTGATCCGCAAGTCCGAGCACAAGCCAATTCGCGTCTATCTGTTGGACGGCAGCAATGACCTCGATAATCGCGCAGGCAACTGGCCGCTCGCCAATCAACAAATGGCCGCTGCTCTCAAATTTGCCGGCTACGATTACAAGTTCGAGTTCGGCCAATGCTTTCATGGCGGCAAACATGCGGGCGCCATTCTCCCGGAAATCATGCGCTGGCTCTGGCGTGATTGGGAGAAAGAGTTGAAGTAATCTTAATCCGGATCCGTTTTACCCAAGATGATTTCTATTTATCGAAAATCTGCTCGCGGCATTTTGTTGAGTCTGGCCTTGCTCGTTTTTGCCAGTGACACAACAAGGTCGGTGGCTGCTGAAGCCGCGCTCAAAACCAAACACGTTTTCCTGATCATGACGGATGGCTTGCGCTGGCAGGAGGTGTTCACCGGCGCGGAAGATCAATTGATGAACCGGGAAAATGGCGGCGTCAGCAATACCAATGCGTTGCGTCACGATTTCTGGCGTGAGACCCCGGATGCACGCCGCGCAGCCTTGATGCCTTTCTTCTGGCAAACCCTGGCGAAGCAGGGCCAACTCTTCGGGAATACCAACAAGGGCAGTATCGCCCACGTGACGAACGGAAAGAATTTTTCGTATCCGGGTTACAGTGAGATTGTCACTGGCATTGCCGATCCGGGCATCACCAGCAACGAGAAAAAGCCCAACCCAAACATTTCCGTCCTTGAGTGGTTAAACCGCCAACCGAAATGGCATGGCAAAGTGGCCGCGTTCGCCAATTGGGATGTGGTGCCCTATATCCTGAACCGTGACCGCAGCCAATTGCCCGTATGGACCGGCCTGGAACGCACCACCGATTCCGCGAAAAACCCTAAGCAGGCAGAACTGGAAACACTCGTTGAACAAACCACACCGATCTGGCGCGATATGACGTTTGACGTTTTCATTCAACACGCCGCCTTGCATCACCTCAAAACAGGCAAGCCCGAGGTTATGTATATTACCTATGGCGAAACTGACGAGTGGGCGCACGAGGGACGTTATGATCTCTACCTGCGTTCCGCGCATAATGTGGATCGGTACATTCAGGCATTGTGGGAAGCGGCTCAAGCAATGCCGGATTATCGCAATCAAACCACTTTTATCATTACCACCGATCACGGACGCGGCACCAGCAACACTTCGTGGCGCAACCATGGTGACAAGATTCCGGAAGCGGGCTTTATCTGGGTAGCGGTGATGGGACCAGATACGCCTCCGCTCGGGGAACGGGAAAACACGGCGACAGTCACGCAAAATCAAATCGCGGCGACGCTCGCCAAATTCCTCAGTGAAGATTATCCAGCGGCGTTCCCGCAAGTCGGCGCGCCGATTGCCGAAGTGTTTCCGAAAGCCGCGAAATAAAGCCCGCGCAGGATTAATTCTGCGTTCGTTGCAGTAGTTTACCCAATCGCTCAATGCCTGTGTGCATATCCGCTTCAGACGCGCCACCAAAACTGAGGCGCATTTCATGATTCGGTTTGCGCCGTGCGGGATCATGCGCATAGCACAATTCACCGGGCACATAGAGCACATCGGCTGCGAGAACGTTCTGAAAGAATTTTGATTTCATCCCGGTCTTGATGCTCTTCGGCAAACGCGCCCAAACATACAGGCCGCCTTCCGGCCGCTGCCATTGCACGAAATCAGGAAAATGCTTCGTAATCGCCTCGCACATTACCGCCGCCTTTTTCGCATACCGTTTATGCAACACCTGGAGATGATCTTCGTATCGCCCCGACGCGAGCGCTTGTTTCAGAATTTGTTGCAGCAAATTGGATGTGCCGAAATCATGATTTCCTTTGATGCGCAGCACGGCGGTAAAGAGCGGCTCCGGCAGAATACCAAAACCGACGCGAATACCGGTTGCATACGGCTTGCTGTAGGTACTGGTATAAATGACGCGATCCGCAAAGCCCTTCGCAGCCAAAGCGGTGGGTTCATCTTTGCCCGCAAAGCCAAGTTCGCGATACGCCGCATCTTCGAGCAGATAAATGGGATGCCCGGCAGCGCGCTCATAACGGCGCAATAATTCGAGTGCAGCCACTTTCTTTTCAAAACGCGTCGTGATGCCGGTGGGATTCTGATAGTAACTGACGAGATACAGCGCCTTCACCCGCGGCAATTCGCCACTGCGTTTCAAACTCTCCAGCGTCTGCTCCAACTGCACGAGGTCAATCCCGTCTTCCAGCAGGCGTATGCCGCGACACTGCAACGCGCGGCTCTGTGCAATGCCGAGGTAAACAAAATAAGTCGGATCTTCGACCAGGATAATATCGCCCTCATCAAAGAGCGCCTCGGTGACGAGATACAACAACTGCTGCGAACCGTGCGTGATGATCGCACGCTCAGGCGCATAGACATTTGAAGCCACCTTGTCCTGTGCCTGTAACCGTTCCGTCGTCAACCGGCGCAATTCGGGATCACCGGCAGCAGAACCGTATTGCAACGCGGGTTGCCCGCGTTTGGGAGTGGCGAGAATTTCATCCATTAGCTCCCGCGTTTCCTTCACGGGCAGCGAAGGGTTATCAGTAAATCCGGCGGCCAGCGAAATCACGTGCGGATGATCCAATGTTAGTTTCATCAACCACGAGATTGGGGGTTCAGCAATACGGTTACCCAAAGCGGAGAGAGCGGAGGAGGCCATGATTTTATAAGTCCTTATTTGCCCGGCAGCGGAAGCGAATTGATAAATTTATGCAAACCTTCAGTAAAACGCGGGCCATCGGTGAGAATAGTGTCATTATGATCGCCATAAACTTCCCAGAACATCTTGGGATCGTTGGCGACCGCAAAATTCTTTTCCGCGTGATGAAACGGAATAATCGTGTCCAGCCGGCTGTGCATGATCAGCAAGGGAACTTTGATCTGCGGCAGGCGATTCACCGTATCGTATTTAATGGAGCCGATCAGCCGCACCGGCAGCCATGGAAAAATCTCCGCGCCCAAATCCGGCACACTCGTGTAAGTGCTTTGCAGAATCAATCCACCCGTCGGCTCTTTCAGCACCAGCTCGCTGGCAATTCCCCCGCCGAGTGATTCACCGACGGCGATGATATTTTGCGGCACAAAACCTTTTTGCTTCAACCACTGATACGCGGCGTGAGTGTCGTCATACGTGCCTTGCTCGCTGGGGCGTCCTTCACTACGTCCGTAACCGCGATAATCAAAAGTGAACAAACTGACGCCAGTAGCCAAGGCCGCTTGATAATAATTCAGACGACCGCTGATATTGCCGCCATTGCCATGACACCACAGCATCACCTGCTGAGCACGGAGCGAGTCTTTAGCGGCGGGGAAAAACCAGCCATTTAACTTTGTGCCGTCCGGCGCGGTGAAATAGACATCCTCGAACGGGCGACCCAATGCGTCCGGCTTCGACTCCATCTCCGTGGAGGGATGGTAAACCTGACTATGTTCAAATTGTTTCAGGAGCATGACGATTAACAGCAGCGTGAGGATTCGTATAAGCCAATATTTAAGCCTCTTACTGCGCATTCCGGATCTGAGACTGGCATACTCAAAATGCGTTGGCGAGCGCGAGATTTGCGGGACCTGGACGGAGCGCGGCTGTGTGTCTGCACCAGCCGCAGCAAGGTTCGATTGGCGGGCGGTCTGAAAAATAAGGCATCGCTTTATTTTCGGACGTGCTGCGGCTGGGCGTTGCCACAGCCGCGTTCCGCTCGACGATGTCAGAACATCGACCACTGTTTGCGAAATGCAAAAAAACCGGAAGCCAGTGGTCTGGCTTCCGGTTTTGAATAGAGCTTAGGAACGCAGCTTACAGCTTGCCGCCGTAGATGGCGTTCTTGCCGAGCAGTTGCTCGATGCGGAGCAATTGATTGTACTTCGCGGTACGATCACTGCGGCTGAGAGAACCGGTCTTGATCTGACCGCAATTCGTCGCCACGGCAAGATCAGCAATGGTCGAATCTTCGGTTTCACCGGAGCGATGGCTCATCACGGCGGTGTAGCCGTTTTCCTTCGCGAGTTCGACTGCGTCCAGCGTTTCCGTGAGAGAACCGATCTGGTTCACTTTCACGAGAATCGAATTGGCCGTGCCAGTGTCGATGCCTTTTTGCAGGAACTTCACGTTGGTGACGAACAGATCGTCGCCGACGAGTTGGAGCTTGCTGCCGAGTTTGTCGGTGAGCTTCTTCCAGGTGACCCAGTCGCCTTCCGCGCAACCGTCTTCAATGCTGATGATCGGGTATTTGCTGGAGAGTTCGACGTAGAAGTCCACGAGTTCGTCACCCGTGAGCTTGCGCCCGCTGCTCTTCTTGAACACGTAGGTTTCGTTACCCGTGTAGAATTCCGAGCTGGCGACGTCGAGCGCGAGGAAGATTTCCTTGCCCGCTTTATAACCAGCATCCTTGGTGGCTTGCAGAATGGCTTCGATGGCCGCTTCCGCGCTGTCGAGCTTGGGAGCGAAACCGCCTTCGTCACCGACGGCGGTGCTGAGGCCCTTTTTCTTAAGCACGCTCTTGAGCGAGTGGAAGATTTCGGTGATCGCCTGGAGGCCGTCGCTGAAAGTAGTGAAACCCTTCGGCACGATCATGAATTCCTGGAAATCAATCGGAGCATCGGAGTGAGCGCCGCCATTGATGACGTTCGCCATCGGCACGGGGAGCACTTTGGCGTTCGGGCCGCCGATGTATTTGAAGAGCGGCTGACCCAACGCTTCGGCAGCGGCTTTGGCATTTGCCAGAGAGACGGCAAGAATCGCGTTCGCGCCGAGCTTGGCCTTGGTTTCGGTGCCGTCGAGGTCGAGCATGATGCGATCGACAGTCAATTGATCCAGCGCGTCCACGCCTTGCAGCGCCGGGAGAATTTTCGTGGTGACGTTCTTGACGGCTTTGGAAACGCCTTTGCCGAGGTAACGCTTTTTGTCGCCGTCACGGAGTTCCAGCGCTTCATGTTCGCCCGTGCTGGCGCCGGAAGGAACCGCAGCGCGACCCACCGCGCCACCGGCAAGGATAACGTCCACTTCCACCGTCGGATTACCGCGTGAATCCAAGACTTCGCGCGCCTGAATGTCGTAAATAGTGCTCATATTCTTAATTAATCAATTTCAATCAAATGCCCGCGAATAATAGTTTCGGGACAGGCTGAGTCAAGGGATAAGCCGGACTCGAAAAACGGCCCTATTTCTTCAATCCGGCTACCACGCCCTTCAGGATGCTGGGAATATAGGTGGAATAACGCTCGTCAGGCACGGTTCCTTTCGTGGGAAAGACGGCGACCGCGTCGGCTATGGGAGCGGCCTTGGAGCCTAACGAATCAATAGCGTTCAGTGCGGCGAGGGAAACGAAGAAATTATTTTCACCCAGGGGACCGAGTTCCTTCAGCACTTCCAATGACTTGGTTAAATCCGTGGCGTCACCGTAGCGGCCCAAGGCTTCGGCAGCAGTAATACGCACGTAAGGTGAACTGTCTTTGAGTGCTGTGATTAAGGCATCGTGCGCCGCTTTGACTCCGTTGGTTTCCCGCATCAACAACCCCATGACCGCCCAATAACGCACCGCGCTATCGGGGTCTTTCAAGGCGTGCTTCAACAACGGTGCAGCATCCGGTCTGAGACTGGAAGCGAGATCGGCCATCGCAAAAACAGCTTCAAAAGGGTATTTGCCGGCATCGTGCCCGACATCGTAAGGCGTGGAACCATGAGCGCGACTAAAGAGTTCGCCTTCCGGCAGGAAACCGACATCACGAATCTTCAATGCGAGCTTACGCTGGGCGTCACGGAGTTGTTTCAGAATATCCTGATGGCCTGCTGAGTGCGCGAGATTTTTCACTTCATCCGGATCGGATTGCAGATCGTAAAGTTCTTCGGGCGGTTTGGTGTTCCAGAAAGTGTCTTGAACCGGAGTCAGCTTGCCCGCGTCGTGCAATTCCTTCCACACGCGCGTCGTCGGGATCTCGAACATATATTCAATATGTTGCCCGTAAATCTTATGCGGCATGTAGTTGCGGATGTAAACGTAGCGGCCATCTGTCACGCTGCGCACGAGATCGTTGCGCTCATCCATGCGCCCGCGGAAGCCGTAAACGTAAGGCTGCGGCGCTTCCTGATATTGGCCCATGAACGCGTGACCTTGCATCCAGTCCGGCGGTTTGACGCCAGCGAGACTCAACATCGTGGGGGCATAATCGACGAAACTGATGAGACGATCGGATTTGCCGCCCGGCTGGTATTCCGGCGGCGCGAGGTCTTTAAATTTTTCAGGAATATAAACGACCACCGGCACTTGCAAGCCGGAGTTGTATGGCCAGCGTTTGCTGCGCGGCATGCCGGAGCCGTGATCGGCCCAGTAGAAGACAATGGTATCATCCAACAGACCATCCTTTTCCAATTGCTCGAGGAGCTTGCCCGCATCGGCATCCGCTTCACTTACTTGGTCATAATATTGCGCCCAATCCTGGCGGACTTCCGGCGTGTCCGGATGATACGATGGTAACGGCGCTTTGGCCGGGTCATGAACTGCCGTATGTGGCCGCGTCCGAATCTGGCTCTCGTGACTTTTCAGCGAATTGAAGACGGCGAAAAACGGCTGGCCGGACTGACGATTGCGCCAATGTCCTTTCTTGGATGAGTCGTCCCAGACCTGACCGGGCTTGGCCAAATTGTAATCCTCTTTCGCATTATTCGAGCAATAGTAACCCGCTTCCCGCAGGAATTGCGGGAACATCTTCTTCCCCGCTGGATACGGCACGAGGCTGCGCATATTCTCGCCACCGGTGGACGGCGGATACATTCCGGAAATAATCGTCGTCCGGGCAGGCGCACAGACGGGCGCGCAAGACCAGGCGTGCAGATAAATCATTCCTTTGGCCGCCAGCTTATCCACGTTGGGAGTCGTGGCATATTTGTCACCGTAACAGCCCATGTGGGGGCCGTGATCTTCGCTGGAAATCCAGAGAATGTTCGGCTTGGGCTTGGAATCCGCGGCGATACCCGCCGTGATGAACATAAGGAGCAGTGCTATTGTCAGTAGATTTTTCATACGTTGCTCGCTGATTTATTTATGCAAGTCAGTTACCCGTTTCAGACGGCTGAATCCGCCGATAGATTTCCAATGCTTCACGATATTCATTCAACTCTGCTTCCGAGAGCACGGCTTTGCTGTGTTCGATTTCGGATTCAATCTGATGCGTGATGTAATCGATCTGCTCACGCGTAGGACGCAATGGCTGGCCCGCAACCTCCACAAACACCGGGCTGCTGTGAGCGAAGCGAATCCGCTTATTTGGTCGCTGCTCAAAGACACGCACGGCCAGCCAGGCCGATTTCTCCAGAGTGACGCGATAATCAATCGCACTGCGATAACCGCCCTGCCCGTTTGATTTATTGTCCGGGGTCAGAGTCTTGACTACTTCGCCGTTCATCAAAATTTCCATACGATCCAGTGGCACGACACTTTCAGACGAACCCTGGATATGATACTCTGATTTGCTTTTGGTTTGAGTAAACGTGTGGCCCGGATTTTGACCGTTCACCTTTACGAATAGCATCGGGCCAGTGGTCACGAAGCTGTTGCCGGCTTTCAACTCCTTGAGCCAATTCGCATAACTGAAGCCGTCCGGTTGATTGACATACACGCGGCTGAAGCCCATCGGCACGGGATGGACACCCGCGCCGGTTCCTGCAGTGGGACGCAACTTGAAACCGCAGTTCAACAGTGAGTAATAGGTGCGGAAACCATAATCAATCCAGCCCCATTCGGTGTAGCCGTTTTGATCCATATCCAGGTGCATGTAGGGCGGTGCCATGTCGATCGTCCATTTGCCCAGCGCATATTCCGCGGCCCAGACGTGGTTGTTGGACAACTCGAACAAGTCCGCTTTCATGAGCGGTACAATTGCGAGGGTCCAGCCCCAGGAATGTTTCTCGGGACAAATCAAGGCGCCGTCGTCGTGTGCCTGTTCGGCGACCGGTTTCACCGGAGGAACGCCGCGATCCAAAATGGTTTTCCCGCCCAGGATTAATACCGCACCGAGGGCCCGCGTTTTCCCGTGGACACTGAAAATCTCAAATTCCGTGTTCAACGGATAAATCAGATGATCGCGATCCACGGAAATTGGTTCGGGCTTCGGCACCGGTGAATCGATTTTGTTTCCAGCGGCAGGGGTGGTGTCGGATTGCGTGACCCAATGAGAGAGCGGAAAGGCGACATTCAAATCTTCTCCCAGAATTTGATTGGGAATTTCGCTGAGCGGACGATGAATATGAGTGTCACCGGAATACCAATGTTTCGCGGCCATATTAATCCAGCGGTGCAATTGGATTTTCGTTTCAGCGAGCCCCTGAGTGACGGTCACTTGATTGGTGACCGGCACGTATTCTTTGCCACGTTCGGTGATTAATTCGTATTGGCCCGGCGGAGTGCTGACGATAAAGGGATGAGCGGAGAGAGTGGTGTTCATCTCGCGGCTGTTGCCCCGTTCCTTGCGTAGTTCTACAGCGGAACCGTTTGTGGATTCGGAGCGGGGAAAATAATATTTGCCGTCAGTGGAGCGAATCGTGATTTGCGCGGGAAGCGGCTTACCGGTGTCGGCATCAAGGATTGTGCCATGAATGCCGGTGGCCGGTTGCTCGGCGGCGGCGAGGTTCAACGAACAGATTAGAAACGCAAGCAAACCAAGGCAGCGTTGGAGTGGGCGTGGCATGTGCCCGATTGGTACGCAGGAAAGCGCGGGAGGCAATACAATTAAGAAGAGAGAAAGTGCCTGGTGGAGTGGAGATTGACGACTCCAACGGAGCGCGGTTGGGTTCCGTCTGCGAAACCAGCCGCAGCAATACCAAAAAAATACCACGCGCGACTATTCTCAAGCCTCCCGGCTATCTGAACCTGCTGCGGCTAGTCTGCGACATAGCCGCGTTCCGTTAGCTTTCCGACATGCGCAAGCGAAGGTATGGAGTCCCGTCTTTAGA
>JBEHZA010000024.1:0-21843 GCA_048497895.1 Verrucomicrobiota bacterium
AGAAAGGGGAATAGACCAGGCGCAAGCGAATCACCGAAAGGAGCATGGTCAGGGACGTTTTGCCCAGCACGACTTTGGAGCCGATCTTGTCGGTCCATTCCGTGGGCACTTCAAGAATCTTGAAGCCCGCCCGCTGAAGCGCATACAGCAGGTTGATGTCGAAAGCCATATCGGCAATGCGCAGGGCCGAATGAATTTTCTCTACCGCCTCCCGGTGCATGATCTTCGCGCCGCACTGCGTATCGCGAATGTTCATCCAGAACAGCGACTGCACGATTAAATGGAACGTGCGACTGGCAAAACGCCGGTTGGTCGTCTGGGATTGATGCAACACCGCGCCAGGCAGCCAGCGTGAACCAATCACGCAATCGGCTTGATCGCATAACTTCACCAACTCATGAAAAGCCTGGGGTGGCGTAGCCCCGTCCGCATCCACATAGCCGATCAAATCGGCCAGCGGCGCGAGTTTCAGCCCTTCAATCAACGCACCACCCTTGCCGATGGGGGCAGGAAATTCCAAAGCGCTGACCAGTGGATAATCCGTGGCAACCCGTTGCACGACGCCAATCGTATTATCCTTGCAACCATTCAAAACGACGACAATTTGAAAGCGTCCGGGAAGCTGAGTGCCGAAATATTCCGCATATTCCCGCAAGACCGGCTCAATCCGCTCTTCTTCATTATAAGCAGGTATCAGCAATAAAACTTTATGCACGGATTGAGTCACAGCAGAGGCTTTAACAGAGTCCGAAGGAATTGTCGAATTGGGAATCGAGTGGAGACAGACCAAGTCCATACCAGACACGGCAAAAGCGATCACCGGCAGCCGGATCGAAATCACTTTGTTTTAAACCAGAAGCACCAGGCTAACACTACCCGAATCAAAAGTTTGTTGACTGAATTCACCAGGAAAGCATAGGTTCGCGAACGTGTTGTCCCGGCTATCCAAATTGTTCGTGGTGATGACGCTCATCTTCGCGGTGGGTGCGCACTGGACATTTTTGCAGTCGGTCGCGTGGGTCGGCATGGCGGTAAATTACTCGCATAACAGCACGCTGACGGACGCCTTGACCAAGACGTTTGACGGCAAACACCCCTGCAAATTGTGCCATTTCGTAGCCGCAGGCCAGAAGGCGGAGAAGCAGCAGGAAACCCAAACACCGCTCACCAAAATCGATTTCGCCCTCGTTTCCAATCCGTTGGTTTTATATCCGCTCGCTTTGGAACCGCTGCCGGTCCGGTTGGATCAGGCGCCGGTCTCCCATCGTGATGCACCCCCGTTTCAGCCTCCCCGGCAACTCCTCAGTTGACCTCGTTCGGTCATGGCCTGGATGCCGTTGGTGATCCGCCATGTTCGCAGTTCCGTTGGTTTCTGAATTGAGCGTCACTCCTTAGCCTTGTGCTGGTGTGCGCTCGCAATTGTGGAGTTTAAAAATGAAATGGTTAAGTTTATCGGTTTTAGCAGGCCTGCTGGCGACCCCAGCGATGGCTTGTGATCTCTGTTCCATCTATTCCGCCACGCAGGCGCGTGGGGAAATTGGCCAGGGATTCTTCGTTAGTGTCGCCGAACAGTTCACGCA
Organism: Verrucomicrobiota bacterium; assembly: GCA_048497895.1. Taxonomy (GTDB): domain Bacteria; phylum Verrucomicrobiota; class Verrucomicrobiia; order Limisphaerales; family JBEHZA01; genus JBEHZA01. Next base: position 1,581 of record JBEHZA010000024.1, read on the forward strand.
CTATGGCACGTTGTACACGGACAGTGCGCGGACGGCCAACCCGGCGGGGCAATACATGAACAGCTCGGTGTCTCAAGTGGTCATGGGCTACAATCTCAACGATCGCTTCGGATTACAGTTCAATGTGCCGATCATCAGCCGGTCATTTCAACGCGCTGACGGTTTTAATATCGACAAGGGCACCGTCACTGGACTCGGGGATGTGTCGTTAACCGCCAATGTCATCCTCACTCGCGTGGAAACCAAAAACTTCACGCTGAACTGGACCTTGTTGGGCGGAATCAAAATGCCAACGGGTGACACCGCCCGTTTGCACGAAGAAGTGGATGCGCTAACTGCGCCACCACCGCCTGCCGGCGCACCAGACAGCGCCATCGGCGGACACGACCTCACGCTGGGCACTGGCTCCTTTGACGGAATTATCGGCACTGGCATTTACACCCGGTGGCACCGCGCTTTCCTGACCGCGAATGTGCAATATGCCATTCGCAGCACCGGCTCATTCGACTACCGTTACGCCAACGACCTGACGTGCAGCGGTGGTCCGGGAGTTTACCTGATTCTCGCCGATGACTACACCGTGAGCGCGCAGTTAAATATCTCCGGCGAAGACAAAGGCCGGGACACCTTCCAAGGCGTTGATTCCGATGATACCGGCATCAGCACCGTTTACGTGGGGCCGCAAATCCAATTCACCTGGAAAGAGAAGTTGAGCGCTGAAGTCGGCGTGGATTTGCCGGTTTACATTCACAGCACTGCTTTACAAGCCGTGCCGGATTATCGCGTTCAAGCGGGCGTCACCTGGCGGTTCTAAGTTGATTCCGGGCGTTTATCACCAAGTCGTTCCCCACTTTGCCCGGAGGCAGGGTGTAGCGATTGATGCGTGCTCTCGGCTAAAATTCATCTTTGGATGAGCTTCAACTGGCTGATCAGCAACTACCCCATTAATCCTGCACTCTGCTTTCGGGTGTTAATTCCACTCTTTACACCTGAATATGAAACTTGATCGCAACCTCTCATTTAAGCTGGCCTTGATTTGCCTCTTGAGTGGCGCCGCGACCGTCTCAGCGCAATCCACCGCCACCAACGCTCCCGCCGCCAAACTGCCGGAAGTCGTGATCACCGGCGCGAAAGACAAAGAACCTTCACTGACAGCACCGACCGTGGCGAAAGCCAAAGAAGCTGTTAAGAGTGTTCCCGGTGGCGCTTCTGTCATTGACGCCGAGGATTTCAAAACCGGACGTGCTTCCACTTTGAAAGATGCGTTGGAATATGCGCCCGGCGTTTTTGTGCAACCACGCTGGGGAGCCGACGAAACCAAAATCTCCATTCGCGGCAGCGGCGCGAATCGCATTTCACCCTTGCGCGGGCTCATGCTGTTGCAGGACGGCGCGCCGTTGAATTTAGCGGACGGCACGGCGGACATGCAATCGCTCGAACCGCTGTCAGCCAGTTACATTGAAGTGTTTCGCGGCGCGAACGCGTTGCGTTACGGTTCCACGACGCTCGGAGGCGCGATCAATTATGTGACGCCGACTGGTTATACGGCGGACCTCGCTCAAGCCAGGGTCGAAATGGGCTCGTACGGTTATTTGCGCGGCCAGATCAGCAGCGGACAAGCGGTTGGCCCGGTGGATTATTACGTTTCCCTCACCGACTCCACGCAAGAAGGTTTCCGCGCTCATTCCCGGCAGAGTGATCAGCGCGTGTTCAGCAATCTTGGCTGGAGAATTGATGAAGGCATCGAGAGCCGGATGTACTACACCTACACGCTCTCGCAGATGAAATTGCCCGGCGCTCTGACGAAAACCCAAATGGAAAAAGACCCCACGGTGGCCGATCCAGCCAGCGTGGCCGCGGATCGGCAACGCGATTTCGAGCTGCACCGCATCGCCAATAAAACCACCTTCACCGCCGGGGTCGGCCAATTCGAAATCAATTCATTCTGGTCACACAAGGATTACTACCATCCGTTCACCAGTATCACCGATGAAAACTCGAACGACTTCGGAGTGGATGCGCGCTGGCATTACAACGGCGATTTATTCGGTCGCCCGAATGACTTCATTATCGGGCTGGATCCGACGTGGGGCTGGGTAAACAACGCGACGTTTGCCAATGCCGCAGGTAATCGTGGTAACAAAATCGCGCAATCCTACCGCACCGCGCAGAATGTGAATTTCTATATGGAGAACCGACATTGGCTGGGTGACAAGTTTTCGCTGATCACCGGCGCGCAGTTCAGTTGGGCCAATCGGGATATCGTGGGCATTCTCGCGCAACTCTCTTTCAATCAGGATTACTGGAGTGTAAACCCGAAAATGGGGCTGATTTATGATCTCACGGAAAAGGTGCAATTCTACGGCAATGTCAGTCAGAGTTTTGAGCCGCCGTCCTTTGCCGATATGTCCAACGTCACAGGCATTCCAACCTACGTGCCGCGCGACGCGCAATCTGCCTGGACCGTGGAACTCGGAAATCGCGGCGAATTGGGACGTTTCGCGTGGGATGTCACGGCGTATCAGGCGTGGGTGGATAATGAACTCCTTTCGTTAACCCTGCCGGGTGGCATCGCCAATGGCAGCGTTAATGCCAGCACAACTACTCACACCGGCGTAGAAGCAACCGGCACAGCCCGCTTATTTGAAAATCTGACAACTGCGGATAAATCGAGTAAAGAAGCAGACGCCATTGTCGCCCGCGCCACTTATCTCTGGAGCCGGTTCCGTTTCCAAAATGATCCGAACTACGGTTTCAAAACCATCGCGGGAATCCCGGAACATTACCTGCGATTTGAGACAGTCTATGAACATCCGTGCGGATTCTATTTTGGCCCAAATGTTGAATGGATTCCGACCAAATCTCCGATCGATCAGGCAAACAGCTTCTTCGTTGATCCCTACGCCATCATCGGCATCAAGCTGGGTTATCGAACAAAAAAGGGGATTTCGGGCTTCTTTGAGGTTCGCAATCTTACGGATAAACGCTATGCGGCTACCACCGGAGTAGTGCTGGATGCAAAGGGCACCGATCAGGCGCAGTTCTTCCCGGGTGACGGTCGTTCGTTTTACGCCGGATTGGAATGGAAGTTTTAAGCGGGCTTACGGCTTCGACTTCAGCGGATTGCGGTACGCTTTGTGGCATGACGCGCAGGAATCGGTAACGGCTTGATACGTCTTATCGAGTTGCGCGAACGCTTCGGCTCCGGGTTGATTTTGAACGCGCTCCATTTGCCGGGAAAAATCGGCGACGGTTTGCGCCACTGTCTTCATGCGTTCGGCGAAAGGCTCACCGCGCTTTTGCGGTTCGCCGGAACGGACCAGTTCACGGAATAATTCATGCAGTACCGCCGACTCATTGACCGGGACCAAATCAGGATGGCTCGCAGGTGATTTATAACCCGCCTGCTTGATCTCTTTGAGATGATCCCACCGCTCGTCAATGGCGACCATGGCATCGACCAGCGCAGACACTTCCACTTTTTCAGGGAAGTTGGTGGAGACGCTGTCCAGCACTGCTTTGGTGGGCGGTTGAAATTGTTTTACGGTTTGAAACAAGCCGGTGTAGTTGGTGGCCGTGCCGGCAGCTTTCAACCAGGCCAGTGCGGTCTGATCATCCCAGCCTTCGATCCCTTTGCAAATGACCGCTGCGCCTGCTGGTCCCCGGTGCATGCCATGATGGCAATGCACAAAAATCGGTCCGGGCACGGTTTCCGCCGCTTTCACCAGCCGGATGGCGTTGGTCTCGTAAACCCCATCGTAACCGATCGGGATATGTACGTAACGAAAACCATATTGATGAGCCAGCTCAACCTCCGGCTTGGAGCCATCCACTGAGATAATGGTTTTGATGCCGAGTTTTTTGAGCGTCTCAAAGCCTTCCTTGCCTTCCGGGGCCGAACCGGAATAAATGCCCGCTCCCAGCGAGAATAAATTGTGGATGCCCGCACCAGTAAGCGGTTGAAAACTGGGCACCGGATCAGCGGCAATCGCTAAAGGAGCCACTGCAACGCCAAAAGCGAAAAACCCCACCGCAAAAATGAAGGCACGCAGCCGCATCAAACCGATCCTTGAATCCGACTTGAATTACTAAACCAAAAAGTAAACCGAGCACAGGGCCATGGCGCCGCCCGCCAGACGAATAAGTTTCATTTGTTGGGCGCTGCGCAACCAGGCACCCGCCAGCATGCCAGCGGCGTGCAACGCGACGGTGGTTAAAACGAACCCGGCGCTGAAGGAAACCGCCGTGGCCGAAGCCGGCATTTCATGGCCGTGAGCATAACCGTGGAACAAAGCGAACAGCCCGACAATCAGCATGCTCACACCCGGCTTAAACCGGGCCGCTGTCGCAACCAACAGGCCGAGCACCAAAATGGACAAAGCGATCACTAATTCCGCTCCCGGCATCAGTGCGCCGGTAATCCCGATAATCCCACCCACCGTCATCAGGCTGACGAAGGCCAGCGGAATCAGCCAGACCGAACGCCCCTGCTGCTGCACGGCCCACAAGCCAACGGCCAGCATGGCCAACAAGTGATCCAGGCCGGTAAGCGGATGTGTTACACCGTCATGAAAGCCGTGAGTGCCATCCGGCAGGATGTGAGCTGAGGCGATCGGGGGCAGGAGCAACAGCAAAGCGAGAGCGGCGAGCGGTTTCAGGGCGTTCGTTTTCATAAATGCTGACACTTTCATCCGCCTTTGAGCGTTCGCTGTCAAGCTCACACGGATGAAGTGTGACTTTCGCCGGTGGAACCTCCTTAACTGGCCGGTGGTTTACCCGTCAACATTTGATTCAAAGTGATCAACAACTTCTCAATGTCGAATGGCTTGGCGAGAAATTGGACGTTGCGGGTTTCCTCCACTTGAGCGGATTTGAGATCTACCATCAATCCGCTCACGGCAATAACCTTCACCTCCGGATTGATGCGTTGCAACACGCGAATGGTGGAAGATCCATCCATCACCGGCATGGTCATGTCGGTGATTACGACATTAATTTCGTTTTGCCGCTGGGCATAGAGAGCCACAGCCTCGGCGCCATCCGCTGCCGCATACACGACGTAACCATTTTGTTCGAGCGCAGCTTTGGTGATTTCCCGGATGGCCATCTCATCATCGACCAAAAGGATATTTTCCCCATGTCCCTGGGGCACTTCGATGAATTGAACCGGTCGTTGAGTCTCCGCCGAATCGACGGCCGGCAGATACACCCGGAAGGAAGTTCCGCGCCCGTTCTCACTGTAAACTTTAACAAAACCGCCCTGCCCTTTGATGATGCCTAACACAGTGGAAAGCCCCAAGCCGGTTCCTTTGCCAACCTCTTTGGTGGTAAAGAACGGCTCGAAAATTTTCTCCATGATTTCCGGAGGAATGCCCGTTCCGGTATCCGAAACGGTGATCAGCACATACGAACCGGCGCTGCCTTCACCGTACATGCGAACCGCAAGTTCATCGAGCATGGTATTGGATGCTTCAATGCGAATCAAACCGCCGTTGGGCATGGCGTCACGCGCGTTAACGCACAGGTTCATAAAGACCTGATGCAATTGCGTGGTGTCACCCATGACGGCCCACAGATCATTGGGAGAACGGATTTCCACCTTGATGGTCTTGGGAAACATCTGTTTCAAGACTTTCACCAGATCACCGAGTAATTGCTGCAACCGGATCACCCGCCGCTCGCCTTCCGCACCCCGTGCAAAAAGTAAAATCTGTTTAACCATCTCCGCGCCCCGGCGGCAACTGGTGTCCAATATATCCAACAGCTTCTGCCCGGATTCCGTCTGGTTTTGCTCCTTCAACAGCGTTAACGCCATGAGAATGGGCGACAGCACGTTGTTCAAATCATGCGCAATGCCACCGGCCAGCGCGCCGATGCTATCCATGCGCTGTGTGCGCCGCACCTGAGCGTCGATCTTGCGCTTTTCTGTGACGTCATGGTTCACCACCAGAATGGATTTGGGTTCACCGGAATCATCGCAAATCAAAGTCCAATGGCTTTCAATGATCACTTCCACGCCAGCCTTGGTCGTATGCTTGAACTCACCATTCCACTCGCCCTGCTCCACGGCTTGCCGGGGCGCTTCATACGCACCCGGAAACTCCTTCCGGAACAACAAAGTATCAGCCAATTGCCCGATGGCTTCCTGTGACGACCAGCCATACAACCGCTGGGCACCTTCATTCCAATAGCGAATCACCCCGGACAGATCGCGCAACATAATGGCGTTCAACGCCTTATCCAGGAGAGTAGCCTGCTCACGGATTTGCCCTTCCGTGCGCTTGCGTTCCGTGATGTCGAGCATGACCCCCATGATTCCCGGATGGCCGTTGTATTCGGTGTAGGAACCATGAACCTCCACATCCAGCAAAGCCCCTGACTTATGCATCATCTGAAGTTGATAGCGCAAGCTGGCGACAGCTCCCGTCAACCGTTTGTTGATATTTTGCTGCACGAGCGAACGGTCTTTCGGAGCAATAAAATTGGCGACCGGACGCCCCACCATTTCCTCAGCCAGATAACCCAGAATCGCTTCAATCTTGGGATTAACATACGTCCAGCACCCGTCTTGAATCACATAAACACCAACGATGGATTGCTCCACCAGGGTGCGAAACCGGACTTCTGCGACCTGCAAGGCGCGGGAGGTTTCCGCCAACCGATGGCGTTGTTCGGTTTCCTCAATCGCCCGGCGAATTGCTGCTCCGAGGCGTGACGGATTATCCTTCAACACGAAATCCGCCGCGCCAATCTTCAAGCATTCGACCGCCCGTTCATCCCCAATCGTTCCGGAGAAAAAGATGAACGGTACTTCGGGACATTTTTCCCGCGCCAACAGCAAAGCCTCGCGTCCGCTAAAAGCCGGAATTGTGTAATCCGACAGGATCAAATCATACTTCTGCTGGTCCAGAGCCTGGGTAAAATCCGGCCGGGTTTCCACCTGCGTAAATTGAAAATTAAGCCCCTCATTACTCAACCGGCGGCGAAGAAATTCGGCATCGTGTGGATTGTCTTCGAGTGAAAGAATCTGAAGTGAGCGCTTCACTGGCTCCGTTGACAAAGGGGCTGGCCCTGGCCGCGCTTGTCCGGAGGACGAATTAATACTCGGTTGCGACATAATACTATCTCCCAGATCACACCTCGCACACAGGCAGATGTGACCGAACGCCCCATGATATAATTAACACCTCGTAGAACGCGTTTATCATAACGTATCATAGACGTTTTGCAAGCCTATGATTTCAGGGTATGTAGAGAAGTTTTTAAAGATTTTAAAAAAGCTAATTTTAAATTTAAAAATAAACAAAAAAACTTATCCATCTGGTAATTGGTTGCACCCAATGCCCTCAGGACTATGCCTCTAAAAACAAAAACGCCGGAGGCGGTGAAGCGCTCCGGCGTAAAGTGTAGAATCAAATGTCCGCTTCGCTTACCAACCGAGGATGCTTGCGAAAATCAACGGAGCAACAATGGTAGCATCGGATTCGATCACGTACTTGGGTGTGTCCACGCCAAGTTTGCCCCAGGTGATTTTCTCATTCGGCACGGCGCCGGAGTAGGAACCGTAGCTGGTGGTTGAATCACTGATCTGGCAGAAGTAACCCCAGAGCGGCACTTCTTCGCGTTGCAAATCCTGGTGGAGCATGGGCACGACGCAAATCGGGAAATCACCCGCGATGCCGCCGCCAATCTGGAAGAAACCGAGCGAATGCTTCTTGGTCAACTCAGTGTACCATTCCGCGAGTTCGATCATGTATTCGATACCGGTGCGGACGGTGTGAACTTTCTTCACGTCGCCGCTGATGCAGTGACCGGCATACATATTGCCGAGCGTAGCGTCTTCCCAGCCGGGGACGAACATCGGCAGGTTCTTTTCCATGGCCGCGAGCATCCAACTGTTCTTCGGATCAATCTGGTAGGATTTTTTTAACTTACCGGATTTCAAAATGCGGAACATGAATTCGTGCGGGAAATAACGCTTGCCGGCTTTATCCGCTTTCACCCATTCATCGAGCACGGCGGATTCCACGCGGCGCATGGCTTCCATTTCGGGAATGCATGTGTCCGTAACGCGATTCATATGGCGGTCGAGCAGGCCCTGTTCATCCGCCGGGGTCAGATCGCGATAATGCGGGATGCGTTCGTAGAAATCATGCGCGACCAAATTGAAAATATCTTCTTCGAGATTCGCTCCAGTACAGCAGATGCCATGGATCTTGTCCTGGCGAATCATCTCGGCCAGCGAGAGTCCGAGTTCGGCGGTGCTCATCGCGCCGGCAATGGTGACGAACATCTTGCCGCCCTTGTCCAGATGGCGCTGATAAGCCTCCGCAGCGTCCACCAGCGCGGCCGCATTAAAGTGACGATAATGATGTTTAATGAACTTACTGATCGGACCTTTTTTCATGGCGCGATATTACGAAGGACGGAGGCAAATGCAACAGGTCTTGCAGCGAATTTAAAAAATTAACAAGCGGTGGAAAAAGGGAGCCGGGAGAGGTGTCCATTGGGCCAACGGAACCGACCGCCACCCGGGTTGCCGTATGATCTCCTGAGCCCATAAATTTCGCGCCAGCGTCTTGGAGTGCGGTAGTCCCCTACCGCTTTCTGAGGCGTAAGCTTAACCGATAGTCATTCGTCTTGAGAGAGTTGCTTTGGATGCGGTTGGAATTCATCAGTTATTACCTCATTTACGGACAGCTTCCAAAGCGGTAGGGGACTACCGCACTCCAAGACGCTATCGCGCCGTTTTGTGCGCTTTAGATTTCATAAAATCAGCGGAATTGCCGCCCGCTCACCATCCAATTGCGCTTGCGTTGACCGTGGCAATATTGAACATTGCACAACGGAATTTTCATGGATATCAGGGCCTTGATACACAGCCAGTACAACGCTACCCGCACACGGCATGCCGCCGGGGTAACGCTGATCGAAATTCTCGTCGTCATCACGATCATTGCCATTCTCGCCAGCCTGATGTTGCCAGCCCTCAGTCACGCGATGGAAAAAGCCAGGCGCACCGTGTGCATCAATAATCTGCATCAAATCGGGATTGGCGGACGTCTCGCAGGAGATGGCGATAATATCACCTTCACCGGCGGCGCTTCGACCAACTTGATTTGGAATGGCACCAATTACATTTATTACGCCCGCATGATTCCCAGTCAGACGCTCGATGCGCGGCTGTTTTATTGCCCCTCGGCGGACACGTTTACCTCACGCGGCAAATACGGTGGCATCCCGCAAATCGGTGTGACGAACCAGGTCGCCTTCAGCTCGTATTACATGCGGGGACCGCGTCAGGGCGGAGCCTCCCGGCATGGCGTGATGCCAGGAAACCAGGCGTTAATCTCAGATTACGAAACGCGGGAACCCATCAATGTCGGGCCGTGGATTGCGCGGAGTCATAAGACCGGAAAGAATGTGCTGCGGGCCGATGGCAGTGTGCGCTTCACCCAAAATGAAGACGACAGCCGTTACGCGGACAATGGCGGGGATAGCGCTCCCGGCAAACGGGATGGGACATGGTATAAACTGGATACGTCATATTGACCCGGGGGGAAATGACGAAATCCGAATGACTAAACCCGAAGGAATGCCAAAGTCCAAATGACGAAACTTACATGCCTTCGGCCAGCGTTAGCCACTTAGACAATCCAACCACCGACTCGCCCTCTCATTAACCCCTTGCTTCAGCAAGGGGACGCAACGAACTGCGAAATCATAAAACTGTTTTAACAGTTTTCTTACCCGTAAATATCCACAGGTTGCAGGTCGAACTGAGGGAAGACTTGATCGAGAGTGCCCTTGGCTCCGTGTCGTTGCAGAATCGGCGCGAGGATGTTGCGGTAGTTGGTGGTCACCGGCAGATCGCCCGGACCTTCCAGCACTTCTTTCGTTAATCCCGGCCATTTGCCCAACACCCGGCCACCCTTGACGCCGCCGCCCAACACAAACATCACACTGCCCCGGCCATGGTCGGTGCCGAATGCAGAGTTCTCCTCCACCCGCCGGCCAAACTCGGTCATTACTACCACCGTGGTGGTCGCCATCATTTGGCCCATGTCTTTGTAAAAAGCGGACAAGCCTTTGTTCAAACGCGCCATCATCGGGTCCATCACGGCGGCCTGATTGAGGTGGGAATCCCAGCCATTCAAATCCACGGAAGCCGCTTCCAAACCCACGCGGGCTTTGATCAAACGGGCAATTTGTTTCAGGCCATTGGAGAAATCATCCGTGCCATATTCCGCGCCGTGCGCCGGTGAATAGCGGGCGTGGCGCAATTCTTCAATACGCCGCATCGCCTCAAAAGTATCCTTGGCGTAAGCGCCCAGATTGCCGCCCGCCATGCCGTAGAGCCGGGTCAATTCATTGACGAGCGAAGTTTTGTTATCGCCAATGGAAAAATCATCCAGCGATTCCATCACGGTTGCTGCTGGCGCGCCGCGCAAGCATTCCGGCACTGATCGTGCCATGGCGATGGCCGAGAGCGGACCATTCACGAAATCTGGACGCGCCCGGAGAAAACGGCCGAGCCATCCACCCGCCACCATTCCGCCGTGCTCCATCAAATCCTGCGCTTCAAAATGCGAACGCGTGCTGTCTTCGGAACCAATGGCGTGAATAATCGCCAGCGAACCGTCCTTATAAGCGGGCTGCAAATCTTTCAGGATGGGATTAAGCCCGAAAAATCCGTTGAGCGGCACCGCCTCTTTCCGGGAAATCGCAATGCGCGGGCGGGCTTTGTAATAACCATCGTCTTCGAGGGGCGCGACGATATTGAGACCATCCGCCGCGCCACGGAGGAAAACGACAATAAGCGTGCGCTGATTGTCGCCATTGCCGGTGATAAAACTTTGTACCTGGGCCATATCAGCACCTTTGAAATGAGGGTGAAGCCAGCAGCAACGCCAGCCCCGCGCCGGAGTGATGATAACTCTCGGCTTCTTCCGTTGTGGGTTTGCGTCCGAGCATGTGGGCCATCAGCCCGGCATCGCCGCCAAGACTTTTCCGGAGCGTGTCAGCATCAATCTTCGTGCCTTTCACGCGATTTTCGGTCAGCGCAACGGAGAAATTCCAGCGCCATAATAACGTAGCAAGCCACGGAGCTGTGTGCTCGGGATAACCATCGGGCGTGGGATAATGAAACGGCGCATGCCCCATGCGCAGGAGATAATCGGTGAGCGATTTATCCGCATCCGTCGTCGCGCCCGTCGCCCGCAAAGCGGAAACCATGAAATTGAAAGGCCGCTTGAATTTGTTGCCACGCGTCGTTTGAAATTCCGTCGTCGCAAACAGCGCACGCAAAGTAGTGCTGATCTCACCCTGGCTCTTGAGGAACGCGCTGGCCACCACCTCGACAGCCGCTGTCGGCGGTTCATCCGCAATGAAACGGCGGCATAATTTGGTGGCGATATGGCGGGCCGTCGCCGGATGCAGACCGACAATTTCCAGCACCTGATCCAACTCCGCTTTGCCCAGCTTTTCACGCTCTTCGTGTTTGAGGCTGATGGGAATGGCCGGGATCACGTGGCCCAGCACTTCCTTCGCACCGTGATCGTGCTGATCCAGTTTAAATTCCACTTTGCCGATTTCGTACTTCGGATTATTGGAACGCACCGTCCAGCCTGTGAGACAACGGGCTACCTCCATCACGTCCCGTTGCGAATAACCGCCATGGACGCCGAGCGTGTGCAGTTCGAGCAATTCGCGGCCGTAATTTTCATTCGGCTTATCTTTGCCGGATTCCTTGCGGTTCACGCGGCCATCGAGATACCAGAGCATCGCCGGACTGAGCGCGGAAGCGCGCAGCATTTCCGGAAACCGCCCCAGCGCATGCTGACGAATGACCTCGCGATCATCCGCCGTCTTGAGCCATTTGCAATCACCCTTGGAGGGATCAATGTTAAAATGGTCACTCCAGAACTGCACCATCACCTCATAAAGTTGACGCTCGGAAAACGTGGCGCGCACCAGCGTGGAACGCACGAGATCGCTCAAGAGCAGCGTTTCCTGATACTCGAATAATTCCCCCACCGGTTCGTTCAACGTTTCAAAACGCAACACCGCTTTTTGGGCCGATGAATCGTCGATCTTTTCCGGCGCGAGTTGCTCCGCGAGAAAGGCCTCAGCAGCGGCATCCGCATCTTTGCTCAACGAACGAACACGCTGATAATCACCCGGACGCGGGCCAAAGGTCAGCCGGTTCAGATAATGACTGACGCGATCAATCGAATCCGTAACGGGCGGCTGGAAAGGGCCCTGGGTATCAGCCGACACCCGATAGCTCAGCAAATCCGTGGGGATTTTGTTGCAGCCCACCGTTGCCAGCAACGCGGCGCTGCTCCCGAGCTGTAAAAAATGTCGCCGCGTGAGGCTCATTAAGCCATCTCCTTAACAGGTTCAAAGCCCATGGACGAGGTCTGCGCCTCCGGCTTCAGCTTGCGGCTGTTCATGAGCGAAACCACCACCGCGCCACAACCGCTCACCAGCACCCAAATCGGCACTGCGAACCAGCCAACAAACGGCAGCAAATACGTCAGCGTCAGCACAATGCCGCCGCGCAACACACCGCGCCAGGGTTGCGTGCTGTCCAACGGCGAAGGCAGACCCATGCCGATGCGCTGGCAAAGACCAGTCGAACCGGCCAGACCAAACATCACCGGAATGCCAGCAATCGTGCCGCCGATGATCTTCACCACCGGATTCGGCAGGTTCATAATGATCAACCCGCCAATGAGCATGGGAGCAGAGACAGCCAGACCAATCAACGTGATGCGGAAAGGTCTCGCATACTGCGACCGGGAACTGGCTACCAGCGCCGGGAACAACGCCTGTGAAATCAGCCAGTAGCTGATGAAAATAAGCAGATATCCGATGATGATCAGAAAAATCTTTAAAATGTCGGCCATGATCATAGGTCAATTTCCTTCGTAGGGTAGTTTGGGTTCGTTCGCTAATTTGGAGGGGCTATCACCCGGGCGGCTGGAGTTATCTAACTCTTTATCCAGACGCTGGTTCCAAAATGATTCATTGCATTTATATGACGCTGACGGCCCGTTCCTGTTACGGTGGAGGAAACGCCTCCCACCGGCTTTGGTTACACTGGCAACGTCTTTCTCCTCTCACAACACAGCAGCCCGGCGGGAAGTTGCAAAAAAGTTTTGACGTGGACTTAACTCCCTGCGGACGGTCATTTTTGGCGCCATTTTCCGTTCCCAACTCACTTTGGAAAATGACTGCGCAGCTCGAATAGAATTAGAAGAAAGACCCCCACGAAACGCGCTCTGCGTTTCGTCACTTCACTTACCACCTTGGAAAACTTTCTCAATACGAGAAAGTTTTTATAAAAGTTTAATTATCAACTATTTACAATAAACACCGTCTATCCCACTAAATGAACTTTGGGCATCGGGACGACAAATTTGCCACCGCGACCCAGGAACTCGCTTTCGCGTTTTACAAACTCATCCATGAAGTGCCACGGCAACACCAGATAGTAATCCGGCTTCAATTGACGCGATTCGTCTTCCGAGATGATTTTGATATTCGTGCCGATGGTGTAACTGCCCCACTTGCGCGGATTGCGATCCGCAATGGCCGGCAGCAATTCTGAATTCACCCCACAATATTGCAGCGTCGTGCTGCCCTTGGTGGAAGCGCCGTAACCGTGGACGAGTTTGCCTTCCGCCTTCGCTTTTTTGAGGAACGCGTTTAAATCGGCTTTGATCTTTTCGATGTTCGCGCGGAACTCGGCGTAAGGCGCATCAGTATCGAGTGCCATCTCAAATTCGCGCAAACGCAATTCCTGCGTGCGGTCATTCGCTTCTGGCTTGATCGTGTGTTTACCGGCATGACCGACGACCAGACGGAAGCTGCCGCCATTCACGTCGTTCAAATGCACGTCGAGCACTTCCAAATGATGATCGCTGAAGAGCCGTTCCAAGGCCGCGAGCGAATAATATTCCAGGTGCTCGTGACAGATCGTATCGAACGAATTGATCTTGAGCATGGAAGGCAAATAGCTTTGCTCCAGAATCCAAATCCCCCGCTCATGCAGCACGGAGCGGATGTCCTCCACAAACGCGTGTGGATTTTCCAGATCGTAGAACATGGAAATGCTCGTGACGACCCGTGCCTTGTCATCCGGATACGCCGAGTGAAACGCGCGCGCGGAAAAGAAATCATTCACCACTTGCAATCCCTTTTCGCGGGCTTGCAGCGCGACGTCCGAAGGATCAATCCCCAGCAAACGGAGGCCGGATGTTTTGTACGATTGCAGCAACGTGCCGTCATTGCAACCGATGTCGAGCACCAGATGGCCCGGTTCGAGCGAAACGTGGCTTTCCGCGAGGCGCGCGATGGAAGCCAGATTGTCGCGCATCGATTGGTTGATGCCCGATTGGTAATAATATTTATGGTAAAGCACCTTGGGCGGGACCGTGTGGCGCATTTGCACCAGCCCGCAGGCTTCCTGATCCATGCCGGGATCGCATCGCACGAGATCCAGCGGCACCTTGCGCTTGATGAACGCCGTGCCGTCTTCGCTCGCCAGCACGCCGCCAATGAATTGATCGCCGAGACTGACGACCGGGGTCAATGATTTCGAACCGCAAATGCGGCAGGTCGTCCGTGTCACCAAAATAGGTTTGAAACTTTGTGCGCCCATAAAGAAACGGCCTCTAAACTAGGGGGTAAGCCGCCTGCTGACAAGCGTCGTTGTGAAGGGAAAGCGGATTTACAACCGGGCCCGGGTATCGACGTTTTCGCAAAACCAGCGGTAAGTCGCTTCCAAACCGGCGCGAAACGGGGTTTTGCCTTGCCAGCCCAGCTCGCGCAGTTTGGAAATATCGAGGAGCCGTTGCGGATTGCCATCTGGCTGTTTGGTGTCCCAATTCAACGCCCCCTGATAACCCACGATCTCTTTCAAAATCTCCGCCAATTCCTTGATGCTATGGTCTTCGCCCATGCCCAGGTTAATAATTTCTCCGGAGCTATAGTGATCCAGCAGAAACGCGCAGGCATCCGCCAGATCATCCACAAACACAAATTCGCGCCGTG
The DNA here is from genome assembly GCA_048497895.1 of Verrucomicrobiota bacterium. GTDB lineage: Bacteria > Verrucomicrobiota > Verrucomicrobiia > Limisphaerales > JBEHZA01 > JBEHZA01. The sequence goes on from JBEHZA010000024.1 coordinate 16,641, forward strand.
GTTTGCCCGTGCCCCAAAGCGTCACGGAAGGCATTCCCTGCCGCTTCGCTTCATGGAACCGCCGCATCAGCGAAGGCAATACATGCGAATGTTCCGGATCAAAATTATCGAACGGCCCGAATAAATTCGCCGGCATGGCCACAATGAAATCGCGTCCATACTCCTGCCGGTACGCCTGGCACAATTTAATGCCCGCAATTTTCGCCACAGAATACGATTCGTTCGTAATTTCCATCGGCCCCGTGAGCAACGATTCTTCCTTGATCGGAATGGCTGCGGCTTTCGGATAAACGCACGTGCTGCCGAGGAACAGCAGCTTGCGCGTCTGGTACAGATGCGCCGCTTCAATGACGTTCGTTTGAATCTTCAGGTTATCCAGCAGAAATTCCACGGGGTAAGTGTAGGCCGCTTTGATCCCGCCCACCTTGGCCGCCGCCAGAATCACATACTCCGGTCGCTCCGTTTCAAAGAAGCGCTGCACCGCGTGCGCATCGGCCAGATCCAACTCCGCGCGCGGGCGGGTGATCACTTCCCACTCCGGTCGCTGACCGTAGTAACGCATCAAGGCGTTGCCCGCCAATCCGCGATGCCCGGCAATAAATAATCTCTTCGTGGCCATGAATAAACCTGAATGGATCGGAACTTACTTCGCCGCGCGGTTGTCGCCCCACTTGCCCACGTAAATATTGCGGATGTTCTTCTCCGTCTCCGTCAATTCGCGCACTGGCTGGCCCATCATCGTTTGCACCTGATCGCGCCAGCGGCAGATTTGCTGGAACACGTCTGGCGTCGCGGACATTTGTTGATCCCTGCCCGGCAGCGCCTTGTTCAGCGTGAAATGTTTCTCAATGAATTCCGCCCCGCGCGCCACGGCCAGCATTGCGGCCTCCGCTCCTTCGGTGTGGTCACTGAAGCCCGCGCGAAAACCATGTTCCCGAATGTATTCCATCCGCGCCAGATTCACTTGGTCCAGCGGCGTCGGATACAGCGAAATGCAATGCAGCAACACGACCTGCTTCGGGTCCACCCGCTTCATCAATTCGCCCAACTCCGCGCTCGTGATCAAACCTGTGGAAATAATCAGCGTCTGAAATTTCTGCGCCAGCTTCTCGATCAGCGTCCAGCTCGTCGCATCCGGACTTGCCACCTTGATCATGTTCAATCCCAGTGACGCGAGGAAATCCACCCGGTTCACATCGAAGCACGTCGTCAGAAATTCCACGCCCATCTCCTGGCACTGCTTGATGATACGGCGATGCTGCTCGTCCGTAAGCTCAGCGCTCTTGTGCCGCGCGAACGTGGCCTCGTAATCCGGAAAATCCTTGCGCAACTGGCTCGCCTGCCAGGATTGAAATTTCACCACATCGACGCCCACGCGCTTCGCCTCCTGCAACATCGAGGTGATAATACGATCATCGCCCAGGTGATTGGACGTGAACTCCGCAATAATCCGGCACCGCTTCAAAGTTTGGTTACTCATGCAAATCGATTCCGCTCGTTTATCAAACCAGCAGGATTAAGAAAAATCGCGGGTTTGTAAATGAACTAATCACCCCACCAAAGTCCGCCTAAAAGCAATCGATTAGCTAAATCGCGAATAAGCCCTCCCTTGTAGCGCAGTCGTCCCGACTGCCGTACCGCAGGCATCTTGCCTGCCTCCCGGAGCGCGGACCGCCGAGTCCGCGTATCCCGCCGAAATCACTCTCATTCCGCGTATTTCGTGGTTACCAATTCCTCTTTCTACCCCGGTCAAACCCTACATCCCCTGCTTCTTCGCATGCTCCACAATCATCTTCATAAACGCAGTCTGAATCTGCGGTGGAGCCCGTCAACGGTTCGTGCAAGATTTGGTCTTCACCACACAATTGGTTGTAAACGGAGTGCTAAGCTGGATTTGATACACTTCTCACCCACATATCAAAGTATTGTTCCTGCTCTGCGACCGTCACCGGAACCACATCCGGCCCGGTTTCAAAAATATGAACCAGGTCATTTCGAGTCGGTTTCCGTCCCAAAGCGAAACGATAGGCTTGAACGCCGCCGCACATGGAACGTGACATGCCAGATGGTCGAACGTCTTTGCACGCTCCATAACAAAGGATTTTTATTCCCTCCCCATCCAGTCCTCGCCGGATTTGAACTAGAGCTTCAAAAGTATCCGGAGCTTTCTCCATAAGGGAACGATCTCCAAAAGTGAGGACGAGACAGCGACCATTGGCGCGAACAGAAAATTTTCCGGGAACAGAAGTGCCTTCTTTCAGTATTATGGTGACCGAAAAAATATCCTCTTCCACTTCGATAGGCAACGGAGGTAGTTGGAGGGTGGCTGGAACGCGAGGCAAACCCGGTGGTTGGAGAACGGCTGGCAAGGGCGGCAATAGCGCTTTCCTGCCTTTGATTGCTCCAACGATCAGTCCGACAAAGATTCCTGCGGGCAGGAATAGTATGATGACGATGGCGACACTGCCCGCGCTCTTATCATTCGGTGAAAGCATCTGGACCAGCAACGTGACCGCGACTGTCGCAAGGATTCCAAGCACCCCGCCGACGAAGCCGCCAACGATCACCATCATTAATTGTCGTAAGTGGCGCATGCACTATTTTAGGCAAGCTGGCGCGGCAAAAACCCTATGGTAGTTCCGGTAAAGTCAAACCCGATTGCCCTGACGCAAATGAACCTTACCTTTGTTCCAGAGCTGAACACAAGACTGGCGTCGGGTGAAGGCATCTTCCAAGCCGACAACTTACATCCCCTGCTTCTTCGCATGCTCCACAATCATCTTCATAAACGCCGTCTGAATTTGCGGCGGCGCCGCGTGGCCCATCAACGGTTCGTGAATGATTTCCTTGGTGCCGCGCAATTGGTTGTAGGCGGAATAACAGGAACTCGGCGGACACGTACTGTCGATGAAACCCACGCTCATCATGGCGTCCGCTTTGCAACGCGTCGCGAAATTCACGGCGTCAAAGTAACGGGCCACTTCCAGAATCTTCGGATCAGGTTTGCCATCCGCGCCGTTAGGCACGAGCTTCGGCCAGCCGTTGATACGGTTGACTACCAAGCCTGAGTGATCACACATCGCCGGCACGCCCGCGGCGATAATCGTCACGCGTGGATCAAGTCCACCCGCCACCAGTGATTGTCCCCCACCCTGACTGTGACCGGTCACAATCACCACCTTACCATTCCATTCCGGTTGCGAAGTCAGGAAATCAATCGCCCGCACGAGGCGCAGATACATTCCCAGAAAATAGCAGGTGTCACGGCTCTCCCTACCGGCATAGCGATAGTCCTTCAGTTTTCCCTCGGCGAGATCGGTGTAAAATTTATCGGGTTGCCCGTTGGGAATCCCATGCGCGTTGATATCCATGGCTAACATCCCGTTCTTCGCACCATTCACCGCCGAGCCAATTTGCGAACTCCGCACACCCGCGCCATGCACGAACAGAATCACCGGCAGACTCTTCGGTTTCGCATCCACCGGTTTGGCCAAATAACCGGACACCGGCGCGCCGCCCAGGCAATCCACCTGCACATCGAAACATTCCAATTCTTTCGCCGGAGATTTTACGGACGTTAACTTCGGATTCATCGGCACCTTGGCCAATTTCGCTTTTTGATCCGCCCAAAAGGCGTCGAAATCATTCGGCACCGGCAAGCTCGGTTTGATTAATTCCGGTGAAATCCCCGCTGCGGCCAGCAGGTTCGTCGTTTTGCCATCAGGCAATTTATAACTGACCCGGCAGCGCAAAAAACCCGGTTGCGACATCTTCCCTTTGATCACCACTGGCGCATCACCGAGCGTCACCTGTCCTTTACCCAATTGATTAGGGCCCTCGTCATCCAGCACGTAATCCGCCTTGCCGGACGTAACGGCCTGCCCGCCTTGTTTCACCTCGAACTTGAAGCTCACTTCTTCATCCAATTTATAGAGCGAGTTCGTCCGCTCGGTGACCAGCTTGAAAACCCAGTTGGTCGAAGCCGGTTGAGTTTCCGCGCCAAAGAGGCTTAACGAACAGAGCATCGCTCCGGCCAAGAGCGCGCGGGAGTGGATCAGAGTGGCAACATTTCGAGTCAGGGTGGTCATAGTTAAATGGATAAAAGGCTAATAATAACCGTATCTCTCTGCCGTCAATTGGTCGTCGTTTTCCGCGCAGGAACCGCACCCGGAGCCGCCGGAGCAACTGGCGCAACGCCCGGTCTGGTTCCTGTGGGCGGTGCGGTTTTCGGTTTGGGCCGCGTAATGCCAATAGCCGGCGTCAGGTCCTGAGGAATGGGAGCGATAATGCGCGAAGCATAATTACGGTTATGATAAATGCTGTTCGTCGCGACGACGGCGTTCGACGGAAAATCGAGTGTAAACGGTTCTCCCGTTTGCGGGTTGGGTTCATAAAAAGGCGCGCCCATACTGGCGACTGTGATGCGAATACGGTGGCCCTTATTGAAGCTCTGGCTCAACCACCCCACGTCAAAAGTGAGCTTATACACCTTGCCCGCTTCCAGCAGGTTTTCGTGTTCAAACCCTTCGCGATAACGCCCCCGGCGAATCATGTCCATAATGAGAATTGAACGCCCATCGGGATACACATCCGTCAACCGCACAATGAAATCTGAATCTTTGGCCGTGGAAGAAACGTAAATTTCCGCTGCCACTTTACCGGTCCATTCTTCCGCTGTTTTCAACGGTTCAGTGGTAAAGGTCAACACGTTGGTCTGTGTCTCAAAATCCTGCGCATTGCGCGCGCCAGGAAACGAGGTGTACGGAATTTTCGCCGGATTCAGCGGATCGCTGATATATGACGTCGCCGAAGCTGCCATCGTCGGTGAAGTCGAAATTAATTTCCCACCCTCGTGAAAATAGTAGAGCCGGCTGAAAGTGCGCAGTGGCCAATTGGTAGTGGAACGCCAGAGATTACCCGGGCCATCCGGTTCGCCCATCGCCCCCATCACGTAATAACGCACTGGAGCATCTTTTTCCACGCCGTTGTCCACCCCCTTCAAATAATGATCGAACCAGCGAATCATGTGCTCAACGAAATCGAACTTCGCATTGTCCGGAAAAACCATGTCACCGACCTTGTTCGGTTTGGGATAGCCACCATGCAACCAGGGGCCGAGCAACAATTGTTGTTTACCCACGGAGTTCGTGCCACCCAGCGTCTGGATCGCTTTCTAAAGGCGCCGATCGACACCGTTCGCGAT
>JBEHZA010000025.1:0-21646 GCA_048497895.1 Verrucomicrobiota bacterium
CGGGTTTTTCCAGCGCGGTGTCGTGCGTGGTGAATTATTATGGGCCGAGTGATTTTACGAAGTCTTACGGCAAGAGTGTGGATGCGGCGGAGGTGTTGCCGTTGTTTCTCGGAGGGGATCTGGAGCAGGCACGTCGGCAACATATCGTGAGCAGTCCGCTGTATTGGGTGACGCCGGATGCGGCCCCGACGTTGCTGGTGCATGGCACGGATGACAAGTACGTAAATTACGAACAGGCGATCTGGATGCGGGATAAACTAAAGGCGAGCGAAGTGGAGGTGGAGTTGTTGACGCTGGAAGGCGCACCGCATGGGTTCGGGGGTGAATATTTGAAAAAGGCGGATGCGGCGTTGCTGGCATTTTTTGACAAGCATCTCAAGAAAAGCGGGAAGTAAGGGGAGACACGAATTAGCACGGATGGGGTACTAATTGGGGAGGGAGTGAACTGGTGCCGGAGGCGGGGATTTTCCGGCAAAACCCATAGAAGCTGGTCGTTTTTTGAATGCCGGATGAGAGTAACGACCGTAAGGGGAGCGCGTAAGAACAAGGAGGTTTTTCTAATCCCGGCGTAATTCCGGCGTAAGCAGTCTGCCGGAAGGGAGCGGAACGTGAGCTGACAAAATCGACATGGCTTTTCCCTATAAACGACGATGGTTCTGGTGGATAGTATTTGTCGGGATGGGATTGGTGCTGGCCGCCTTTTTCTGGCGGGAACCGGTTTATCACGGACGAAAGGCAAGTGTCTGGGTGGAGGAATTGAACAGTGTCGATGGAAGCGTACAGGAGAAAGCCTATGAAGCGATTGGCGAACTGGGGCCGGGAGCGATTCCGGCGCTAACGAAAACAGTCCGGATTACGGGCCGGGGGAGACATCCAAAACTTCAAGATTTCGTGGTGAGCGTGGCGACCCGGCTGCCGAAAAAGACAGCTAAACTGGTGTTGGATTTAGGCGGGGTTCCACGCGGGTATTTTGCGGGCAGTGGTTCGGCGATTGCCTTGCAGGCGATGGGGGCGGATGCGAAGCCGGCAATTCCTGAGTTGCTCGCTGCGCTGGAGGATGAAGATCCGAATGTGCGAAGTCATGCCGCCTGCGCGTTGCTGGCGATTGCGCCGGAAGATCGCGAGGTAATGGCCCGGTTGTGCGAAAAAATTCCGCAGGATTCGCAGGCATGGATTTTCAGCAACGTGGCCAATGGATTTGACGCACTGCCGCCGGGCAATGAAACGCCGCTGCCTTTGATTCAGGCGGCCTTGACCAATGCCCAGCCGTATGTCCGGATGCAGGCGTTCCGGGCATTGGGGAAATTCCCCGCGGAAGCGGCGCGATTTGAACCGCAACTCCGTTCAGCGTTGCGGGATGCGGACCTGAAAGTCCGGGTGGGGGCGGCGGTGAGTTTGTCGCAATGGGGAAAGACGGCAGCGGCTGAGCTAATCCCGGTTTTTTTGGCGGGGGTGCAATCGCCGGATTTGGTTGCGAGGAATTATTCCATAGCCGGGCTGGCAAAACTGGGGCCAACGGCTCACGAGGCGTTGCCCACCCTCCAGGGAATGCTCAGTGCATCGCAGCCAATTATCCGTGTAAAAGCCGCGAACGCACTTCGTCAAATTGAGCCGCAAAGGGCGGTTTCCGGCACGTTTTTAAAGCCCGGACTGGGTAAAATGCCCCGCGACCCAATGCTTTCCCTCTTGCGGGTTTTTCAATTCCTCGACCAGGTTGATCCGGCGGAAGCGGAACGGGTACCGGAACTGATCTCACTTTTGAAGAACCACGATCCTGAGGTGCAGTCGGAAGTGTTGAAGGCCTTGCGCAAATTAGGCGGCAGAGCCGCACCGGCGGTGCCTGCCATCACCGGGTTGCTGGCGGATCCGGTGGTGGAAACTCACCTGAGGGCGGCGGAGGCGTTATGGTCGGTTTCGCATCGGACGGAAGCGCTGTTGCCGACGTTGCAGGGGTGGTTAAAAACGGATGGCACTTATACGCGATTTCAAACGGCAAAACTGTTGGGTGAGATGGGGCCGTCGGCCCGCGACGCGCTGCCCTTGCTGAAGGGGCAATTGAATGATCCGAGCGCGTTGGTGCGGGACGCCAGCGAGAAAGCGATCGGGAAAATTGAGAAATAATGAAATCCTAAACCGGGCGTTCAAAAAAGAATGAGGTGACACGAATTAGCACGGATGGGGCACTAATTGGCAGAGCTATTTGATGAATGACGAATTACCGAATGACGAAACCCGAAAGAAATCCGAACAAGTTGAGTTCAGAGTTCGACGGAGTTTCGTCTTCATCGGGAAGGTGGTGTCTGGCTTATTTCAGGCTCGGTGGCGCTCTTTTGCGAGGGTAGGATTTGAACCTACGGTCCCGCGTGCGGGATTATGAGCCAAGGCGTCGCGATCCCATTTTCAGTCTTCTGCACAAAAAAGCCTCTCTTGCGAACAAGAGAGGCTGAAAATTGGTTGCGGGGGTAGGATTTGAACCTACGGCCTTCAGGTTATGAGCCTGACGAGCTACCGGGCTGCTCCACCCCGCGATCAAGGAGCAGCAATATAGTGTGCGAACCTCGGCTCGCGCAAGAAGTATTGTGGGAAAAAATCGGTGCCAGCTATTTTGCCTGACGGATTGGCGAACAAATAGTTGCGTTGGTGACCTATACAGCGCGTCAGGGTGGTCAGGAAGCTTTTCCCGCAGCACCTTCCGGCTTCCGCGTATCCTTAAATAGCAGGACAAAGAGGACGAGGATGATCCCGGCAAAAATGGCAGGCTTGCCCCACAAGGGCTTCCATTCAATTGCCTTCAGTTCCTGTTTGCGAGCTTCGGCTTGAGCGGTTTGCAGGGCGGCGATTTGAGTTTCCAGAGCCGTTTTCTCAGGGCCTTTAGCAGCGGCGAGTTGGGCGGTTGCGGCATCGATTTCTTTGCCCTTGGCTTTTACCTGGTCGGCAAAGGCGTGGGAGGCGGACGGCGTATGTTGCGTTTCGATTTTCCCGGCGACCTGAGCGCCGATCAGCATCCCCAATCCAAGCGTGAATAACACCAACATGCCCTGCGCTTGCGCGCGAATATGTTTGGGGGCGATCTGATCGGTGTAAATCTGGCCGGTGACGAAAAAGAAGTCATAGCAGATACCGTGAATCACAATGCCCGCTAGAATCATCCAGCGGACTTCATCGGTAGCGCCAAAGGCGAACAGGGAATAGCGCACGACCCAGGCCAGCATGCCGGCGGCAAGCATCCACTTGACTCCGAGGCGACGGAAGAAAAAGGGCATGACGAGCATGAAAAAGAATTCCGACATTTGCCCGTAAGACATGGTTTGCCCCACCGGCAAGCCCGTAAGTTCTACGACGCGGCTGGTGATCTGGTAATAGAAGGCGAGGGGGATACAGATCAGCGCAGAGGCGGCCATGAAGGTGAAATAGGAGCGATCTTTCAAGAGTACCAGAGCGTCGAGACCGAGGATTTGCCGGGCGGAAACCGGACCGGAGCCAATGGGCGGCGTGTGCGGCAGTGCGAAACTAAATAACCCTAACAAGAGCGAAGCCCCGCCCGTGAGGTAAAACATATTAATCGACGAGTCCCATTTCAATCGGCTCAAAGCCAGACCTGCCGCGATCCAGCCAATGGTTCCCAAGACGCGAATGCCGGGGAATTCTTTTTCTGAATCCACCATGTTTTTCATGGCGATGGTATTCGTGAGCGCGAGCGTGGGGAAATAGGTGAGCATGTAGGCGAAGAAGGTGATGTTGATCGAATTCGGCGATTGCCCGCCTTTCATCATGGAAGCGGCCAGCAACATCAGCGCGGCTCCGGCCAGGTGCATCACGCCTAAAACGCGCTGGGCAGGAAAGAAGCGGTCAGCGATCATGCCGACGAAGAATGGCGCGATCATACCGGCGATGGGGCCCACGGAGTAAGTCCAGCCGAAGTCGCCCGCGTTGAATCCGATGGTGCCCAAATAATTGGGGGCCGTGACATACCAGGCTCCCCAGATGAAAAATTCGAGGAACATCATTATGGACAATTGAAGGCGGACTTTTGTGTTCATAAAGTGAATGCGCTGGCAGCGAAAATAGGGAAAGGTCCACGCGGTGGCAAGCGTGGAAGCGGTCAACGGGGGTGAAATCCCCCGGATGGCCGCTCGACGGATGGACGGACTGGCGATATAGTGAACGATATGCGAACGGCATTCAAAGAATGGGCAGTGATTGTGGATGCGCTGGGCCGTGGTGAGCAGATCATCATTTTGCGCAAAGGCGGCATCAGCGAAGGACGGGGTGGATTCCAGGTGGATCATCCGCAGTTTCTGCTGTTCCCGACGTTATTTCATCAGCAGCGGGAAGCGGTGCTGCCGTCGGCGCAGGCCCGGTATGATTTGATAGCACCCGGTTTTCCGGCCAAGGAGCGGTTGCACCTTCAATACTTTGCGGAAATTACGGCATGGCAGCGATTGGACTCGCTGGCGGCTGCCGAGCGCTTGCGTGGACAACATGTCTGGCGGGATGAAGTGATTGCGGAACGTTTTGATTGGGGCAGGGAGAAGGCAATTTATGCGCTGGCCGTGCGGGTGTTCCGGTTGCCGCAGTTAATGGATTTGCCGATGTTGCCGTCGTACGGTGGTTGCAAATCGTGGATTGAATTGGAGCCGGACGTGGTGACGGAAGGGGCGCAACCGGTTTTGACGGACCGGGAATTTGAAGCGAAATTAGCACGATTCCGCGAAGTGTTGGAAACTGCGGCTGCGACTTGAACCTGGATGAACGCATGAGTTTGCCTGCTATTATTCTCGCCTCCGGTTCACCCCGGCGTTCGGAATTGCTGCGGCAGATCGGGGTGGATTTCACGGTGGTTACTGCGCCCACGCCGGAGACACATGCGGATTTTTTGACGCCGCACGAGATTTGCCAACTGAACGCGTATCGCAAAGCACGGGCGGTGGCCAAGAAGCATCCGGATTCGATTGTGCTGGGGGCGGACACCGTCGTCAGCCTGGGCGCACGGGTGTATGGCAAGCCGGCGGACCTGACGGACGCGCGGCGCATGTTGAGCGAGTTGCAGGGGCATAAACATGAGGTGGTCACAGGCGTATGCCTGCTGAAATTGCGTGGGCATCACCAGCGGTTGTTCGTGGTCAGCACGAGCGTGACGTTCCGCAAACTGGATACGGAGCAAATCGACCGTTATCTGGCGGTGATCCAGCCGCTCGATAAAGCCGGGGCTTACGCGATTCAGGATCAGGGCGAGATGATCGTGGAGGGAATTTCCGGTTCGTATTCGAATGTAGTTGGTTTGCCGGTGGAACGGTTGCAGGAGGAGTTGCGGGCCGTGGCCAGTGCAGGCTGAGGGCTATTGCGTAATCGAGCGCCGGACGAGGAACACGGGAATGACCCCATACTGTTTGGCGAGCTGCTTGGTACCCACGTAATCGCAAGTAAATTCCGCCACCCCATCCGCCGTGGCCAACGCGGCGAAAGCTTCGCTCGCATAGATCTGACCTTCTTCCGCAATCGGCTCGATGCGGGCCGTGCGGTTTACATGAGAACCATTGAAGGTGCGTTTCTTCAGGATTGGATCGTAGCAAGGAAAGACCGGGCCAGCGTGGAGGGCAATGCGGATGTTGAGATCATTGGGCAGACCGCACTGGCTCCAATCGGTATGGCAGACGAGGTCACGCAGGTTGAGGGCAAAGACGCCCGCATCGGAAACCTGATCAAACACGCAGCACACGGCGTCACCCCACGTATTCTGATGGATCGGACTGTTTTTCATTGAGTCCATCAGTTCTGCGACTTTGCCGAGGAAGTGTTTTACGAAAAGCGGAATTTGGATTTCCGAGAGCTTGGTGTAACCCACGATGTCGGCAAAGATCATCGCTTTGATTTCCTGTGATTCCGCGGGAACTTCCACCGGGGCCGGGGCTGGATGCGTGTGTGCTTTCGCGGCCGGTTTTGCAGCCGGAGGCGGAGCGAGTTTGGTCAGGTGTTCACTGAGGGACACGATTTTTACCTGGGTTTCGCGCCGGTTCTGCCAGAAATCAACGAATGATTGCGTGCCGCCGCGGCCATCGCCGCGCAAGCCGTCCCAGACGACCATGGGAACGACGTCCATGCCGAGGAAACGGCTCTTGAGCAGGGCCAGCCCGCTGAGAGCTTGATTGCAATAGTCGTAAGCGGCGCCGTCTTTGGCGTCACCGCGCTCGTTCAGAATGGTGACCGTCGCGGCATTTTCGAGAATGCGTTCAAAACGTTCGCCCAGTTCCGGTCCGGGCATAATTTCGACGCTCGATTCTTTAAAATCCTCTTTCTTGAAGGGCAGCACGATGTTGACTTCCCCGCCGCGTTCCAGCAGGCATTCCGCGAAGATCATGTCCGCACCGCAAGCGAGTGACGAGTAACCGACTTGCGCGCGTTGTTCCGCGAGGTCCGCTCGGATTTCCTCACGGATTGCCGATTCCAACGCTTGTGGAAAACGCGGTTGTTTGCGTCCGGCGCGATCAAACATATGGCCGGAGAAGACCACGATGCGCGGCAAAATGAAGCAGTGGTCGAGTTGGCTGGGATTGCCGCACAGCGCTTCGAGCAGCAGGCGCGCCTGACTGCGGGTGCGGCTGATGACAACGGAGCTTTGGCCGCTGAATTCGCTGCCGCGGCGGTAATATTCTTCGGCCCGGGGCAAGTCGCCGAGGATGAGCGCGGCTTCGGCCAGCGTGGCTTCCAGCCAATAACGTTCGTCTGATTCCGGAGCGATTTTCGCGAGCGCTGCCTGACAATGATCCGCCACTTCGCGGGCCAGCTTTTTCGCGGTAATGGTTTCGTGGTAGAGCAATGCCATGGAAGCGGCATTGATGCCGGAATAGTAACCGCGATTGCGCTGGTAGGCTTCGGCGTAAAGTTCAAAGCTGGTCTTTAGATGCTCGCGCTTCTCATCTGGATCAGCAGAGAGCAGCCAGAAATCTTTGTGGGTGCGGGCGAGGATGCCCAGCGTTTCTTCATCCTGATGGCCGGAAAGCCGCAACTGATCGAGAATGGCGTTGGCGCGGCGGGTGGCGCCGGTGCGGGCCAAGGCCAGCGCTTGAAGCTGCACCAACCGGAGATCGTTCTTGAACGTCTGCAATCCAGCGGCGGCAATGTCGAACGCCATAAACGATTCGCCTAATTTCAGGGCGACGTCCACAGCCCGGCGGTAAACCTCCACATTGCTGGACCAGACAATGGGAACGCGTTCCTCCCACAGTTTGCGGAGCAGGGCTACGCTCAAGCTGGAGCTTTTGATGCGTGCGATTACTTTTTTGCCCTTTTCAGCGAAATCAGCCGCTTGAGTAATGGCTTCGCCTTCCGGACATTCAATCGAATAACCAAGAGCGAGCAGGGCTTTGATCATGTCCAGCGCGGCATTCCGGTAGGAATTCCGTTTAACGGCCGGCAGATTTTTGAACGGGAGCAGGCGGGGATGACGCTTGCGCTGGTCGTTCCGGGTGGCCCCAAAGGTCCATCCCTGATTAAAGGATTTGAAGGCCCAGGCATCGTGAGCGTTCTCAGCCAGGAGGGCGGTGAGTCTTTCCAGACCTTCAGCAAGTTGCACCTGGGAAGTGTCCAGGGGCTTCGGATTGTACGGCGAACTGTCCATTATCTGCGCAATTTCCAGACACGCTTCCAGAAAACGGAGTGAACGACCATAAAAAAGTGATTATCGCAGTTGTGAATGGACTGTTTCGTGCTGTCAAACGCCCGTCCATGCCGAATCTATCGCTCCTGAATGAGGTGATGGAGGGGGCCAAATGGAATGGCCCCGGATGCAGTGGCCGGGAAGACCCGGCTGGAGAGGATGTATCTTTTGCAAGTCGTTTTAGTAACAACGTTTGACAACCTGGGATGAAACTGGCATCAAACAAGGAAATGCCAATGGCTCGGGGCGCTTTTCTCGGTTTTTGCCAACGAAACTGCCGGGTTGGGTTTAAAACCGGGGAAGAGTCGCTGCAAGTGCTGTCGCCATCGAGGGCTCGGTTTGCGGAGTAACCCATTTGCACCGTTAAAGAACCATGTCGTCATCAACCCAACCGGATACCGAGTATAAATATTGGGCATTTATCAGCTATAGCCATGCGGATCAGGGCTGGGCGGACTGGTTGCATAAGGCCTTGGAAACCTACGGGGTTCCGAAAGTGCTGGTCGGCAAGACTTCCAAAGCTGGCGTAGTTCCCAAGCGTGCTTACCCCGTTTTCCGGGATCGTGATGAACTGCCCAGTTCGGCTGATTTGGGCGAGAAACTGACGCAGGCGTTGCGTCAATCCCGCTACCTCATTGTTATCTGTTCTCCCCGATCCGTCGCCTCACGCTGGGTCAATGAGGAAATCAAATCTTTCAAAGCCATGGGGCGGGAAGATCGTGTCCTGTGCTTGATCGTAGATGGCGAACCTTATGCTTCCGAACATCCGGAATTGGGGTTGGAGGAATGTTTTCCAGAGCCGGTGCGTTATAAGGTGGATTCCAATAAGCGGACCACCGATGAACGGACGGAGCCGATTGCGGCGGACGCGCGCAAAGGCAAAGACGGCAAGGCCAATGCCCGGCTGAAATTGCTGGCCGGGATGTTCGGCGTTAATTTTAGCGACCTCAAACAACGCGATCAGGAACGCCAGACACGGCAGACGCGGATGATTTTGACAGCGGTGGGGTTGCTGGCGGCTGGCTTTCTTGCACTCGCTGGCCAGGCGGTGAGTCAAAAAAATCGCGCAGAAGGCGCCCTGAACGAAGCCCGCGAGCAACGTGATCGTGCCAACGCGGAAAAAATCAAAGCAGACGAGCAGCGGGCTATCGCCGTGGACAAGGAAAAAGCGGCGACGAAGGCGCAATTGGAAGAAGCCGCGCAACGCGCGAAAGCGGAGCAAGCTCAGCGGGAGGCCGAACAAGCCGCATTAAAGGAGCAGGTCGCCAAGAAGGACGCTCTCGCCGCCAAACAGGATGCCGAATTGGCGCGTGATGCTGCCAAAGAATCGGAAAAGAAAGCCAAGGCATCTGAGAAAACCGCTGTCGATGCGCTGGAAGCCGCTCAGGTCGCACGGGAACACGCGGAAAAAAGTGAAAAAGAAGTCAAGGCGGCTCTATCTGTATCCTTCTTTAACGAAGCTTCCCGTTTGATCGAGGAAGGCAAAGAGGCGCGCGCACTGGCCTATCTCTCGCGTTCGTTGCGTTATAACGAAACGAATTACTCAGCCACAGCCCGCATATTGTCACTGCTGTCAGAACGCGATTGGGCCTTGCCCAAGCTGCCTTCCTTGCAGCATGCCGGCCCGGTCAGCCACGTGGAATTTGCGCCCGACGGAAAGAGGTTTTTAACGGTTTCCGGAAACGAAGCCAGCCTGTGGGACGCCAAAACCGGTCAACTGGTGGGAACTCCTTTGCGCCATCGGTATGCGATCCGTTCGGCCAGTTTCAGTCCGGATGGCAAAACGATCGTCACCGGTTCCGAGGATAATACAGCTCAGCTTTGGGACGTGGCTACGGGCAACCGGCTGGGGAATCCGCTCAAGCACAATGACTGGGTTTTCACGGCTAGTTTTAGTGCGGATGGCAAATATGTAGCGACCGCTTCACGGGACAAGACGGCGCGGGTCTGGGAAGCGGCGACGGGCAAGCCAGTTGGTGAACCGTTGGTTCATGATGCCGTCGTCAATTCAGCCCACCTCAGTCCGGATGGCAAACTGCTGGTGACTACTTCCGTAAACTCTGCCCGCATCTGGAATGTCACCACCGGCATGGTGGTGGGTGAACCGCTGAAACATGACGGCGGGGTTTCGGACGCAGTGTTCAGCGCGAATGGAAAATATATTGCCACGGCTTCCGGAGATAAAACCGCGCGGTTATGGGATGCTGCGACAGGCGCGCTTTTAGGCGACCCGATGAAGCATGATGACTGGGTGAATTCCGTTTCCTTCAGTCCGGATGGCAAGTATCTGGTGACTGCTTCCAGTGACCGCAGCGTGCGCGTGTGGGACGTGCCGGGCGCGAAACCGGTTGGGGAAGTCATGCGCCACACGGCTCCGGTTTATCAGGCCAAAGTCAGTCCGAATGCACGTTGGATCACTTCTGCCTCCGAAGACCGGACGGCGCGGATTTGGGATTTGGCGACCGGCAATCCTCAGACGGAACCGGTGGAATATGAGAAGGCCGTGCGGGATGCCAGTTTCAGTCCGGATGGGAAAACCCTCGCGGTGGCCTCAGCCAATAATCAGGCCCAGGTTTGGAACGTGGCCCGTAGCCGCCCGTTGAATTTACCATTTGTGCATGACGGTTATGTTACCGATGCCCATTTCAGTGATGATGGCAAGTATGTGGTCACTGCTTCGGATGACCGCACGGCGCGGGTTTGGGACATCGCCACGGGCAAGCCAGTGACGGAACCGTTGCGTCAGGAAAATCGCGTGACCACCGCCAGTTTCAGCCCGGACAGCAAACGGGTGGTGACGGCGGCTGAACGCACGGCCACTATTTGGGATGTGGCAACCAGCAAGCCGGTGGGAGAACCGATGCAGCATGATCGCTCGATCAACACGGCCCGGTTCAGTCCGCGCGGCGATTTCGTGGTCACTGCGTCAGATGATTTAACGGCGCAGGTTTGGGACGCAGCGACCGGCAAGAAAGTGGGGCAACCGATGCGTCATGAACGCGCGATCAAGACTGCGGTGTTCAGCAGTGATGGCAAGTATGTGCTCACCGCTTCGCTCGACAAGACTGCCCGGATTTGGGACGCAGCGACCGGCAAGCAGGTGGGCAGTCCGCTGACTCATGACGGGGAAATCCGTTTTGCGGCCTTCAGCCGGGATGGCAAATATGTGGTGACGACTTCCGAAGATCGTACGGCGCGAGTTTGGGAGACGGCCACCGGCAAGCCGGTGACCACACCGCTTCGTCATGAGGCCATTGTAAATGCTGCCGCTTTCAACGCCAATGGTGACCGGGTGGTCACGGTTTCCGATGATAAAACGGCCCGCGTTTGGGTAGTGCCCGGCGGACGTCCGGTGACCGAACCGCTCAAACATGAAGGTGAAGTGCGGTCCGTCAGCTTCAGTGACAATGGCGCGTTCGTCCTGACGATTTCCCGCGAAAAAGTTGCTCATGTCTGGGATTCGATCAGTTGGAAGCCGGTGACGCAAATCATCAAACACGACGGGACGATTCGTTCCGGAGATTTCAGCAAAGACAGCCGGTTTATCGTCACCTCGGCGGAAGATCGTACGGCTCGCGTGTGGCTCATCTCGTTGCCTGGGGCTGCGCCTGCGTGGTTGTTGGACGTGGCCGAAGGTGTCAGTGGTTTCCGTCTGGGTGAAGCCGGTGGGGCAGAACTGGTCGGCGATGCGTATGCCAAGCTGGCGGAAGTTCAAGCGTTGCTGGCGAAAGGGTCCACGGATGATCCTTATATCAAGTGGGGCCAATGGTTCCTGGCCGCCCGCAATGAGCGCACGATTTCCGCTTTCCGTTCCACTACGGTAGCCGAATATGTGAATATGCGGGTTTCCGAAGGCAGCACCAATGCCTTGAATGAAGCGTTGGAAATGCAGCCCGACAACGGGCTGGCGCTGGCGAAACTGGCCCGGTTGGTCAAGGAGCCGGAACGCGTGGAATTCTATTCCAAACTCGCTGTGACTTATGAACCTTCCAACCCGGATGTGCTCTGGCTCCGCAGTCTCGTGTTGCAGGGTGAAAATAAATTGGAAGAAGCATATGACGTGATGCAGAAGGCGATTGGATTGGATGCAAAAGGAGTAACCACCTTCGGTCCGGCTGGCGCCAATTTCACCACCTTCAATCGGGAGGGTAAAAAATCTCAAGGCTGGCTGCCCAAAGGCTGGGAGGATGGCAGCGGGGCGACTTCGCTGGATGTGAGCTACACGCAATTGAGTGACCCGCCGACGGCTGGGTTGACGGCGGTTCAGATCAACACCACCGGCTCCTCCTCGGCACTGGCATTGGTCCGGGGTGCGCGTTTTATTGGCAAGAGCCGCGGCAAGTGCGTGATTGATGGCTGGGCTCGCAGTGCTAAAAAGACGGACGTTTATTTAAGCGCGCGTCAGTTCGTGGACGCCGGCGAGAAATATATGGATCAAGCCATTCGCGCCACTCCCGAATGGAAGAAATTTAAATTCTCATTTACTCCTCAAAAAGACATCGCGGCCGATGTGGTCCTGTCGATTCCGGGCGATGGTTCCATCGATCTGGCCGACGTGGTGGTGCATCAGGAGTAGTTTCTCCGGGGCAGTTTTGGGGTGAGCCAAGTGAACTGGGTGAAAAACCCCTTTGACCGCGGGTAACGGAGAAACTACTTTCATCTGTGTGGGTAAAAACCCTTCAAATCCGGAAGAAAATCCGGTGGTGAGTGCGCTGTTTGAATCGCCAATTGCGCGTTCCTATCTGAATTTTTTTGGCCGGCAGATTATCCTGCTTTCGGAGACCATTCATGGCCTGGGAGCGTTTGCCTTGATTACCCTCGGAGTTGCGCTCACCAAGTCCAACCGTGCCCAACAGGTCGTTCATCCGCTGATCCGGGCCCAAATATTTCTGGCCGGAGTAAGACTGCTGCCGATGGTTTCTTTTCTGGGGTTGGCGTTGGGGCTGGTGATCATTGGCCAGACCGTGGCGCTGGCCAGCCGGTTGGGGGTGCAGACGTTTGCCGGACCGGTCATGGTTACGGTGGTGGTTCGCGAACTGGGCCCCATCGTGGCGGCTTTGCTGGCGTTGGCGCGCGTGGGCACGATGACAGTCATTCAACTCGGCACGGCGCGGGCGCAAGGCGAAGTGGAGGCGCTGGAAGCGCTGGGAATTGATCCGATTCATTATCTGGTGGTGCCGCGCGTCTTTGGCCTGGCCGTTTCCATTTTTGCGCTCACGGTCTATTTGATTATCATCGCTTTATTCAGCGGTTATTTATTTGTTTTTTTGCAGAATGTTCCCATGCGTCCCAGCGACTATTTTCATCAACTGGCGGGCGCTTTGAAATGGGAGGATTTCGCTCTGCTGACCTTAAAAACATTTTTGTTCGGGACAATTATTGCGGTGGTTTCCTGTTATCAGGGATTAGCCCGGCCTCTGCATGTGGAAGAGGTTGGAGAAGCTGCCACGCGGGCCGTGGTGCATAGCGTGGTGCTTTGCGTGCTGCTGGATGCCGTATTTATTGTGCTCTATCTGTTGATGTAATTTGTGAAAACAAATTCCTCATTGCCAGCGGATGTTCCGGTGATGGAGATGATCAATGTCTCCATCGCTTCGCCGCGCCAGGAGAAACAGGTGTTGCTGGAGCAGGTCAGTTGGCGCGTTCAGACCGGTGATTTTTGGGTGGTGGGCGGATTGCAAAGTGTGGGCAAGAGCGCATTGCTGGCGGTAGCGGTAACGTTGCAACGTCCGGTTGCGGGTGAGCATTTTGTGTTCGGTTCAAACACTGCGGGCTTAAGTGACGAACTGCTCCTGGAAAACCGGCTGCGCATGGGGCTGGTCTTTGAGCATGGCGGCCGTTTATTTACGCACATGACCGTGGCTGAGAATGTGGCTTTGCCGTTGCGGTATCACCAGAATTGCGCTGAACCAGAAGCGGCCACGCGGGTGCGCGACGTATTGGAGGCGGTTGAATTGCTGCCCGCCGCTCGTGACCGGGCGCTTCATTTGGGGCGTGACCGGGCGCAACGCGCCGGATTGGCCAGGGCTTTAGCTTTGAAACCGGAAGTTCTGTTTTTGGACAATCCGCTGGCCGGATTGGACCCGCGGGAACGTTATTGGTGGCTGGAGTTCTTAAGCGCACTGTCCCGCGGCCATCCCGTGCTGGATCGCCGGCCGCTGACGCTGGTGGTGGCGGTGAATGATTTAAATCCCTGGTCGGGACGGGGCCGGCAATTTGCGTTTATCAACCAGAACCGGTTTTTGCCGGTGGGTGGCCGGAAAGAATTGGATAGCTGTCGCGAACCTTTGTTACGCGAGTTATTGGCGGCCGAATTAATGACGGAGTAAATATTATGGGTTTTCAAGATTTAACCCCGGAGTTGCGCACCCGCTTAAGCCGGGTCGAACGTGCCGTTGGCGTTTTTGTGCTGCTGGCCACTTTGCTGTTGCTGGCCGGGTTTGCTTATTACCTCTACCACACGGCGGAGAGCCGGGGCTGGCTGGTGCGTAAAGTGCCCTACCATATTTATGTGCGCAACGCCGGCGGGCTGAAGCAGGGGGATAAGGTCAAATTGATGGGCTTTGAAGTGGGAGAGATCACGCTGGTGGAACCGACAGATCCGTCCAGAGAATGGTTCGTTACCAATAATTATAACGTGTTCGTCAGCTTTTGGATCAAGTCGCCTTACTATGGCTATATCTGGCGGGATTCACGCGCCAAAGTGAACGTGGGCGATTTTTTGGGCAACCGGTTTATCGAGGTGACTAAAGGCCAGACCGGAAAACCGACCGTCAAAGAAAGTAGCGATGGCTCGGTCATGATCATGAGCCGTAAGCAGGAAGACGCTTATTTAACCCTCACGAATGGGAGCAAAGGTTATTGGCTGGCGGTTGAGGAATCTTCCGCGGTAACGGAGAAGCTGGAACAAATCACAAAGGTGGCGGAAGTCGCTTTGCCCAATATTCTCAACCTGACCAATCAGATTTCACAAACGCTGACGAACGCCTCCCGCGCCGTGTCGAATTTGGATTCCCTGATCAGTGCCGCGCGTCCGACCATGGTTAACCTTTCCAATATCACTCAACATTTAAGCAATCCGCAGGGTTCGCTTGGCGAGTGGCTGTTGCCGACCAATCTCAACCAGCATTTGGATCACACGCTGGTTCAGGCTCAAGGGACTTTGACTAACGTGAATCATACGTTATCCAACGTGGACCTGACCCTGACCAGCACCCGCACGGCGGTCACTAATACCGATGCCAATTTGAGTCTGCTCGTTTCCAATCTCAATCTGTCATTGGAAAATATCGCCGGGATCACCAGCAACCTGAATGCTCAGGTGCAGGTGAATACCAATATCCTGGCCGATATTTCCGCGGCCGTGGTTCATGCGGATGGCCTGGTTCAGGGCCTGAAGCGCCATTGGCTGCTCCGTTCCGCCTTCAAGGAAAAGAAAACCAATTCACCGCCTGCCAGATAACTCAAGGGCCGTAAAACTGGCGCTGAACGATCTTCGGCCACCCGGTTTCCTGCTTTTTCCATGGATTTAACAACGTTGGATTCCTTATTTGACCGCCTAACAACCTTGTCCTAGAGTGCCCGTCCTGTTTTATGAACATTTTGATTTGTGACCCGATTTCGCCGAAGGGAATTGCTTATTTCCAGCAACGCCCGGAATTCAAAGTAACGGTTTTGGACAAGCGCCTGACCGAAGCGGAACTGATTCCGATTATGTCGGAAGTGGAAGCCATGGTGGTTCGTTCTGAGACGAAAGTGACCCGCAAGGTGATCGAATCCGCCCCTAAATTACGGGTGGTTGGCCGGGCCGGTGTCGGCGTGGATAACGTGGACACGGATGCCGCGACCCAACGGGGCATTGTGGTGATGAACACTCCCAGCGGAAACACCATTTCCACGGCGGAATTGACCTTCTCCATGCTCATGTCGCTGGCCCGCAACATCCCGCAGGCCAATATGTCTATGAAGAAGGGCGAGTGGAAGCGCAAGGATTTCTCGGGTATTGAATTGTACGGCAAGACATTGGGCATTTTGGGCTTGGGCCGCATCGGCAGTGAAGTGGCTCGCCGGGCGATTGCCTTCGGCATGCGCGTGCTGGCGTATGACCCTTACCTGTCGCTTTCCCGCGCCAAGGCTTTGCAGGTGGAACTGGCCGAACTGGAAGAGGTTATCACCCGTTCGGACTTTATTACGGTGCATATGTCGATGTCGGATCAGACCCGCGGCATGTTGAATGCGGCGGCCTTTTCGCGGATGAAAAAGGGCGTGCGCCTGTTGAACTGCGCCCGTGGCGGTATCATCAATGAAAAAGATCTCTATGACGCCATTGTCGCCGGTCAGGTGGCGGGAGCAGCCTTGGACGTTTACGAAGTCGAACCGTTGCCGAAGGAATTTCCGCTGCGCGATCTGCCGCAGGTAATTATGACCCCGCATTTGGGGGCCAGCACGGAAGAAGCCCAGGAAAACGTAGGTATCGAAGTCGCGGAAGTGATTACGGATTACTTGTTGAACGGCGCGGTGCGTAATGCGGTCAACATGCCGAATCTGGATGCCAAGACCTATGCGGTGGTTAAGCCCTACTTGAATTTGGGCGAAAAACTGGGTCGCTTGCTCGCGCAGTTGGCTCCCCAACGGAACGACCGTCTGGTCGTGACCTTTGGCGGTAAAGCGGTGGATGTGCCGAGTGATCCGATTACCCGTTGTGTGTTGAAGGGATTCCTGGAATCGGCCGCCGGCAAGGACGTTAATCAGGTTAATGTGCGGGCGTTTGCCAGTTCGCTGGGCCTCCTCGTGGAAGAAACCAAGTCCAACGAAGGCACGGACTTCAACGAATGGCTGCACGTGGCCGTGTATTCGGGTGACCAGAAATTTTCCGCGGGTGGAACCTTGTTTACGACCCGTCAGCAGGCGCGCATCGTGCGCATCAACAGTCATCCGGTCGAAGTCGTTCCGGAAGGCGTGCTGTTTATTATGACGAACAAAGACCGGCCTGGCATTGTCGGATACATTGGCACGTTAATGGGTAAACATTCGGTGAACATTGCCAATATGAGCTTGAGCCGGGACAAGGCGGGTGGTGATGCCTTGACGGTGCTCAATCTGGACAGTGTGCCGCCGGCAGCGTTGCTGGACGAAGTTCAAAAAGATCCGGACATCCGGAATGTTCGCATCGTGAAACTATAATTGGATGAACGGACGGTTGGTGGGTGATTATGAAAATCGTGAAACAATTTTGGGTCTGCCTGATCCTGGCGGGCTTATGCGGATCAGCCTCGGCACAAGAAGATGCCAAACCGAAACGGCTGGATAATTCAGCCTTGTTTGCGGATGAAGTATTGGCGACGGGCAAGGGCGTGGAGATCAAGCGCAGCCAGTTGGATGCGGCCATTACCGGCCTGAACTCCTCGCTGGCGGCCACGGGGCAATCCATGCCGCAGATTGGCCGCGCCGCCATTGAAAGCAAGGTGCTTGACCAGTTGGTTTTCACGCGCTTGTTGCTCAACCACGGTACGCCGGAAGAGCGGCAGAAAGCAACCGCGGAAGCGGACAAGTATATTGCCGATGCCAAAGTGAAATTGTCCTCACCGGAGGCTTTCAACCGGCGCATTGAATCGTTGGGAATGACTGTGGAATCCTTCCGCACCCGCGCGCATGAGGATGCTTTGAAGAAGCTCGTGGTGGACCGGGAAGTCGCTGCCAAAGTCACCATCAGCGATGAAGTGGCGAAGAAATATTATGAGGACAATCCGAAACGCTTTGAGCAGCCGGAAACCGTTCATGTGATCCATATTTTGCTGACGACGGTGGACCCAACCACCCGCCAGGATTTAAGCGAAGAACGGCAAAAGGAAAAAAAGGAAACGATTAACAAGCTGCTGGTCCGGGCCCGGGGGGGTGAGGATTTTTCCAAGCTGGTTAAGGATTATTCCGAAGACCCCGGTTCCAAAGAGCGTGGGGGGGAATATATTTTTACCCGCGGGCAGATGGATCCGGAATTTGAGTCCGCCGCTTTTGCTCTGGAGGTTAACCAGATCAGTGAGGTGGTGGTTACCCGGTTCGGCTATCATATCATCAAAGTGCTGGAAAAAACTCCGGCCAAGAAGCTCGCTTACGCGGAGATTTCAGAGCGCTTGAAAGAAGAGTTGCGCAGTGAGGAAGTCGTCAAACAGTTGCCGGATTATTACGAGAAGCTGAAGAAAGAAGCGGAAGTAAAAATCCTGCTGACTGAGAGCAAATAGTCTCCCGGTTTTTCTGGTCACGGCTGCCACGGTGGATGATTTCCCCGGAGGCAGCCGTGATCGTTTTACGGGGTCTCCAGTTCGGTCACAAAAATCTGCCGCAGCAGGGTGAGATTGGTTTTCAGCAATTGCGCTTCTTCCGCGTTCTGATTGCCGCGGGATTTGAATTCCAGGGCTTCCAGGTGATCAATGAACACTTTGGCGGCTTCAAGGTCTTTGAGGTGTTCTCCGGTTTCCGGGTTCGCAATCTGGCCCAGCATCATCAAAGCCATGTTGGTTTGTTGCAGGATCAAATCGGTGAAGAGAGCAGAATAAATCTCCTCCCGCCCGGCATTGCTCAGGTTATCCGCGGACAATTCGGCGCCATTCATCAGTTGTTATTTTTCCTTTGCGCTTCGATTTCAGCCATCAAAAAATGAATCAATCGCTTCAAGCGGTCTTCCAGGTTGATGGTGGCGAGAATGGTTTGCCGTTGTTCTGCTTTTTCCAGCAGTGTGGCGGCTACGGCATCGGCCAGCAGATTGGGGTCGGCTTCGGCGGATAGCTGGTCTGCCAATTGTTTTAACGTATGCGTGCTGAGCGCATCCAGTTCCGTGGCGTTGGCTGAGAGCAGCAGCTTTTTCAACGTCGGCATGGTCAGGCTGTAACGTTGTTCCAGCCGTTCCACGGCCAGTTCACTGATTCGCGCCGTCAGGGCGTCAATCGCCACACTGTCGCTGATGACCGGTTCCAATAGTTTTATCCGTTGCACGCGGTAAGGTTTGTAACGGACGGTTTCCATTAATTGCACGCGGGTGATGCCCTGGAGAATCAAGTGCGAGGTGCCATCCTGATTGTTGACCGAGGCCCGGATAATGCCCAACCCGGCGACGGCGCAAGGGATTTCCCGGTGGCTTCCGGGCTTTTGCATGGCCACCGCAAACAGGCGGTGCGTCTCCAGTGAATCAGCCAGCATGCGCCGGTAACGGGGCTCAAAAATGTAGAGCGGCAGCATGGCGCGGGGAAACAGAATGGCCCGGGGCAGAACCATTACCGGTATCTCGGATGGTATTTCCATGAATATATTGTAAAGCAGAACGTCGTTTGTTCAAGGGTTTGGCCGGGTAAATTACCCATCAGCACTTGCCAAACCGGGGTTTCACAAGCAAAGTTAAAGTCATGAAAGCGAAACTAGCTATTGTCGTTTTGATAGTGGTCAGCGTCTTGTTGGGTGTGTCTTTGATGCACACGAAGGATCAAGCCACCGAACAAAAGAAAGTTGACGACAAAAAAATCGACGAATTATCCAATGAGATGTTGGATACGAAGAAGAAATTGGTCGAGCAGCAGAATGTCAACAGCACGCTCGAAACCAATCTGACCGTCGTGACCAAAGACGCGCTCACTTTTTCCAATAACTTTACCCGCACCTCGGCGGATCTGGAACGCACCGCCGCCGAATTGGCCAAAACCAGTTCCACCCTGAAGGAAACGGAGGCCACGGCCGCCAATCGCGCGGAAGAAATCAAAAAACTGGAAGATCAGATTAAAAAGCGGGATGAGCAAATTGCTGGATTGGAAACGAACCGCGATGAGCTGAACAAGAAGATGGAAGGCCTCAACGGCAACATCAAGACTTTGGAAGGCTCCATCTCTGAGACGCAACGCAAACTGGCAGCTTCCGAAGGTGACCGTGAATTTCTGCTGAAAGAGTTGAAACGGATGCAGGCGGAGAAGGCTCAGTTGGAGAAACAGATGTCTGACCTCGCTTTCCTCAAGGAACAGATTCACCAATTGAAAGAAGAGTTGAGCATTCAACGCCGTCTGGATTGGATTCGCCGCGGTCTTTATGGTGAATTCAAGAAACCAGGCCAAATCATGCAGGAAGGTTTCAAGAATACCGCGCCGAAGACCAATAACTTTAATCTCGACGTGGAAGTGCATAGGGATGGTACGATTACGAAGAAACCGACCGGCACCAACGCGCCGCCCATTACGCCTCTCCCCGCGCCGGCTCCCAAATGACCGGCCCGGGATTACTCGCTGATTCGTACGGACGAATCATGCGTGACTTGCGGGTTAGCGTTACGGACCGCTGCAATTTTCGCTGCCTCTATTGTCTCCCTGAGACTCAGGAGGCAGCGAACTTTTATCGCTCCAAATTTGATGCGCTGCGCAATCCCAACCCGCCGGTCAATCTGGCGTTGAATTGGAAGCCCAAGGCGGAAATTCTCTCCTTTGAAGAAATCGAGCGGGTGGTTAAAGCTTCCGTTAATCTTGGCATCCAAAAAATCCGGCTGACGGGTGGCGAGCCATTGCTGCGTCACGGGATTGAAAAATTGGTCGCTCAAATCGCGGTCATTC
Source organism: Verrucomicrobiota bacterium (assembly GCA_048497895.1). GTDB lineage: Bacteria > Verrucomicrobiota > Verrucomicrobiia > Limisphaerales > JBEHZA01 > JBEHZA01. Next base: position 20,239 of record JBEHZA010000025.1, read on the forward strand.
CCGGCATTACTGATCTGGCGATGACGAGCAATGGATTCGCTTTTCCCGTCAAAGCCCGCGCGTTGAAGGCGGCCGGGCTGAAGCGGATCAGCTTCAGCATGGACTCGCTCGACCGCGATAATTTCAAGAAAATTACTGGACGCGATGGTTTAGCCAACGTATTGGAAGGAATTACGCTGGCCCGCGAACTTGGTTTCGATCCAATCAAGGTTAATGCGGTCGTGATCCGGGGCATCAATGAGCATGAAGTTGAGGCGCTGGCGGGTTTCGCGCGGGAGCAAAATCTCAGTTTCCGTTTCATCGAATTCATGCCGTTGGATTCCAAACGGGCCTGGTTAAAGGAATTGGTAGTGCCGGGTCACGAAATTCTACAACGGCTGCAAGCCCGCTATGATTTGCGCCCGGTGGTTTCCTTGAATGCGGCTGAAACCGCGCGTCGCTGGTCCTTTGCGGATGGGCGCGGTGAAATTGGCATTATTGCGCCGGTGACGGAAGCCTTTTGCGGCCATTGCAACCGGTTGCGGTTGACGGCGGATGGCAAAATCCGCACCTGCCTGTTCAGCCTGGGCGAATATGATTTGAAGCCCTTGCTTCGCGGTGGCGGTACCGATGCGGATTTGGCCGCGGAGTTACGCCGGATTGTCTGGCACAAGGAAGAACGTCACCACATTGGCGAAGCGGATTTTGTGCAACCGGAACGCACGATGAGTTGCATTGGCGGTTGAACAACCTCGTGTTTTAAGCCCGCGGCTCAGGAAAGCGTTTCGCCAGGGGAACAAACTGGAAGCGGGCAGGCGTTTTTCCCGTTAAATCGAGTTCCACCCGGTAATAGCCGCCATCCCGCAAGAGTTGCACCCCGGACAGCGAAGGACAGAGGCGTACGCGAAACGGACGCCAATGCCGGGCTTCGTTCAGCGCCGTGCTTAACCGGTTGGGGGTTGTCCCCAGGAATTTAATCCGGGGCATGCCGGACAGGACGCGGCTCGATCTCATTACCAGATTCGTGTGCAAGTGGCCGATGATGGTTTGCTCAATTTGCGGCAAACGGGAACGGACGGCGGCTTCGCGGCCTAAAAAGGGCAGGGCGGTGGGATCATGACAAAATAGCAGGACGCGCTGGTCTGGTCGCAGGGCCTCGAAAGCGGTACGAATTTCCTGCATATGAGCATTCCGTAAGCTTTCCCATTGAGCCATCTCTTCCGGCAACGCATCGCGGGAGTAAACCGGCAAGGCGATGAGGGAAGAGGTCACTCCCAAAAGCACATAGTTGCCCAGGGTGGTTTGCCACAGGGAAGGGAGCTTCAATTCGGTAACGGCCCGCTCCCAACTGGCGATACGCATGCCCCCCAAACCGCCGCCGAAGCTCTTTTTGCCCAGCTCATGATCCCCGAAACCTGCGTAGAGCCGG
>JBEHZA010000026.1:0-21481 GCA_048497895.1 Verrucomicrobiota bacterium
TTTTATCGATACCACGGGCGATGGCGATCTGGGTGCCCAGGCCGGTTGTGGCTGGGATATTGGCCATGGCGGCATGCAATGCCCTTGCCAGCCTCTGACGCTGAATGCGCTGGCCATGGTCCGAAACGCCATTGCCTTGAAAGATTACATTTCGTTTTACGGTAATGACGATATGAACTGGCACGTGCAAGCCACGAAAAAATTTCTCGCCGAAATTCGCCGGGCGGGCGTCGAACCGTCCTACGGCATGCCCACGTTATTTCAGGTACGCGAGAATCTCGTCATGTTGATGCTGAATCATGAATATGGCGTAAAGGCTTACGATGCCACCGCGCTGACGGAAGCCACTGTTCACGCGCGCGCTGAGGTCTATCGCATTGCGCGCGGCTTGCGGGCTCTAGGCGGCGTTTGGGAGGGTTTGCAGGTTGTGGCTACCGCCGAGCAAATCGGCGTGCGCGATGGCCGGCGGATTCATGGCCGTTACACGTTGACCAAGGATGATTTAATCAGTGGGGCCAAACAACCCGATGGCGTTGCCCGGGTTACCTTCGGTGTCGATATTCACGCTGCGAGCAATGAACAGAATAAATCCACGCCCATTTCACACGCGGACACTCGCGTGAAACCGTATGACATTCCACTGCGCGCATTGATTGCGAAGGAAGTGGATGGCTTGATGATGGCTGGTCGCTGTATCAGTGGCGATTTCCTGGCGCATGCCAGTTATCGGGTAACGGGAAATGCCGTGGCCATGGGTGAAGCCGCTGGCGCTGTTGCCGCGCTGGCGGCGAAGCGCAAGGCGTTGCCGCATGAAATTGAGTGGGCTGATGCTGCCGAATTGCTTCGTAAAATAGGTCAGCGCACTTAATGCCTAATGGCAGTGCGTTTGCGGTGCATACGCTTCCAGAATCTCTGGTTTGACCGTCCCCGCGAGGATGAACGAGTGACGTTCATCGCTCCAACTGGCGGTCGCCCAATTCCCATTCTGCGAAAAGATCGGGAAACCCAGCGGCGGCGGTTTGCGTAAATCCGCCTGATCAATCACCAGCAGGAAGACCTCACCCGGCAAATTATTCGTCGTCGAATGAAAGGACATCATGGTAACCGGTTTGCCATGCCAATCGATCAACTTGCAGCCATTGATCGAAAGTTTTTCCAAGCCGACTGGCAACGCCAGATCTTTATGGCTATGATGGGTGGCCAGAAAGCCTTTAATCTCGTCGAGATTACTTGTCTCCAAATCCAATCGGCTGCTCGTGCCCAAAAACACGGTCATATCCTGCCGGTAACGGTCAAAGCTATTCGCCGCCATGACCCAGTAACCTGCGGCGATGAGCAGCAGCACCGCACAGACCATGGCTGCGAGCGCGGGTGATTTATGCCACGGCGTTTTCGGACGGATAATCTTATTGCCCGCGAGTATGCTTGCTTTGAGGTCTGCCGGAATGGCGATGGCCTTCACCCTGGCGCTGATGGCCGTATCCAGAGCCCGCTCTTCTTCGAGCCAATTTCCCAGTTCCGGATCGCGTTGAGCCTGTTCCAGTGCCTCTTTGAATTGCGGGTCCGCGGCATCCTGTCCGCCGGGCCGGTACGCCTGTAGAATGAACCTGGCTTCCTGGTTATTCATGGCTTTTCCTTTCTTTCACGCTTTGTTCCAGCGGCACAATTTTGCGCTCTTTGCGCGTTACTTTGGCGGCGAGCACTTTTCGTAATTGTTCTTTGCCGCGCGAGAGGCGTGACATGACCGTTCCGGCCGGCAGTTTCAACACATCCGCGATTTCCTGATACGAACTTTCTTCCAGGTAAAATAACACGAGTGGCGCGCGATACAACTCATCCACTTCCGCCAGCGCTTCCAGCACCATTGTGCTGTCCATTTGTTGCACCATGACGGGCTGGATTACCGGCAATTCCGCGCTCACTTGCTCCACTTCGTAATGCGGGAAACGGGTTTCCCGTCGGCGGGAACCGAGAAATTCGCGGTGCAACGTCGTGAAGAGCCAGGATTTAACTTTCGATTTATCCCGCAACTGATGCCCTTTCGTGGCCCACAGGTAGAAAGTCTGCTGCGTCAAGTCGCTGGCTTCCGCTTCCCGTTGCGTGAGGCTCAGAGCAAAGCGGAAAAGCGACTCGTAATAAGCAGAAACCAGTTGCTCAAAATCGGGCTCGTCCACAGGGATAGGAGTAGCCGTTTCCACGTTTATTCCAAGATATTAACCCGCACTCGATTCAGGGCAACGGCCAGACCGGCAGCCAGCCTCCTGCCGCCTGCACCGGCGTGAGTGTGCCTGCTGCATAAACCCATGCTGCCAAGGCGGCTTGGGGCGGAGTGGCCGGAAATTGGGTGATCATCGGCAGGGCAGTCACGTACTTGCCGTCCGCTGCGTGCAGCCCCGTCCGTTGTAGTGATAAAACCGTAAAATCATGACTTAAATTATGTCCCTTGTTTTCACCCGCTTTAACCGGAATCTGAAATCTGCTGCCCACTACGGACACTGCGATTTCCCAATTCTTAATTGACTGATCAATCGGCTGAAACTCCACGTTCCATTGGTGATTGTCGGTTGCGGAAACACTTAACACACCAACCTTTTTTTTGGACGCGGTCGGCAACGAACGGCTGAACATGACCCGCCATTCCTTCCCATCGAGCACGAAACAAGGCGTATAAACGGAATCACTTTTCCACGCCGAAGCATAAGCCTGTTGCCGCCCCGTGAAGGCCGCTGTTGCAAATTTGTCGGGCCAACCCAGGTTATCCCAATAATCGACATGAAAACTGACGGGAATAAAATCCTTCCACAATCCCGGCTCGCTGCTCAATTGACTCAGCCACGTCTCCGCGGGAGGACAACTGCTGCATCCTTCCGAAGTGTAAAGCTCCACCAGATGCGTCTGAGTCTCGGCACTTTTAAAATTCATCGCCACTGTTTCTGCCGCCTGCAATCGAGCGGTCAACATGATGTCCCATCCCGCCATGATGAATCCCAGCACGAGAAATTTTATTGTCATTAACACCGCCGCTTTAGCGCGGTGCCCCTTGTGCCTATCAGATGCCTCATCCGTTTTAACGGATTCCTCCAAGGCACACTTGTTGATGAACCTTTCGTCGGAATTGGCGATCAATCGATTTCTAATCATGTTCTTATAGATACCGACGCGCGAAGGAACCACTTATTCCGCGGTTTGCTGAAGTTGACTGGCTTTCTTAGGCTAAAGCCCCGGTGCAACTGCTCCCGCAACCCGCGGTGCAGGCCAGACAATGTTCACCCGTAAGTATGTCACGCGCGTTCAAGTCTGCCGGAACGACATCCCATAAATACAGCGGCTGCTCGCCCCGCAATTGCATTCCCAGCATTTGATTGAAATCACAATCGTACAATTCTCCGCGATAGCCGACGCTCAAGATGCTGCGGCACATTAATCCCTCCAGCGTTCCCGGGTTGAAGCTGTTCACCAGCAATTCCATGTATTCCGTCCATCTCCCTTGCCGGTGTAAATCTTCAGCAAAGCGCGCAATCGGTTGATTGGTGATCGTGTAGAGATGGTTGAAGACAATGCCGAAATCCCGTTGCAACACTTCCTTGTAATCTGCCTCCAGTTCCGCTTGTGGTCCGGGTAAACTCGGGCCGACTGGATTGTAAACCAGATGCAACGGCAGACGCGTGCCGTAACCCACCGCGTTCAATTTTTGTAATGCGCGAATGCTCTTTTCAAATACGCCCTGGCCACGTTGCCGGGTGACATTTTCAGCGGAGTAGCAGGGCAGGGAAGCGATGATTTCCACTTCGTGTTGCGCGAGGTAATCCGGCAAGTGCGCGTAACCGGGTTCTTCAATAATCGTCAGGTTATTCCGGTCCATTACGTGTGCGCCGGTTTGCCGCGAGATTTCCACGAGCTGTGGAAAAAATTCACTGAGTTCTGGCGCGCCACCGGTAATATCAACCACGGCCGGGCGATGCTTTTGAATCCATTCACCGATTCTGTGCGCCGTCACCGCATCGATCATTTCCGTGCGCCATGGGGCGGCATCCACGTGACAATGACGACAGGCCTGATTGCATTTACGCCCCACGTTGATTTGCAGCGTCTGCAATCCGGCGCGTTTCAACGTGAGACCGTGCTCCGAAAGTTTTCGCGTAAAACGATTCATCCGTCTTCCAGTGAGAATACACCAACGCCCTGCCAATTCCACGGAATCCCGACTAATCGACTCATTCATCATGGACCGGGGCCGCTGCTCCGCTCACAACTTGTCATTCCGTCGTAACACATACGCCGGTTCTGCCGATACCATGAACAAATCCGATGGCTTGCCCCGTTCGATGATCTTTCCCCGCTCCAGAATCAGCACCTCCTGACACAACGCCATCACTTCATCCGCGCTGTGTGTTACATACAACATGGGGATTTTAAATTCATCCCGAATGCGCTTGAGATAAGGAATAATGCGCGCTTTCAATTTTTGATCCAGACTCGCCAGCGGTTCATCCAGCAGCAGCAGGCGAGGGGAGGTCAGCAGCGTGCGTGCGATCGCCACTCGTTGTTTTTCGCCGCCCGAAAGACCCGTGACATCCCGGTTCAGTAATGACTGAATTTCCAATACCTCCACCACATGCTCAAAGCTGAAAAGCGATTGCCGTTCAACCGTCAGGTCATAACCGTAATGCAAATTTCCCTGCACGGAGAGATGTGGGAATAGCGCGAGATCTTGCGGCACGTAACCGATGCGTCGTAAACGCGTCGGTACTTCGAGGCCCTGCGCCGTATCCGTCAGCACTTGATCGTCCAGTTGGATCAGCGCGGAATTAGCGCGGCGCAAGCCCGCCAGCAGATCGAGCAGCGAAGTTTTTCCTGCGCCGGAAGGACCAAAGATCGCCGTGACCTGTTCCTGGATTTCCAGGTCCGTTTCCAGTGTGAACTCCGCCAGTGGCAGGGAGATGTTTTTGAGCTGTAATCTCACCGCTGGCCTTTCGTTTTTTGCAGTAGAAATTCACTGCACCAAACTGCCCCGAACGCCATTGCCACGGCCACGGCCAATAAACGAAATGCCGCTTCATCCTGCCCCAACTGCACCGCCTGGAAAATCGATAACGAAATGGTCGAAGTCTTGCCCGGAATATTGCCGGCTACCATAATTGTCGCTCCAAATTCTCCCAGCGCGCGCGCGAAGGCGAGAATCATGCCCGCGATAATTCCCCGCCGGGCCAGCGGCAGCGTGATGGTAAAAAAGACGCGTGCATGACTTGCTCCTAACGTGCGGGCAATTTGTTCCAGCCGCGGATTCACCTCTTCAAAGGCAATGCGGGCCGAGCGCACGAGCAGGGGAAAGGACATGACTGCGAGTGAAATCAAAACAGCGCGCCATGTGAAAACGATGTCGAAATCGAATCGATTATGCAAAAAGCCGCCGAACGCGCCGCGTCGTCCCAGCAACCGGAGGAGAATCAAGCCCGTTGCGACCGGCGGCATGACCAGCGGCAGAGAAACGAGCGTTTCCACTACCGATTTCCCCGGCCAGCGATAACGCGCGAGCAACCACGCCAGCCCAATGCCGAAGGGTAAGATCAACACGGTGCTCAGCGCGGATACCCACGCTGTGAACCAGATGATCTGGCAGGCTTCACTCGACATGCCGTCATCTAACCTTTTAACGGCAGGACAATAAAACCATTTTTCTCGAAGACTTTACCGGCGGCGGGCGTTTTCAGAAATTCCCACAACCGTTTCGCGGCGTCAGGTTGTTTCGATTCCTTGATGACCGCCATAGGATAGCGAATGACCGGTCCATCTTGAGGTGAAATTTCATAAGCGATTTTCACCTTTTTAGAGATGGCCGCATCCGTCCGATAAACCATGTCCGTTTCCACGTTGCCGGATTCCACTGCTGCCAGTGCCGCCCGTACATTGTCCGTGGGAATAACCTTCGGTTCGACGTTCGACCACAGTTTGATTTTCGTGAGGTATTCGCGCGCGTAGATGCCTGCGGGAACAGCTTTGGGATCTGCCAGGGCAATGCGCTTAACCTGTGCTCCCGCTAAATCCTGCGGCGATTTTACGGCAATGCCCGACTCCGCTGCCACGACGATCACCAGCGTATTCGAGAGCCGATCAAGCCGCGTTTCCTTAAGGATCAACCCTTTCTTCTCCAGTGTATCCATTTTAGCTTCATCCGCCGAAAAGAAGAGATCGGCGGGCGCGCCTTCTTCAATCTGCCGGGCCAGCAAACTCGATGCGCCAAAATTAAACACGAGCTTATCGTGCGTTTGCTGTTCAAAGACCGGACTCAACTCTTTGAAAACATCGGACAAGCTGGCGGCGGCATAGACGTTCAGTTCTGCTGCTTGTGCCTGGAAACGAATTGTGACTAGCAACACCATCATCATCAGCCCACGGATTAATCTGATATTCGTCACTTTCATAGGGTAATGGTTGCAAATCATTCGCCTGGATAGCCCGTCACTGGCGGACCAAAACCAGGCTCACGAAAATTCTTAACTCGTAATTGCAGCGGTGCCATCGCCTCTGCGTGGCCGTCATAAAACAACGCATTCATCCGACCGGTGTGACGGTCGGGGTAATGGCTGGTATTATCAAACGGCACCCAGGGCGGACGCGGAGCAGTAGTCACCCGGGAATCCGAACACCCTGGGCTACGGCGGTGATCCCAAAGAATCAACCGCTCAGTTGTTTCCCGCACAAATGCTTCGGGTCGCGCCATGGGGCTGCCGTCGCTGTAATTCATGCCATAGCCACACTGCCATTGCGGTTCCACCGGACACTTAAAGATGTTCGTGGTGGATAGATAAGCGAACAATAACCCCGGTTTATAACCCGCTCCCGGAACGCCATCGGGAACTTGGGTTGGATCGTAAGGTGCCCACCAGATTTCATTTGTGCCGGTCGGAGGCGGATTGTTTGGCCCCGTGCCGGAAGGAACCCCGGCGTTAAGGCCGTAGGGATCGTTAGGGGTATCCGGACAAGACCGGTAGGGGACATTGATATCATTATTACTGGAGCGGTAAAGAATGTAGGCCAGCCCGATTTGTTTAAGGTTCCCAAGACAACTGATTTGCCGTGCTTTGGCTTTGGAACTGGCCAGCGCTGGCAGCAACATCCCCGCCAGAATGGCGATGATGGCGATAACCACCAGCAATTCAATCAGCGTAAAGGCGCTTTTTAATTTGGGTGTCGGCATGGTTCAGGCAGAGGGCGGCACCGGAAAGTGAACAAATGCAGTCTCTAACCTCCATAGTTGTGAGGTAATCGATATATGTTGTCAAATAGAACGAGCTTGGACAGTGACTATTCCCGGTCGCAGCAAGGTGAATCGGACAAAATTGGTTTGAAGTTTTATACCCAGGTAAACCGGAAAAACATCCACTGAAGGAATTTTATCGCAGCATCGGCTGTAATTGTTTCCAGAATGGTTCCACGGCTTTTCGGCTGGCTTCATTCAGCGCGCCGTAAAGTTTCAAAATCTTTTCTCCGTCTTCCGTTAGTCTGGCGCCACCACCGGCCTTGCCGCCGCGTTCCGCTTTTACCAGCGGTTCCTTAAAGCAGTGCTCCATGGTCTTGATGAGGGTCCATGCGCGCATGTACGACATATCAAGCAATTGCGCGGCTTCGCCAATCGAACCGGTTTTTTGAATGGCCTCGAGCAATTCCACCTTGCCCGGCCCCAGTGCAATATCCTTGCCGCACAGAATGCGAAAACGGGGATGGAGTGAGGCCGATGCGGTTGCTTTCGCTTTCTTCTTCATGCGTTTAGGGTGCCAAAATCTGGACTGAATGTGAATGACGAAGTCTCACGGCGTTACGTAAGCTCTCGATCGCGCCTGGGCAGGAGCGCGGTATTTATGCCGCTTCACCGTTTGAAGGCCCATTGCGGGTTTGCTTCGTCTGGACGGCGAATGCCTCCCATTCCCGCTCGGTATCAATATCTGTTTGCTCCCGAAGTAAATGAACTGACAATTGCAACCTTCGCGCCCGTTCCAACGTCTCCACCAACACCGTATCCGTGCTCCAAATCATCTGTCGAAACAACGCCGGTTGCGGTTGGCGTAACCCGATCAACCAATAGCCGCCATCACTCGCCGGGCCCAACACCACCTCATGCGTCTTCAAAGCTTCCCAGGCATTTTGAATATCGTCCGGCGTTACCGTCGGGCAATCCGACCCGATGACCACGACCCGTTGCGCGCCGGTTTCAAACGCGGTTTCAAAAGCTCCCTGCAATCGTTGCCCTAAATCTCCGTCCGTTTGTGGAATGGCTGTCCAATCCCGTCGCAGCCAGTTTTGAATTTCTACTTGAGCATCCGGTGGGGAAAAACAGAGTTGCACCTCTGACAACGGCTCCAGCGCTGAAAGCAATGTTTCTACCAACTGTCGATAAGCCGCCGTGGCGGCGGGTGCGCCGATGCTCTCAGCGAGTCGGGTTTTTACTTGTCCCTCACGCGGTGCTTTTAAGAATACAATTAGCCGTTCGGCACTCATTATTCGCAGTCACACACCCATTCCAGACGGTTTAGTTGAATCCCCTTCAAGCTCGGCAGCAGTGCGGCGATGTACCACTTATCTTCGATTCGAAAAATTTCCGGTGCGGCCACCGCCAAGGTGCAGACGAAATGTTCTCCATCTCCATTAATGCCGAAGTTCAACGGATCCGTGGAATGATAGACACTTGTTTGCGCGTCTTTCCCATAATGCTGGGTGCGGAAGAGATAATAGTGGCCAGGCCGTTGCTCCAACACAAAGGGACACTCGGCGGAGTAGGGGCCAGTGCCTGCCTTGCCTCCGGACGCGACCAGATGCGGTTCGCTCCAGTGAATGAGATCTTTCGACGTGCGGCAATAATCCGCGCCCATCTGCTTTGGGTGCGCGGTGTAATAACAATACCACAATTCGCCAATGCGAATGACCATGGGGTCACGCGGATTGCTGTTTTTATCCGCGCCGAACAAGGGCGCTTTTCCTTGCTCATTCACGCGGCGGTTGAATTGCTTGCCATCCGCACTGGCAGCCAGACAAATGCCGTCCCAGCATCCATAAGTCATGGAGTAATGACCATCGTGCTTGAAAACGAACGGGGCTTGCAGTCCGCCGGGAGTCTCACCCGTTTGCGGATCAGCGCGCATCGCAATGCCTATTGGTTTCCAAAAGGCATCGGTGATTTTCGCGCCTTCCCAACGATAAAAGAGCCGTGTCTTACCAGTCTCTTTCGTGTTCCGGATGCACGACCAGAGTTGCCACGTGCCATCGGCCGCCTGCCAGATGCCGAAATCAACCGGTTGCTGTTTTGATGTTGTTAACTCTCCCAGGTCGGGATCGCTTGCGATTTGCCACCAATCACCGTGAATCTCCGGCGTCTGCATGGGTTCGCTTGCCAGCAATCGCGCGTTTGCTAAAAGCAGCCAGCCAAGCAATGCAGTGATCATTCGCCACGGAGATTTCATGCGAAAAGCCTAACGAAGTCAGCCACGGTTGCCAATGTCGGTTTGTGCAAGCGGGTTTGAAATATCCTATACCGTTTGAATGGGGCACCTTGCTGCGACCGGGGACGGTCGCTGTCCGGGGAAGGAAGCCGTGCCGATGCCAACGGCTATTTATTATCCAAATCGAATTCCAGAATGGTACGCGAATCCGTCTTCTCATTGCGGATATCCATCCGCTTGAGTTGGCTTGTGGCCTTATCAAATTCTTTGGGCAGGAACGTTTTTATTAATTTATTCTGAGCGTCATACGCTTCCGCCTGGACGATTCCGCTGGTTTCCTTATCAATCCACGACAGCACCCGCACGTAGCCATTGGTAGCAGCGGGATTGACGCTCGCCAGCACGCGACAAGATCGACTGCGCTTGATTTCTTTGCGCAAGAGTTTTTGCTCCGGCCATTGGAAAAATTCGAGCCCCAGATCCGCCAGCCAGAAGTCCGTGCCGGCAAAGGGGATCATGGCTTGATCTCCGTTCAGTTTTAAAATGTTCGTCGTGCCATTCGTGCCACTGGCAGTTTCCGTGAGTTCGTATCGATTGGGTTGCTGGTCCGCGTGGATGACGGTTAGACGAATCACGGGCTGGCCATTGGTTGCCGTCGTGCGGTACACTACCTGCCAGCTCAGTTCACCGGGCAGAACTTCGGAAGTGAATGGGATTTCCGTCTGTTTCCCTTTGGCATCGCGAACTTTTAAAACTCCGGATACCGAAGTTTTTTCCGTCGGTTTTTGGGCGCGTAATTCCGCGGCCAACTCCTGTCCTTCAGGGTTGGTCGTGGTGGGCGGCGCTTTCTGAGCGAAGCCCGTGAAGACTGTGCTGAACAGAAGAAGAATGCCGAATAAACGGGACATTATTTATGGCGCAAAGCGATGGGAAACAGATCGGCGATCTGGGTGACGAAATGAACTTTCATTTTTTTCCGGACTTCCTCCGGCACCTCATCCCAATCCCGACGGTTTTGATTCGGCAAAATGACTTCCTTGATCTTGGCGCGTGCCGCCGCCAGCACCTTTTCCTTGATGCCGCCGACGGGCAATACGCGGCCACGCAGGCTGATTTCGCCGGTCATGGCGATATCCGACTGGACCCGTTGTCCAGTAAATAGAGAGGCTAAGGCAACCACCATCGTTACTCCCGCGCTCGGTCCATCTTTCGGTGTTGCTCCCGCCGGCACATGGATGTGAATGTCGAATTTGTCAAAATCGGCCAAATCCAAGTGCAGATTCTTTGCCTGGCTGCGGAGATAACTGAGCGCCGTTTGCGCGCTTTCTTTCATCACGTCACCCAGCGAGCCGGTCAGGATCACGCCGCCTTTGCCTGGCATGCGCGTGGCTTCGATGAACAGAATATCGCCGCCTACCGGAGTCCAGCCAAGGCCCGTGGCAATGCCGCATTCCTTGATGATTTCTGCGCTATCCGCGTGAAAACGGGCCGGGCCGAGCATTTTGCTTAAGTCAGGGGGCTTGATGACGAACGGCTTTTCCGCCCTGGCTCCGCTAACAATCCGCCGTGCTGCTTTGCGCACAAGAGAAGCAATCTCGCGTTCCAATTGGCGCAATCCAGCCTCACGCGTGTAGTCCTCAATTAATCGTAACAGCGTCGTGTCGGGAAACTTCACCAGCTTCGCCTTGATACCGTGCTCATCGAGTTGCCGCGGTACCAGATGCCGTTTGGCAATTTGCAATTTTTCCAGCGTCGTGTAACTCGGCAATTCGATTACTTCCAGACGATCACGCAATGCCGCGTGAATCGGGTCCAGCCAGTTGGCCGTCGTGATGAACAGCACACGCGAGAGATCAAACGGAATGTCGAGGTAATGATCGGTAAATGTGTTGTTCTGTTGCGGGTCCAGCACTTCCAGTAGCGCCGAGGAAGGATCACCGCGGAAGTCCGATCCCACCTTGTCGATCTCATCCAACAGAATGACCGGGTTATTCGTCTCAATCCGGCGCAAGGTCTGAATAATGCGTCCGGGCAAGGCTCCGACGTAGGTGCGGCGATGCCCGCGAATTTCCGCTTCATCCCGCATGCCGCCTAAAGAGATGCGCGCAAATTTCCGGCCCAACGCATCCGCGACACTCTTGCCCAGTGAGGTTTTGCCCACACCCGGCGGTCCCACGAGACACAGGATCGGACCTTTGAGCTTATTCTTGAGTTTGATGACCGCCAGAAATTCGAGTAACCGGTCCTTTACTTTGCCCAGACCGTAATGGTTCTCATCCAGCATTTGCGTCGCGGTTGCCAGATCAATCTTATCGTCGGTCGATTTGGTCCACGGCAGATTGACGATCCAGTCGAGGTAATTGCGGGTCACCGTATATTCGGCGACCGACGGTGGCGTTTGCTGCAACCGTTCCAGTTCCTTGTTGGCAATTTTTTTGACTTCTTCGGGTAGATTATTTTTTTGAATCTGCTCCCGGAGATTGTTGATCTCGATTGCGTTCGGGTCAGATTCTCCCAGTTCCTTTTGAATCGCGCGGATTTGTTCCCGCAGGAAAAAGTCGCGTTGCGATTTGGACATGGTGTTGGCCACATCCTTCTGGATTTTGGAGCCGAGTGTCAGCACTTCCAGCTCACGGGCGAGCAGGGGAGAGAGTTTGGCCAACCGCTCTTTGACCGAAGTCATGCCGAGCAATTGCTGGCGTTCTTCCAGGCTGATATTTACGTTCGCCGCGATCAGGTCGGTCAATTTGCCCGGCTGCTCGGTGTTGAGCGCGGCGATCTTGACCTGATCATTTAACGCCGGTGAAAGGTTGATGACTTCTTCGAATTGCTGTTTGGCATTGCGGGCCAGCGCCACCAGTTCGAGGGAATCTTCTTCCTGATCTTTTAAAATTTCGACCTTTGCCCGTAAATACGGGTCCAGCGTTTCATAACTCTTGATCTCAAAACGCCGCAGCCCTTCCACCAGTACCCGGACGGTGTTATCCGGAAACTTTAACATCTTCAGCACGCGCGCGGCGCAACCATGTGACCAGAGGGCTTCCGGCTTGGGGTTGTCCGCGTCGGGCTTCTTTTGAAAGACGAGGCCCAGGAAACGATCGCCACCGACGACATCATCAATCAAGCGGGTGCTCTGCGTTGTTTCGACGAGCAGGGGGGCCACCATGCCAGGGAAAAAGACAATGTCCGACAAGCCGAGGATGGGCAGCACATCGGGCAACGATTTCGCGCTTACCTTCGGAATATGCGGCTCTGTGCCACCCGAGGCGTCCAAAATGCTGATAAACTCCGTGTCCGGTGAGGTCATGATAATCCGGTCACTGGCTTAGATAACCTTCACCAGTGAAAAATTCAGAAAATCTTGAGTTATTCCTTGGAATCAATATCCACAGGAACCCGCTTTTTGCGTGGGCGGGGTTGGGCTGGAACATCCACGCGTAAAAATCCATTCTGATAAGCGGCCCGCGCCTGGCTGAGGTCGTAGCCGGGCGGCAATTCAATCACACTTTCAAAGGGTCCGTAGTTAATTTCCATGACCAGGAAATTGCATTTGCCAGTGCGGCAACCGTCCGGGCGTTGTCCGCTGATTTTCAGCCGGTTTCCTTCGATGGTCAGTTCCAGGTCTTCCCGGCGCATTCCCGCCAGTTCGACCTTGATGACTAATCCGTCCTCGCTCGTATAAACATCGGTGTTCGGCACCCAGTATGTTTCCGATGACGCTTCTGAATTTCCCCCGGACTGCGAGGTCTTAACAAATTGAACCGAAGAACTCACTTTGTACATGCTTTTGAGTAATGGTGATATTAAGAAATTCTGCTGGCCAGCGCAAGTGGCGAAATCATTTCATTTTGACGATGACTTCCGGTCGTTGCCCCCGGCGGGCGTGGAAAACGATCGATTGTTTCTGGTTTGAATTATCAGCGGCGCTGCATCCGCAATGAGTGTCACGCTCAAAGCTGAATTTCGGGCGCTTAAACCTTGCCCAGGCGAACGCCGCAACGGTCGCTCCGACAATTGTTAAAGCACTGATTTGTTGCCAGTCCATGTCAGACAATACCTCAGATTACGCGCTTCGCAACCGGCATATTATACGCCTCCTGGAGCCTCTGTTTGGACCCGCTTGAGCGGGTCAAACGTCGCAGATGCCCACACCTTGTTTGAGCGAAGCCAGCGGATCGGGGCGTTTGGGGATAAATTCCTGCGCCACGAAGCCTTTGAACCCGGTTGCCACAATCGCCTTCATGATTGCGGGATAATAAAGCTCCTGCGTGTCATCGATTTCCGCGCGACCCGGGACGCCGCCGGTATGATAATGGCCAAAATACTGGTGGTTCGCCTTGATCGTGGCAATGACATCCCCCTCCATAATCTGCATATGGTAAATGTCATACAACAGCTTGAACCGCTCCGAGCCCACCCGTTTGCACAGCTCAATGCCCCATTTGGAGGTGTCGCACATATAATCCTTGTGGTTCACCTTGCTGTTCAATAACTCCATGCAAATCGTCACCTTATGTTTTTCGGCCAGGGGAGCAATGCGCTTGAGCCCAATTGCGCAATTTTCCAGCCCCTTCTCTTCATCCATGCCTTTGCGATTGCCGGAGAAACAAATGATATTCGGGTAGCCGAGATTGGCGGCTTCCGGGATCGATTTCTCAAAGAATTCGACGATTTTGTCGTGGTTTTCCACCCGGTTTAAGCCGTCGGGAATGCCGCCGGGCACACCGCTGACCATGGCGCACGTCAGGTCATACTTTTTCAGCGTGGGAGCGTCAGCCAGCAGGAGCAGTTCCACGGATTGCAAGCCCATCGGTTTGGCCGCTTTGCAGAAATCTTCGAGTGGGATTTTGCCGTAACACCATTTACAGACGGAATGGTTGATGTTGCCTTTCATCTGGGCAGCCGCTTGATCAGCGAGGATAATCCCCGGTTGCATGGTGGCGGCGGCGCTCAGTGCGGCGGCTGCGCCAGTCATTTGCTTCAAGGCGGAACGGCGGGAAATGGATTGCTTCATAAAAACTAAATGCGGTTTAAATTCACTCTGGGCTCCCTCCAATACACCTTAACTTGCCCCAGTCGTCAAAGTGAATCTCAGCCGGGGCCAGCCGGTTTTTGAGCGGAGAGGTGCAGTTTTTGGTGGTGAAAATGACGGTTTGCAGGCACATTGACGCCTAAGAAAGGTCGATCCGGGTCAAATTCAGCCCCTTGGTCTTTCTCTAATCACGTGAGTCTAAAAGTTAAAATTTGCGGTATTACCAGTGTGATGGACGCGTTGGCGGCGGTGGAAGCCGGCGCGGATGCGCTGGGCTTTATGTTTTACGAAGCCAGCCCCCGCTTTGTGTCGCCGCAGGCTGCGCTCAAGATTATTCGCGCCTTGCCTCCGTTCGTGTCAAAAGTCGGAGTGTTTGTGAACGCTCCCGATACCATGGTGCGCGGCGTGGTCGAGGTCTGCGGAATTGATACGTTGCAATTTCACGGTGAGGAAACGCCGGATTATTGCCGCCGCTTCCAGCCGCTTAAAGTCATCAAAGCCTTTCGCGTCAAAGATGCTTCAACGCTCAATCTTTTAGGCGCTTATGATACGGACGCCTGGTTGCTGGATAGTTATGTGCCGGGCAAAGAAGGTGGCACTGGCGCTACGTTTAATTGGGAGCTTGCCCGCGAAGCAAAAGATGCCGGACGCCCCGTGATTTTAGCGGGTGGATTGACGCCCGTAAATGTTGCCGAAGCCGTGCATGAAGTCTGGCCCTTTGGCGTCGATGTATCCAGCGGGGTGGAAAGTTCTCCGGGCCGGAAAGATGCCAAGATGATTCAGGATTTCATTGCCGCAGTCCGCTCGATGGAATTGCAGCAGTATTAAGCCACCAGTGGAGCGAGGCTTCAGGCCGCTTCACCGTTCCAGAGTCTTTGGGCATTTGTTTATCACCACCGGTTACGCCCCGCTTCTGTTCCTTCCGGAAAAATTTCTCTTACACCGCGCGGTTTTCCCGCTAAACTTCCCTCTGAATGACAGGCGTCTATATGTTGAATTTTTTAAATCCGTGTTTATCGGTTTGCATCCGTGGGTGCAAAATCCGCTCTCTGATTTTTTGCCTGCTGGTCTTGCTGGCACTATCCACGCTTTCCAGTGCCCATGCTCACGTCGTCGTCTATCCCAAGGAAGCCGCTCCCGGTTCCTACGAGATGTTCACGATCCGCGTGCCGAATGAAAAAGACTCTGCCACTACGAAACTCCGTCTCGATATTCCCGCTAAATCGGTGCGCATCTCCCACGTAGAAGCCGTGCCGGGCTGGAAATACGAACTCGAAAAAAATACGTCGGGCGAAAATGAAGGCGTCACTTGGACTGCCACTGGACCAGGCCTGCCGCCGGAAGAATTCATCGAATTCAAGATCATTGGCAAAGTGGATGAAGAGGCCAGTGAACTGGTGTGGAAAGCCTATCAAACCTATGCGAAGGAAGGCGTGATTGAATGGACCGGCGAGAAGGGGAGCAAGACACCTGCTTCCGTGACTACTTTGCGCGCGCGCGCGGCTTCCGGTGGTAATAGCCATGGTTTGATCAACATTGCGTTAATCCTCGGCTTTGGCGCCTTTTTTCTCGCTTTCGTCACCCTTTTAATTGTGCTGCGCAATGCGTCGGGTTCGGTCAAGCCGACGCCTTCGCCCTCCGCTCCCAAATGAGTTGCGCCCATTGGCGGGAGAGCTGGTCCCAGCCACCGGTTACTTGCCTAATTCCGAAAGGTAACGAATCAAGCTGGCCAGTTGTGGCCGCGAAAGGTTCGAGGTTAAACCTTCCGGCATCACTGAGCCGCCGGTGCGAATGAGCTGCACCTGATCGCGGCGGATCCGCGCAATTTCACCGGTTAACATATCGCGAATGCTGATTTCATCCGCCGTTTCCGCCTGCCGGAAGCCTTCGATAATGCGCCCATCCTTGGTGGTGACTGAAGTGGAAGCGAAACCTTCTTTCACGTTCACTTGCGGCCACAGCACTTCGACGATCACGCCGTCAATGGGTAAACCCCGTCCGAGTGCGGATAGATCGGGGCCGATTTTACCGCCTTCATTGTTGACCATGTGACACGTCACACAGCCGATGGTCTGGAAAAGTTTCCGTCCTTCCGCAACGTCTCCAGTTTTGCGGGCCGCTTCCGCCAGTTCGTTGATCACAGTGGTGTCATAAGCGAGCGATTGGGTGGTCAGACCGCCCAACTGGTTCAGCCGTGTCACCAGCGCCTGATCGCCCCGGCCGAGCATTCCCAACGCGGCCAGCGTCCGTTTCGCCTGATCTTGTGTCAGCGATTGATCCGGCAGTTCCTTGGCCAACGCATCCGCGCCACCCGTGCGTTGCAGCAACGGACGCAGCCATTCGCCGGCTTCTTTCGCGCTGTTTACTTTCGTCAAATGTTGCACGGTCAATTGCGCGCCTTTGGGGAGATTGACTCGCGCAGTCGCATCGAGTGCGGCGAGTGCCAGTTCTGCCGGTTGAGCGCTTTCTGCCGCTGCCGCCAGAATCGGCAGAGCCGCTTGCCCGCGCAAGGGGGGCAGGGCGGCAAACGCTTCTTTGCGTAAGGCCGGCGCGGTTCCGGCTTCTTTTGCCAGTGTTTCCACCCGTGAGCTGAGCTTGCTGACATGCCACAATCCGGCGAGACGTACGGCGCGAATCTGACGGGCGGCATCCGTTTGATTCAGCAATTTTTCCAGTTCTTCCGCCACATTTCCGGCTGGAACCAGCTTGCGGGTGCGCGTTTCTTCCGCCAGCGCATCCAGCAAGGCCACATCTTCGCGGGCCCGGTCGAAGACAAAGCGCAAATCATTGGTGCTGCCCACAGCCGCCAGTGCGGCGAGATAAGCACGCGTGCTTTCCGGTGATAAACCGGACGCATCCAGATGTTGATGAATAATGTCTGCGGCATTCGTGATGGCTTCGTGTCGCAGCACAAACAACAGGTGTGCGTCCTGATCAAATTTCAATGTGCCCTGCGCCAGTTGTGGCTCCCATTGTGGACGGGTGGCATTGACCGCTTTGGTCAGCGCGTGATCGAGATAACTATCCATCGGACGATCCAACGCGCGGGTTGCTACAGCGACGGCTTGCGGGTCTGCCAGATAACTGGAAGCGACGACAGCTTCCAACCGCACGCGCGGATGTTCATCGGCAATTTGTTGGCCGACGAGTTTCAAGACGTCCGGCACTTTCTCGCGCCAGTTGCCCAGCACCCGCGTAGCGTAAGCCCGCACGCGGAAATCGGAGGAGCGCAACAATTCTTTCAGCAATTGCGGGCGCACGGTTTCATGCGCTTCGTAGATGCTCAATGCCTGCAAGCGCAGGTATTCGTATTGCGGATCGCTTGGCTTCAATGTCTGCACCCATTTGTCCAGCGCAGTGGTGACACGGAAATCATCCATTTCAAATAACAGACGTTTAGCCTGATATTTTACCCAGCGTTCCGGTGAACCCAGCACCGTAAATAATTCATCGGCTGGCGCGCCAGCCAGTTGCGGCGGTTTTACCAGCGGACGGCCTTTGTAAGTGATGCGCCAGATGCGGCCATGGCCCTTGTCCCGGTCCGGATGCCGGTACGAAGCCTGATAATGTCCGATGATCGGATTGTACCAGTCGGCCACGTAAATCGCGCCATCGGGACCAAATTTCACGTCGATGGGGCGAAAGACCGTGTTCGTCGTTTCAATAATGGAGGGCAATTGCTTGGAACTGTACAAACCGTCGCGATATTCCAATTGATAAATCTGAAGCGTGTTGTCGTAAAAACCGCCAATGACAAATTGCCCCTGCATTTCCTCGGGGAAATGACGGGTGCCGATAATGTCTGTGCCGACTTGTTTGGCGCGGGCCTGGAAAATGCGCATGACTTCAGCCGATAAATCGAGGTCCGAATGAATCAGACCGGGGACACTGTAATAGCCGCCGATGGTGGCCCCGCTCTTGTGAAAGACCTGGCCGTAATCATCCGTGACCACCCCCCAATCATTTTGACCAGCGGAAGACATTTGGAAAAAGGGATCGAGTTGCAGCGTGCGCGGACGTAACCGCCACACGCCAGCGCGGTTCAAATGTTCCACTCCGCGCGGTGTTTCCACGCGGGAATAAATGTGGTGTCCTTGCGTGAGCCAGAGTTCGCCACCAAAGCCCCAGGTGATACTGTTAATCATCTGGTGGGAATCCGCCGTGCCGAAGCCGCCAAGCACGATGCGTTTCTGATCGGCATGGCCATCGCCATCCGTGTCCTTGAAGTGCATGAGTTCGGTTCCCTGACAGACATAGAGGCCGCCATCGCCAAACTCCAGGCCGGTCGGCATGAACAAGCCATCGACGAACGTCGTGAATTTATCCGCGCGGCCAGTTCCTTTGGTGTCTTCGCAAATGACAATGCGATCATTCGCTTTCTCACCCGGCTTGATTTGCGGATAGCTCACCGTGCAAGCCACCCAGAGGCGTCCACGTTCGTCCCATTGCATGCGGACCGGCTTCTCGATGCCGTCCTTTTCTGAGGCATACAGGCTGACCTCGTAATGCGGGTCGATTTTGAATGTCGCCAATTCTTCCTCAGCCGATTGCGGCGGCGCGGAAGGCGGTAGCACCGGAGCAACATCCGGAGGCGTGGAGAATGAGACCAGCGGTTTTCCGGCGACGGCGAGCCAGATATTCTCATCGGCCTGCTGCAACAGCGGAATATATTCCTTCATTTCTTCCGGAAACAGGCGGACGCTTTGATCGCGCCAGTCGCGGCTGAACGGAACGCTGGTCCGATCACCCGCAAGGAAACTCCAGTTCATGGGTCGCCAGTAGTTGAACCAGAGCCGTTCCATCTCGATGACGGCGGCGAGCACCTGATCGCGGGCGAACAAGCCCTGCGGCGTTAAACCCAATTGCCGGACAATCAAATCCGCAATCACGGCATGGCCATGGGCATTGAGTTGATAGCCATTATCGGTGAGTGTTTTCCGGCCCGTGGGAAATTTCGGCAGCGGGTTGAACACATCGACAAACCGCAGTCCCTTCCGGACGGCCAGGTCGCGAATGGCCTGCACATACAACTGAACATCGCCGTTGTGCGTGGATAAATCCGGCAGCGTGTCGATGGCGGTTTTCTCGAACGGCATCGGCGAGACCAGAATAATGCGACGTTCCGGCGCGACGAATTGGTCGAGCAATTTGTCGTAAGCGGTAATGAACGCGTCGAGATTCGCTTTGCCCTTCAACGACTCCATCTGGCCGAACTGTGCGAAGACCACGGTGGCGCTGACTTCCGTCAACTGCTGCTGCCAGTCACGCGGACGCCGCCATTGTTCCTTGCCATTGTCGCGCCATTGCTCGAAGACAGTGTCGCCTTCCCAGGCCAGGTTGCGAAACCGCAAATGGAGCGACGGATCAGTGGCGATAATCTGCGTCTGGAGCAAGCCATTGAAGCGCGTGCGTTCAATATTGGATTCGCCGGTCAGGACGACGATGTCATTCGTCTTGAAGGCAAACGGCGGAGCCGTCTGTGCGGACGAGGAGAAAACGGTCATCCCTAACAGGATAAAAACCGCAATGCGTTGCGCGGAACGGAGTAATAACTTGTTCATTTTATCGGGAACCTTGGACGCATCATTGCAAGGCCCGATTCATTTGTCAGCGGGATTTCTCAACGTTTTAATTTGTCCAACGGATAGCGACCGTCATGGTCGCAGCAATATTCGACTACGCGAGCGAGTCTGAAATGTCCGACGCTGTTTGGCCGGGTCACCTTGCTGCGACCGGGGACGGTCGCTGTCCGGGGGATTAATGTTTCAGGCTATCTTTGCCATCCGTTACCCATTCGAGGTTGAAGCGGGCGAGCGTGAGGTGATTGAAGGCAAAGCCGCCGAAATCCTTTTTATCACCGCGGCCATAGAAGCATAAAATGGTGCCATCTTTGGTAACGGCGAGATCGCTGTAACCGCTGCCTCCGGCATCGAGAACTTTGTTCACGGCCCAGGTTTTTGCTTCGTCATAGCTCAGCTTGATCGAAATATTTTTGCGATCACGGCCTTTGCCAGCGACTTCTTTGCCATCCCAGCGGGAGAGGTTATCCGGGTTGGCAAAAATGATGCGGTTCTTGTCTGCGCCCGCAGCTTGGGAACTGACGCGGATGATGCTTGCCATGCAGATGGGTTCCAGCAACGCGTCGTCGAAGTGCGGCGTGCTCCATTGGGTCGCGCCATCTTTGCTGACGGTTACGAGTCGCCGGTGCGTTTTGGATTCGTTACGCACATTTAACATCACACTGCCATCTGCCAGTTCGACGATGATGGTTTCATTCGGATCAACCCAGTCGGTCGTATTGGGCACGGCAATTTCACCGGCGTGCCAGCTTTGGCCATGATCATCACTGTAAATGGTGGCCGTTACGGAGGGATGATGCGCGTTACC
The DNA here is from genome assembly GCA_048497895.1 of Verrucomicrobiota bacterium. Classification (GTDB taxonomy): domain Bacteria; phylum Verrucomicrobiota; class Verrucomicrobiia; order Limisphaerales; family JBEHZA01; genus JBEHZA01. Next base: position 20,854 of record JBEHZA010000026.1, read on the forward strand.
GCCGGTCGCCGCTGAAAGCCAGACGGGCACCACCAAACGGCCATTTTTTAACTGGATGCTGTGATCGGGACCGGTGGCGAGCACTTTCCAATCGTAAGACTTGCGGAAGCCTTCAAACGCGATGGTAATTTCCACCGGTTGACTCCACGTCACGCCGTCATCCGTGCTGCGCATGTAAAAGGAGCGCATGTATTCCAGGCAGAATAGAAAGTGGACCGTGCCATTGCGGTCGGCAATCAGCACCGGATTATTGTAGGTGACGTCGTTCGTATTGACGAATTTTAGTTTCAGCGAAAAGGGATTCTTGGCTTTCGGTCCAGGCACGGCGGCGACGTTGACCGGTTCGCTAAACGTTTTGCCGCCATCGGTGGAACGGCGCAGCAGGATGTCGATGGCATCCCAGTCGCTCCCTTTCTTACGCGCTTCGCACCATGCGAGCACGGTGCCCTTGGCGGTCACGAGCACGCCCGGGATATGATACACGGTGTAGCCAAGCGTGTTGGCTTCAAAAAGGTCAATCTTTTCCAACACCGGTTCAGCGGCGTGAATGACGAGCGTTTGAACAAGGGCCAGCAGGAACAGGAGTTTTTTCATAGGGGCTCGCTCCGCAGAAGGGTACGCTGGTACT
>JBEHZA010000027.1:0-21116 GCA_048497895.1 Verrucomicrobiota bacterium
CACACCACAGACACCAATGCCCTGCTCGTTTACAACGATTACAGCCAGCATGAACTCAATGCCAAGTCTGATACCATGTATCACATGGTGACGGATTTTAAAAATCGCGGCATTCCGATTGATGGTGTGGGTTTCCAAATGCACCTGGGCACCAGCACGCCAAATTACGGGAGTGTCGCCACCAACTTTGACCGCTTTTCGAAATTGGGCGTCAAAGTATTCATCACTGAATTCGACACGGAAACGACCGGCGACGGGGCCGGCCTGGATAAACAAGCGCGGGTGTACTACAACGTGCTGGATAAAGCTCTGCGTTGCCCGGCGTTCGCCAGTTATCAAATGTGGGGCTTCACGGATAAATATTCCTGGCTGGGAGCAACCAATTATCCGCTGGTCTTTGACACCAACTATGTCGCTAAACCGTCCTACTACGCCTTGCAGGATGCTCTCTCTGTCCAATACCGCAGCGAGATCGTAACCAATGGCGGATTTGAAAATGGACTGACTTCCTGGACTACCAGTGGCACCTGCACGCTATCCGCCGTGACCAATGGCGTGCATTCCGGCACCCACGCCGCCTTCATCACGGCCCGTCATAGCGCTTCGGCTGGCCCCGGTCAGGATGTCACGGCACAGATTCTCGCCCAAGGTTCCGGCCGCTATTACATCAGCGCCTGGGAAAAACTCGCTTCCGGCACGGGCACCGGCAAAGTCACGCTCCGTCTCATTCATGATGGCGGCACGGATTATCTCGGCACTTCCACGGCCATCAGCACTGCCTGGACGCCCATCGGTGGCTGGATCAATGTCGGTTGGTTCAAGAACCTGACCAGCGCCTTCATTTACGCGGAAACGCCAAATGGCACGAATGACTTCTACGCCGATGATATTACGCTCGGTGACGGCAGTCTGCTGGACAACGGTAACTTTGAAAATGGCATTACCAGCTGGACCGCTCTCGGTGGGAGCATCGCCGCCACCAGCGTCGATGCGGAATACCATTACGGTCAACAGGCCGTGAAAGCGTATAATCGCACGCAAGCTTATCAAGGCCCTTCGCAGGATATCCTCACGGACCTGCTGGCCAGTGGTCCGGGCACCTATAATCTCCAGGCCTACATGAAACTGCTCTCCGGCACGGGCAATGGAAAAGTGACGATCAAACTCACGGACAGCAATGGCACCCGTTACCTCGGCGCGACGGCGGCGATCAACAGCACGCAATGGACCAAGGTCGCCGGCACCGCCAGTCTCACATGGACCAACACCCTGTCATCCGCCATTCTCTATCTGGAGACGACGGGCACAACCAACACCTTCTATGGTGATGAAGTATTGTTAAGAAAATAATTCCAGCCATAGACTTCACCAACGGGCCGCTGTTCAACCGGCGGCCCGTTGGCTTTAGGTTTTGAGCTTCGTCCTTGGTCATTCTTTCGGATTTAGGTATTCGGGTTTCGTCATTCCCCCTGTACCGGCCCACCATTTTTATAACCCACGAAGCTCCTACGACCCATTGTCCGCGGAATCTCGCGGAACGTCCCGATACACCCTTCGCCGCGGCGAAGTCGCCTGATTACCCAATGGCGCTGCTGGCAACTCAGCGCTCGTTGGTGTCATTTCCGGAGCGACATACACCGAGGGATTTCCGTTGCTCTTAAAATCCAAGACACGCAACACACCGGCCAAACGGATTTTTACCCGTTCATTCCGCGCGTCGATCTCCAACACCTCCAAAACGCCCGCCCGTTGGCCTTCCGTCAGCGTGTGATACTCCGGTTTGAGTGTCCCTGGATCTTTTGTCGATAAGATCACCCGTGGTTGCGCGAAAACCGTAACAATCCCGCTCAAACGCACATCCATTTCCGGCGGATTTTGTTTAACCGAAGCAACCGTTACGGAAGCCGGATCGTGCAATCCAAAGGCGTTCCGCTGGCCAATGGTTTGATAGGGATTCGCCTCGGTTGGCAATGAGTCCGAGTTGGCCGCCGTCACCGGAAAGGTCGACATCCAGAAACAACCACCCGCCAACGCAGCCAATAGACATGAGATTGGCCAGCGTTTGGAGTGATCGCGGCTAAAATTCGACTTCATGGGCTTTCAGTCGTAGCTGCGGTGGTTCATCGCCATGTTGCCAGCCTTTGCTGGTTTGTCAAATTACTAAACCAACGCAATTTCATGGCACTCAAATCACTTTGATTAACAAACGTTCAAAGCATACCCGCTCGAGCCTTCTTTGCCTTGGAAGAGAGTTATAGCGAACGAAAGGAAACACGTTTCGTCTTAGTCCATTCAAAAAATCCATTGACGTCTGTATATATGTAATATATACAGTATAACGGTGCCTGAAGAACCTAAAATCCTGTTGCTCGGCCCCATCTCTCCTGCTGCTGAAGGCACGCTCTATCAGCAAATCGTTGATCGGCTCAAGCGCGAGATCAGCGAAGGCCGGCTCAAACCCGGTGCGCCCTTACCTTCGTTCAGACAGCTCGCGGAAGATGTCCTCGTCAGCGTCATCACCGTCAAACGCGCCTATGAGGAACTCGAACGCGAGGGTATTATCTATCGGCGGCAGGGACTCGGCACTTTTGTTTCCGAGCACGGGCAGAATCGCAGTCGTGAGGCCAAGTTGAGCGCCGCAGAAGAGCTCTTGCGCGCCGGTTTTCGTGAAGCCAACGAGGCGGGGCTGAAACCAGCGGAAATCCTCAACCTTGCCCGCGAAATCTTGAAGGAGAAAAAAATAATATGACCACCAACGCCATCGAAATCCGGGGTCTCACCAAGAACTATCCCACCTTCAAGCTCGGTCCGCTCGATCTCACGGTGCCGCGTGGAGCTATCTACGGGCTCATCGGTCCCAACGGCGCGGGCAAGACCACCGCTATCGACCTGATCTTCGGCATGGGTCGCAACGATGCTGGTGAAATCCGCGTGCTCGGCTACGACCATCGCGCGAATGAAGTGGAAATCAAACGCCGCACCGCTTACGTAGGCCCGGATTTGAATTTTCAAGTTTGGGGAAAAATCGGCAATGCCATACGTTTCGTGCGCGGCTTTTATCCTGATTGGGACGACACCTATTGCGAACGGTTAATGAAGGTCTTCCATCTGACAAACGCGGACAAAATTACCACACTCTCCTTTGGCGCCCGCACCAAGTTGAGCCTCCTGCTCGCCCTGTCGCGTCATCCGGAAATTCTGATTCTCGATGAACCTACGACCGGTCTCGACGCCGTTTCCAAACAACAAGTCTTCACGGAATTGCTGAAAACAGTGGAAGATGGCGAACGCACCGTGCTGATTTCTTCACACGGCCTGAGTGACATCGAACGCTTTGCCGATCACGTCGGTCTCATCAAGCAGGGCCAACTCCTGCTGACGGGCCGAACTGATGAAGTCGTTGACTGCTATCGTATGGCAGAATTTTTCACCGAGCCGAACGTGGTACTTGCCAATCGTCCCGGCTTCACAATCGTGCGACACGATCAAAACCGCTGGCACGCCCTGCTGAATCAATCGAATGGCGTCCTCGCCTGGCTGCAAGCCAACGGTGCCAAACAAATCTCCCTTACGCGAGTGAACCTCGAAGAAATGTTCATCGCCCTGGTCAAAGACGAGGAGACCGCATGAAACGAATCATCTCCGATTATTTGCGGCGACGATGGCTGGTGCTGACGTTTATTGCGATTGGCTTTTTCCTGCTCGAAGGACTCATCATCGGCGTCAAGCATGGGATTCCGAACGCCCGGATTACGGTCTCAAACCCGCATTTGATGATGCAAAGTACGTTCGCTGTGCAGATGTATCTGTTTGTTGGATTGTTACTGGTGACAGATTTGCGGCAAGGCATCGCCCGCGTACTAACCAGCTTGCCGCTTACCACCCGAGAAATTGGACGTGCCTTGTGGTTGGCGGCGGTTGCATTGCCCGCTGCTGTTTTCATCCTTTCCAGTCTACTAGGACTATTGTTCTTCTCGACTGTCACCCATCAAGTCATCTCCTGGGGACATCATCTGGCAGGCTGGATAGCATTGGCCCTGGTTCTGAGCGGAGCATTCGGAGCCTTAACTTTTCGGCCGCCGTCTCCAGAAACGGTTAGGGACAAGATTCGAACTACGCTCTCCATCCTCATTTTCCTGATTCCCGCTTCAGGCTGGTTCGTGCTGCAAATTGGGTTCGAGTTCCCGGGCAAACCCGTACTCGTCTTCACGAGCCAGATAGCCCTCGTAGCGTTGACGGCAATCGGTTGGCTGCGCGCCGATTATCTAGTGATTCAACATGCCGGCTTCAAACCCGGCACTCAACCACGCACGCGCAATTCAAATGTGGCGCACCCGGTCAGAGGTTTTGGCGGCTTGGCGTATTTGGTGAAAACGACGCTCGTTCGAGGTGTTCTTCTTAACATGTTAGTAGTGGGTTTGACCGGTCTTTTTGAGTATTTCTGTATCATCGGCTCCAACGATCTTCACCACTCAGCCACGTATATGTTTATGAACGCGTTTTCTGCGCAGGTCCTCGTGTTCCCACTCCTGAGTGTCATTCCCGTGGTGTATCAACTTCGCTACTTTCGCACCCTCCCTATTACCCCGTCGGCGCTCGCCTCCACCCTAATCCTTTTGCCGGTCCTGTGCATTGTGATAACCTGTGTCATCAGTCTGATGATCATTAGCTTCATCAGTCCGTACTCCCCGCTCGTGCTACCCATTCTAAAGATATTTCTAAGATTTGCCGCAATCGCTGCGATCGCAATGGCCATATACATCTGGCGAGGCATTGATGCACTATCCGTCACTTTGTTTGTTCTGCTAATGATTTCTGATAGCGTGGGCACCTTAATCCTGATGGCCATTTTTCGTCCCAGTACATTCCCGGAATGCCCACTGTGGGCCGCCAGCCTGATTTCGTGTATTATCATTGCAACCTCAATCCGGATCACCCGCTACTTGGTAACTCGCAGCACCAGCTATCGCAGTCGACCATTAAACATCAACAACTGGGGCTTTATAAAGCAGGTCTGATCTCGTGGTCGCGCCTTCTCACCAATATCAATCGAGCGATACCGAAAGTCTCTGCCCTCTGCAATGCAAGCCGTGTGAAAACCCAGCTCTTTCTCGACCCTTACCGTTGAAATTCCATCTCTCATCATTTCTTCTCTACTACCTTATTCGTAGCCGGAGTTGCGTCGAACCGCTTTTTTAAATCCTCGAGCTCTTTGCTTAGTCGCCGGTTGTCGCTTTGCATATCCAGCACCTCTTTGCGCAAATCCTTCAAATCATCCGAGGGTTTTTTCGCACCGCGCAGAATCGCCACCGCTTGTTCGGCCGCTTTTTGTTCCGGTGTATCTTTGGTGGAATTCGCAAACGTATCCAATAGTCCAATCGCTTTCGGGTCTTCCAAAGTGCCAAGCGCGGTAATCGCTCCCTGTTTCACGCGGTCTTTTGAGGACGTCAGATGACCGGCGATAAATTCCCGCACGCTCTCCTTCTTTTCCTCTTTGCGCGCCAGGTAAGCCAACGTGTCCAGCGCGTTAGCAAATTCGCGGCTCAAGAACCGGTCTTCATGCTGGCTCAACACTTCGCGCAACGGTGCCAGGTAAGCCGGATCATCCTGCGTGCGCATGGCCGCAATGGCCGCATCCGCCAGCCGGTTGCGGTAGGACTCCGTGTGCAGGTAATGCAATAACACCGTTTTCACTTCGGGCGTCGAGAAGGGGCCGAGATTATGAATCGCCGTCACCTGAATGCCGGGATTTTTTTCTGTTTTCAGAATTGCCAACAAAGCTTTCACCGTTGCTGCACTATAAAAACCGCCGATATCATTCACCACGGCATTACGCGCCCGCGCGTCCGGCTGCTGCGTGGATTCCACCAATGCCGTCAATGCTTCCTCTGAGTGAATCATCCGCAAGGCTTCCGAAGCTTTAGCGCGCACACCGTAAAATGGATCATGATTGAGAACCTCTTTTAACTTCGCGATCGTCTCATGGTCCTTTTTCGTCGCCAGTTGCTCAATCGCCTGTAAACGCCCAATCACATCCGATTGATCCACTGCCTGGGCGTAAAGCATCGGGGTCGGTAAATTAAAGATTACTTTGGCCAGCAGGGAATACTCCGGATCAAACCGCACGATCTCCGGCGCTTCTGGAAGCGGAACATAAAAATCCTCGTCCACCTGTTTCACTTCCACGCGCGCATCTTTCACGCCCGCTTTTGATTTGAAGCGCAACGTAACCGGAAAGCGGAACAGCACCACGTTGTCGGTTAGCTTCTGCGTTTGCTTCACGGAAACCTTGGCCAGCTTCGCGCGCTCATCCCAACTGTATTTCACTTCGAGTTCCGGCTGTCCGCCGTGGTAGAGCCATTGATCGAAGAACTGGTCATAGGATTTTCCCGAGACCGCCTCGATCTCCGCGCTTAAATCATCCGTCACCACGTTTCCGTATTGATGTTTCTCCAGATAATTCCTGATAGCGCGACGATACAACTCCTCGCCCAATTGGCTCCGCAGCATGTGCAGCACCCAACTCCCTTTTGGATACGCGCGATAACCAAATTGTTCCTCCGGGTTTTCGTACATGCGGGAGACAATGGGCCGCAGATCATTCGTCTGCTGAACGATGCCTTTCGCATCGCTGTACAGTTCGTAAAGCAATTGATCACGCCCGTATTTGTGCTCCATGAACAGGTGCGCGTAATAGGTGGCGAAACCTTCATTCAACCAGACGTGGCTCCAATCCTTGCAGGTAACGAGGTCACCGAACCATTGGTGCGCGAGTTCATGCGCGATCAAGCCTTCGCTGGAATACAGATTCTCCGTGTCCGGCTGGAAGAGCGTGCGGTCCGTGAGCGTCGTCATGCTCGTGTTCTCCATGCCGCCAAAGTGAAAGTCGTTAATCAATACCTGGCCGTATTTCGCCCAGGCATACGGCACGCCAATCTCAGACTCGAAATAACCCATCGCTTCTTTCGTGCAGGCAAACGAATTCGGCGCTTCCTTAGCTTCCGAAGGTGGCGTGTAAAAGGTCAGCGGGAAATTGCGATACGTCTCTTCCAGCTTGCTGAAATAACCTGCGGTCAGGGTTATGAGATAGGTCACATGCGGTTTTTCCTGCGACCAATGCACAGTGACCAGGCCCGTCTTCGCGTCCTTTTCCGACGACACCTGACGGCCGTTGGACAACACCGTCATTCCTTCCGGCACATGGCAAATGACTTCCGAAGTAAACTTCGCATTCGGCGCATCGAAGCAAGGGAACCAATACCGCGATTCAATCGCTTCCCCTTGCGAGAACAAATGTGTGTCCCCCACTTTGTAGCCCATCTCCGGTGTGCGGAAGTAAATCCCCTGGCGCGGTTGTGCGTGATACGAAATCGCCAGCTTTGTCTCCTGACCGGCGGCCACCGGTTGCGCGAAGGTCACAACCAATTCCTTATCGGTCACTTGATAGCCGAGAATCTTCTCCGTGGAATCCACTGACTCCACTACCAAATCCACCGCATTCAAACGAAATTCCGGCAATGCCTTTGCGATTGGTTTAAATGTGTACGTCGCCGAGCCGCGAATGGTGCGTTTCGTAAAATCCGGAGTGAGATCCAACACCAGATGTTCCAACTCCACCAATCGATCCGGCGCATAACGCCGATAATCCGGTGAAGTAACCGGCGCAAAGAACGCCGCGCTCTTCAAACACTCCAGCGAATCCGTCGCGTCAGTCGTAGCCGTGCGACCTATCGGAATAGTGACAAGACCGAGCCACCCCATTGCGAGAACCACGCACGCCTGCATCCGGATATTCATGTGCTTGGGGTTCTACCCCATCAAAGCCAATTTGAAAAGAAATGCCGGTAGGTACTCGCACAAGCCATTATTCCAACATTTTCGTAATTCTTCGGCCTTGATAGTATTCAACGTCAGCCGGTTCAAAATTTTCCCGCTTGCCGCTGCGCCCAATCCCGCTGAAAATTGCGCCATGCTGTTGTTTCGAGAACAGATTCCTGCGGATTGGCTGCCCAAGTTGCTCACCAACCTGCCAGCCATGCTGGTGGATCATGCCCACCTGGAGCGCAAGGCTGCCACGATGTCGCTGAATCTCGAGAAATATCGCGACCTCTATCATCGCGTCGAAGACCTGAACGCCATCGCTATCGAAGAACTCCAGCATTTCCAGCTCGTCCTCAATCTGCTCAAGAAGCGCAATATCCCGTTCGGTCAGCCGTATCCCAGCCCGTGGATTGCGGGTCTAATGCACTCGGTGCGTAGTGGCAACCGGCATCAAGCCATCGATCACCTTATCTGCTTCGCGCTAGTGGAAGGCCGGAGTTGCGAGAAATTTCAGATCCTCGCCAAAGCGTTGCCGCCGATTGATCCAGAACTGGCCGATTTTTACGCCAGCCTTGTCGAATCCGAAGGCAACCATTACTCCACCTATTGGCTCATGGCGCGAGAGATTGATGAAGCCGAAGCGGATCGGCGGCTGGACTTCTACCTCGATCTGGACGCCGAATTGATTCGCAAACCGAATCCGCTGCCGATGCTGCATTGACGCGCAAAAAGCGCATGCTAGCCTCTGGCCACCCAGAAGCGGGCAACATGGCTGCATACGCACTTACCATATTCATCGGCGCATTTCTGCTGTTCCAGGTGCAGCCGCTCATCGGAAAATTCATTCTCCCCTGGTTCGGCGGCGGCCCGGGCGTGTGGACCACCTGCATGCTGTTCTTTCAACTGCTGCTGGTCGGTGGCTATGCCTACGCGCATCTGACCACGCGTCACTTGAAGCCCCGCAGTCAGGCGGCACTCCATGTCTGCCTGATGATCGCCTCGCTGTTTCTGCTGCCGATTATTCCGGCCGAGGCTTGGAAGCCATCACCCGGTGGCGATCCCACCTGGCGCATCTTGGTGCTACTCACTGCTACGGTGGGACTGCCTTATTTCGTTTTATCCACCACCGGCCCACTGGTGCAACGGTGGTTCAGCCTGGCCAATCCGGGAGTGTCACCATATCGCCTCTACGCGCTCTCCAACGTCGGTTCACTGCTCGCGCTCATCAGTTACCCGTTTGTCTTTGAACCGATGTTGACGCGGCGGGATCAGGCTAATTTCTGGTCGGCCGGTCTGGGAATTTTCATTCTGAGTTGCAGCTACTGCGCGTGGAAATTGATGCGCTTGGACAATCCGATTGCCAACCCCGCTTCGTCAGATGAAACGCTTTCGGAAACCAATGCTCCCTATCCTCCGCTCTCAACCCGATTGCTGTGGCTGTTGTTACCCGCGTGCGCTTCGGCCTATCTGCTCGCGGCCACGAATAAAATCTGTCAGGACATTGCCGTCATTCCCTTTCTCTGGGTGGTACCATTGGCGATTTATTTGATCTCCTTCATCATCAGCTTCGACAATCCCCGCTGGTATTCGCGACGCGTTTTCGGAATCCTCTACGTGGGAGGATTAGCTTTAATTTTTGCGGTGCTCTACCAGAAGCATAACCTTTCCATTCAAAAACAGATCGGCGGGCATGCGCTCGTGTTATTCGTTTGCTGCATGATTTGTCATGGTGAGTTGTATCGTCTCAAGCCACATCCACGTTATTTGACGAACTTCTATCTGATGATTTCCATCGGCGGCGCCTTAGGTGGACTCTTTGTAGCCGTGGTCGCACCGCTGATCTTCATCGATTATTACGAATTTCAATTCGGTTTGCTGGCCTGTGGCTTCGCCCTGCTCTGGATTGTGCTGCGCACACCGGCTGAACTGTTATCGCGGCGCGACATGCTCCGGAATACCGCGTGGCTCCTGAGCGCGTTGATGGTAACGGCTATGGCACTCATCATGGAGGTGCAGACTTCCCGAAAGGATGCGGTGGCGGGCGCGCGTAATTTCTACGGTGTGTTGACTGTTTTTGAATATCAGAAGGACAAACTGGATTCCCATTATTACATGCTCCAACACGGTCGCATCACGCACGGCATGCAATTCACGGAAGAGCAAGCCCGCCGCTGGGCCACTACTTACTACGCGGAAAAATCAGGCGTGGGTCTAGCCATGCGCCATTTTCCCCGGCAAAGCGGTCAACGGATTGGACTGGTGGGCCTGGGGACGGGCACCATGGCGGCGTATGGCAAAGCCGGTGATTACCTCCGGGTTTACGAAATCAATCCCCTCGTCAAAGACCTTTCCGCCACCACGTTTACTTATCTGAAAGATTGTCCAGCAAAAGTGGAAGTGGTTATGGGCGATGCCCGGCTGTCCATGGAACACGAACCCTCACAGCAATTGGACATCCTTGTGCTCGATGCCTTCAGCAGTGACGCCATTCCCGTTCACCTGCTCACGCGCGAGGCGTTTGAAATTTACCGCCGACATCTGAAACCGGACGGGGTGATTGCCGTGCACGTCTCGAATCGTCATTTGGATTTGCGTCCCGTAGTGCTGAACCTCGCCGAGCATTTCAAAATGGAAACGGCCACGATTGAAAGCGATGACGGGGATGACGACTGGTGGGTTTACTCGTCCACCTGGGTGTTGGTGACCAACAACCATGAATTTCTCCAGCAATCGGAAATCGACCTTGCGAAATCTGATGACAAAGCCAAAAGGAAACCCATTCGCCTGTGGACTGACGACTACAGCGCCTTGTTCCAGGTCGTGCAGTAAGATGGCGCGATAAACGACTCAGTGCACATCGACGACTTTTTGCGGGCGGGTAACTTTGCGGAAGAGGAAGGCAAGCGGGATGCAGCAGATGCAGACGATGCCGAAGTCGCGAAAATTATCCACGAACGCCCAGAGATTCGCTTGTTGCACCAATTGATTGTAAAGCATGCCGGGCGCCTGTTGAGCGGCCAGCCAGGCGCCACTTTGTGGCGTGAGCGCGGCTTGAGCCGCCGCCAAATGCTGTTGATAGGCCACATCGTAAGGGGTGAGGTGCGTGACCATCAGCGACTGGTGCGCTTGCGCTCCCCGGGACAGCATGGTCGTGACCATGGCAATGCCCACGCTGCCGCCCAGATTGCGCATCAAATTGAAGATGCCAGTGGCGTTGCCCATCTGGTCCTGGCGCAAATGCCCCATCGTGGCGCCGGTTAACGGCACGAAAATGAAACTGATCGCCACGCCGTTCAGCACGCTGGGCCAAATCACGGCAGACATCGGGATATCCATATTAATGTGGCCCAACCGGAAGGAGGAAATGGCCAGCAGCGAAAAGCCGATCATGATGAGAATGCGGTTGTTCACTTTGCCGACCAACCGGCCAATGATCATAGTGGTGCAGAATGCGCCCAATCCGCGCGGGCTTAACGCGTAGCCGCTTTGCAAGGCCGGATAACCCATCAAGGTCTGGAGGAATATGGGCAGCGAAGCGGTGGTGCCATAAAGCACAGCTCCCACCAGCGCAATCAACATAATGCCAATCGTGAAATTGCGATTGTAGAGAATCCGCAAATCGACAATCGGATGATCCGTTTGAAATTCGCGAATGATAAAGGCAATCATGGACACCACTGAAATCACCGCAGCCAACCGAATCCAGTCTGACGCAAACCAATCCTCCTGCTGACCTTTGTCCAAAATGATTTGCAACGAGGCCAGCCAAACAGCCAGGAGCGTGAAGCCAAGAATATCCACCGCCGCATCTTTGTTACGCTTGATGTAGGGCGGGTCTTCGACAAAGGCCTGCGCCATGAGCATGGCGACGATGCCAACGGGGAGATTGATGTAAAAAATCCAGCGCCACGAATAATTGTCGGTAATCCAGCCGCCCAACGTGGGGCCTAAAATGGGCGCGACCACCACTCCCATCGCGAAGACCGCAGTGGCTACCCCACGTTTGGCCGGAGGAAAGCTCTCCATCAGCACCGCCTGGGAAATCGGCAGCATGGCCCCGCCGCCGACGCCTTGAAAAATGCGCGCCAGCACGAGGAAACCCAAATTGGAAGCCAATCCACACATGGCTGAGGCAATGGTGAAAAGAGCAATGCAGGTGACTAACAGCCGTTTGCGTCCGAAGTGGTTGCCCAGCCAGCCGGTAATGGGCAGTACAATCGCGTTGGAAACAAGATAACTGGTGAGCACCCAGGTGGCTTCATCCGTCGAGGCAGAAAGATTGCCGGCGATGTGCGGCAACGCCACGTTGGCCCCGGAGGTGTCCAATCCTTCCATGAAAGTCGCCGCCATCACCGCCACGGCAATCAACCACGGATTGAAACGGGGATGCCATTCCTGAGTGGCGGGCAGATGGGAAGCTTCGGCCATGGAAACGAATTACGCCGGACGGTTCTTACGAATGATGAGAAATTGCACGAGCGAGACAACGACCAGAGCAAACCCAATCGCAGCAATCGCCAACGTCTTCGCGGTCACACTCACTTCCTGCACTTTCACCGTCGGAAAGACGGACATGCCGGGGCCAATGCCACGGCTGGGGTCCAGCGGTTCATCAAAGACAATCTTCACCGGCACGCGTTGCACAACTTTCACGAAATTGCCCACGGCATTTTCCGGCGGCAACAGACTGAAGCGCGCTCCACTGCCCGCCTGAATACTCTCGACATGCCCACGCAAATGCTGATCGCCCACGGCGCTGATTTCAATGTCCACCGGTTGTCCGATTCGCATGTGAATCAGTTGAGTTTCTTTGAAATTGGCCACGGTCCAAACATTGGTGGGGACGATGGCCAGCAGATTTTGTCCCACTTGAACATAAGCACCCGGTTCCGCCAGCTTGCGGGCAATCCGGCCGGAAGCAGGAGCCACTATTTTAGCGTAGGAAAGATCCAGTTCCGCCGACTGCACATCCACCTGAGATTGATGAATCTGCGCCTCAGCCATGTTGACCAGTGTTCTGGCCGCCTCCAGTTGGGCCCGGGCTTCGGCCACTTTAGAAGCCTCACTGGCCGCCTTTTCGCGAGCGGCCCGGAGATTGGCCTCAGCAGCCGCAGCCGTTTCTTTGGCATGATCATATTCCTGCGGGGAAACGACTGCCTGCTTGCTCAACTGCTCGTAGCGCAATAAATCAGCGGCGGCCCGTTGAGCATTTGCTTCCGAGGCTTCCGCCTCTGCCTGCACCTGCTTGGCACTGGCTTCGGCCGTAGCCACCCGCGTTTGCACGAGGTCCAAACCGGCTTTCACCGTGTTGATATTGGCGTTGGCCGTAGCCATGCTGGCGCGCTTTTGCTCCACTTTCATCTGGTAATCGCGCGGATCAATCTCCACCAGCAAATCGCCCTGTTTGATTTCCTGATTGTCGACGACATGCACCGCCGCAATCTGGCCGGAGACTTTGGGAGCAATGGACACAATATGCGCCTCGATAAAGGCGTCGTCCGTCGATTCGTGAGCGGCGGCGTTAACCGCGATCTGCAACACCGTATAACCAACTGCCGCCAGCACGATAACGCCCACCACGAAAAATACCGGACGTTTCCACGTGGAGCCTGCTGGTTCCGGCGACAACGCCGGCCCGGCCTCAGCACGCGTGGCCCGCATTTCCGCGGGTTCAACCGATTTACTCATACGACTTTACTTTCTCTCAGGATTAGCGGGCATTGACCGGCGGTTCCGGGGTCGGCACTTTTTGGACGATCACCTGGCCAATGGCCCGTTCCAAACGGACGCGCGCCACGGAATAATCGTGCTGCGATTGAATCTGCGTGGTGCGGGCTTCGGTCAATGCCGTCTGGGCACTGAGCACATCCAATTGCGTGCCGGTTCCGGCGCTGCTGCGCGCAGAGGCCAGACGCAAGGCTTCTTCGGCCTGTTCCTGCACTTTCTTTTGCGACTCCAGCACTTCCTTTGCCTCAATGAAGTTGGAATAAGCGGTGCGCACTTCCAATTCAATGCGGCGCGTCACATCACTGATGTCTTCCTGGGCACGCCGGTGTTGAGCACGGGCCTGTTCGACTTTGCCTTTCGTCAGGAAACCGTCCCAGAGATTCCAAGTCACCTGAGCGCCGGCCAACCAGCCGTCCACTTCATGATTCAGATTATCCGAGTAAGCGGAATTGCGCGCGCCATAGCCGGCAAATAATTGGAACAGCGGCTTGTTGGTGGATTTCGCACTGACGACGTCTTCGTACCGCAGACGTTCCCCTTTGCGCACAACGCCGATTTCCGGCCGTTGTTCGAGCGCCTTTTGAATCGCAACCGGTAGTTCCAGCGCATACGGATCATCCAAGAACTTATCCGTGAGCGTCAGCGGAATATTTTCCCAAATATCCTTGGGCACATTATAACCGAGCAGATTCGCGAGATTATACTTGGAAATGCGAAAGGAGTTTTTCGCGCTGATCAAACGCGGGCGGGCATTGGCCAATTCCACTTCCGCGCGCAACACATTAAAGCGTGGCACGGTGCCGGCATCGAACCGTTTCTTTTGTTGATCAAGTTCTTCCGTCAGCAATTTCACAGACGCTTCCTGAACGGTGATCAATTGTTCCCCGAGCAGCATGTCATAGTAAGCCACCCGCACATCCTGCAAAGTATCAGACACAATGGTTTGATACTGGAGGATGGCCTGATCTTTGGTCAGTTTGGCCGTGCGCAACGCCGAATTAATGCGGCCACCCTGATAGATGGTCTGGGTGATCTGGAGGTTCATGTTCCAGTTCTGATCGCCCGTAGCGGCAATAAACCCGCCCGGAAACGGCTCCGTGGCGTCAGTGGCCGAGTAACGGCCATTCAATTGCAGGGTGGGGTTGGCAATGGCTTTGGTTTGAATCACGACACCATAGGCCGCTTCCAAATCCGCCTGTCCCTTCAGGATGGCGCTGTTACGTTGCACCGCGGTGTTCAGGCTGTCCACAAGGGACAACGGTTTATTCAACCACGCTGGTGAATTGGTGCTGGAACCGTCTTCGGCGCGCACCAGAGCAACCGTGGCTCCGGCGAGCAGAAGGGCGGTCATCATAGCCGCCAGCCGTTTCTGCAACCGTTGGCGACGCGTAGCCAAAGGCCACGCTTGAGGAGGAATGTTGGTCAGTTTCATGGGGTTATTTCAGGGTTGGATAAAATTATTTTTGAACGACTTCAGCGCCGTTTCTCTGCATATAGACATCGACCTGCTGGCCGACGTAGAGCGGAGTCTTCTGCCGTTCCAGTGTGTAGATGATTTGCAGCACGCGGGTGTCCACCCGTTCCGTGCTATCGCCGGTCAGGGATTTCTTGGGAATCACATACGGCTCAATGCGCACAAATTTCAAGGCCATAGGATTCTGGGTGCTGCCCTTGAGGAAGGCAACGGCAGGTTGGTTGGCCTCCACGAGGGGAGCGTTCTGCTCATCCACATCTGCGCGAACCTGGAAGGTGTTTACATCGCCCAGCGTCAGCAAGGGTTCAGGGGGATTGATATTGGCGTATTCCCCGGCGCGGACATTGACTTGCAAAATCGTGCCGTCACGCGGAGCGCGCACGGTCAGCACATCCAACTCCACCTGCGCCTGTTCCACCTGGCGTTCGGCCGCTTGAATATCCGCACGGGACATATTCACCCGGGCTTCCAGCGCGCGCAGGCTGAATTCTTTGCGCTTAAATTCATCTTCGGACGCCACATCATCCTTTTTCAATTTGCTGACGCGCTGCAATTGATCGTTCATGTCGGCCAACTGCACGTCCTGCAAGACCAAGGCGGCTTTGAGCGATTCCAACTGGGATTTGGCCAGGGCCAGACGGGCACGGGATTCACGGTCATCCAACAGAAACAGCGGATCGTTCTGTTTCACGGCCGAGCCGACTTCCACGAATACCTTGGTCACCAGCCCGGCCTTGGAGGGGGCGATTTTCACATTCTCGCGCGTGGCTTCGATGATACCGGTCGCCGCCACGGAACTCGCATATGGTGAACGGGCCGGCTCGATAGCCGGACGCGTCACTGGTGGGGTCGCACCGAGCTTGCGCACCAGCATGACCGTGCCCACGATGCCAACGAGCGCCAGATAAAAACTGATTCGTCGAAAGAGTAACATAGGTTCCCGGGTTTAAATTTTCGCGTGTTGGGTGTAATCGAAATAGTTGTTATGCACTCGATGCACCCGGCCGTCTTCCATTTCGGTCATGCGATCGGCAAAGTGAAAAATCCGGTTATCATGCGTCACCACAATCACGCAACGCCCGGCGGCACGCGCGACGGAGCAGAGCAGCTCCATGATTTTTGCGCCGGTATCCTTGTCTAACGCAGAGGTCGGCTCATCACAAATGACCAGCCGCGGATCATGCACCAAAGCGCGGGCAATAGCGACGCGCTGCTGTTGGCCGCCGGAAAGCATGGTCGGGCGGACGTTGCCCTTGTTCTCCAGACCCACGACTGCCAGCAGTTCTTTGGATTTCTTTTCGGCTTTGGAACGGGAAACCCCGTTGATCAGGAGCGGCACGCTGACGTTTTCAATGCAGCTCAAGGTGGGAATCAGATTGAACTGTTGGAAAATGAAGCCGATGTTCTTTTTCCGGAACTCGGTGGTCTGACGTTTATTCAACCGGTGCAATGGACTGTCAAAGACGTCAATTTCACCGGCGTCGAACTCCAGTGTGCCGGCAATCACACTGAGCAACGTCGTCTTACCGCAACCGGAAGGCCCCACGATCATGAGCAACTCGCCTTCGCGCGCATCAAAGTCCACGCCCTTGAGCGCTTGCGTGCGCGCTTCACCCGCGCCAAAGGTTTTATTCACCTGGCGGACATGAATGGCGTATTTGTGGGCGGGCTTATCCACGGAAAACAATAGCAGGTTCGAGTTTATTGATTTGCCGGATGCCCAACAGCGCGGCAAAAGCGCAGATGAGCAAAATCACGACGAGCGTGCCGAGCGGAATTTGATAGGGCAAAATAAACGGGGGCTGACCTTTCTTCAGCACGCCCAGACCAAAGAGCGCGGTCAGCCCAACGCCCAGGCCATAGCCAATCAGGCCCACGGTCATCGCCTGCAAAATCAGCATTCGCGCGAGCAGGCCATTGCTGGCGCCCATAGCTTTCAAAGCCCCGAGATGCCGCATGTTTTCGAGCACGAAGGAATAAAATGTCTGCCCGGCAATGGCGGCGCCAACAATGAAGCCAAGCACAATCGTGGTGCCGAAAGACATCGGGATGCCTGTATTGCGGAAGTACCACCAGATTGTGGACCAGAAAAATTCATCTTCGGTAAAGGCTTTGAGGTTGGTTTCCTTTTCGATTTGCCGCGCAGTTTGAGCAGCAGTCCAGCCGGGCGCCGGTTCAGCCAGCACGAAGCTCAACATCTTGCGCTGCTTGGGCGCGAAATCGAGCGCCTGATCGTAGGTGGAGAAAATATACGGATAACCGAAGAAGGATTTTTCAGTTTTGCAGATGCCCACGATCCGCGCTTCCTTGTCGTTGATTTCAAAGGTATCCCCCAGGCCAATGGGTTTGGTCCGGCCATAGCTGAACCGTTCCACGGCGAGATCGTCAATAATTACGCAATTCGGCAACCGCACGTCTTCGAGCTTTCCCGCCAGCATTACGCCGGGCCGACCGACCAGAGTGGCGCTGTCGAGACCGACAAGTTGAATGGATTTAAACGAACCGTCACTCAGTTTGCTCTGTTGCACCGACCAGTAAAGGGGCACGGCCCACGCGGTGCCTTTGACCGTGCGCACGCGGTTGACATCGGTATCGCGCAGGGCTTTCACTTCGTTGGCCTGTTGCACTTTCGGGTCCACCACCCAAATCTGCGAACGCATGTTGCGCAAATTCCCGGTCGTCCACTGCATCAGGCCGCAAAAGACAGCGGATTGCTGTGTCATCAACAGCGTGGCAAACGTCAGCCCGCTGATGAGCATGATGTATTTGGCGCGGTCGCCGAGCAGCATTTTGAGCGCGAGGTGGTACATAGACGTTAACGCGTTTCCTGATCCGCCAGCTCTTTCAAGGCGGCGAGGGAAAAGCGCGTGATGTGCTGCGCGAGGCGCTCAATCTCCACGTCATTGAACTTCATGTCCGGAAACATCCGCGTGATCACGGGACGGCAGTGATGATAAAATAAAACCTGGCTGACCACACTCATGCCGCAGCGCCGGACCAGTTCTTCACTGGCCTGCTTGCCAAGCAAATCCCGCGTGATCTTCCACAGCGTATCCGACATGGGCCGGAGATTTTCCTCGACCAGCCGGTCGAGCACGGCGGTGGGCTCAATCATTTCCCGCACCATCAATTTGCCGTGATAGGCGGAAGGGCCTTCCGAAAAAATCCGCCGGAGAAAGGAGCGCACATAAGCCTCAAGGCGTTGCTCGGGAGTTGCATTTTTAGGCAAGCCGAGATCGGGCGGATACAGCTTGAGCGCGATGGCGTGAGATTGCTTGAGGACTTCGAGGTAAAGCTGCTCCTTGTCACCGAAGTGATAGTTGACGGCAGCGATATTGGCGTGGGCGCGTTCGCAAATCTCCCGAACGGTCGCCGCGCGGAAACCGCGATCGGCAAACACTTCTGCGGCGGCACTGATCAGGGACTGCCGGGTTTCCGCTTCACTCGCTTTGGTCGCCGATGTTCTAACACTCATTTCAAACATATGTTTGAAATATTCGTTTAAAATAGTCAAATGAATTTTGAGAGACTGCCAGTAACGAACGGTTGAAAACTGAATTTTAAGCTATAACATATTCACTGTTAAATAGTTAAAATATTTTAATCGTGACATTGAACAGTCTTTTCCAAAAAAGTAATAGAAATAAGCCAACCACCTCCCAGAACGGCGCAAGCTGACTTCAATCGTAACATTTCCCGCTAAATCAAGGCTGCCCGGCAACGTTTGCGTGTCAATGACCTGGACGCGTTGACATCCGGGGCGGTGTCATCGAAAAGGGCACTGGTGGAAACAACCATTCCGCCCCTGTGACTCCCTTGAATTATGAAAACGACAAACCTCTCTGAAATCAGCCGGCCCATAAGTTTGGGTGTGTTAGCCGCCGCAATTCTGCTGACGCCGGGTTGCGGAAAAAAGGAAACTCTGACTCCGGCAGTGAAACATAAAAAGGCCGGAGCAATGCCGAAATTCACCATGACAGACGCCGATCCGCAAGCCAGCGCACCGTCGGCGCCGGGAACTGCAACGCAGGCTCCAGTCACGGAAACGCCTTCCGCGCCGGGTTCCGTAACGCCGACTAACACCGCAACCATTGCTCCGACAGCTCTCGCTACGCTCGACGGGGAAGTAAGCCCGGATTTGTTGGAAGGTGCGGTCAAAAAATATGTGGTGGAACTGAACACGGTTCCAACGGATCTCGCACAAGTGGTTCGCAGTGGTTTCCTGGCGGCAAATCCAGTGCCGCCGCCCGGCAAGAAATACGTGATCGATACGAAGACGCTGAAGGTGGACCTCGCGGATAATTGAGTGGTAGTGGACAGCGACCAGAGGTAGCTGGAAGATTTTTTGTGAGGCGCAAGCGGGTTGGAAATGTTGGACACCGCTTGATTGGGTTGCGTTGCTGCGACCCGGGAATCACCGCTACGCGGGACAGGCGGTCGCTGTCCGGGACGCATGGGAACAGGCTGGACGCCGGGCGGGAAGTTCCTATGATGCGGTTAATGGCGTTCGCGAATTTTCCAGAACAACAACAGGTCGTGGCTTTGCTCCAGCGCAGTCTGGCACGGGGCCGACTGGGGCATGCCTATTTGTTTACGGGGAGCCAGACGGGTGAACTGGAAGCGATGGCGCGCACGCTGGCGAAGACGTTGAATTGCGAGCAGCCGGTCCGGTCCGATAACGGCATTGCGCTGGATTGCTGCGATCAATGTCTGCCATGCCGCAAGATTGAGGAAGGGATTCACGCGGATATCCAATGGGTGCGGCCGGAATCCAAATCGCGCATCGTGACGATTGATCAGATTCGCGACCTGATGCAGACGGTGAACCTCAAGCCAACGGAAGCCGAATTCAAGGTGGGCGTGGTAGTAGGGGCAGACCGGCTGAATGTGCAGGCGGCCAATGCGTTTCTGAAAACGCTGGAGGAACCGCCAGCCAAGTCGATTTTAATTTTGCTGACGACTGATCCGCAACAGATTCTGGAGACGATCATCTCGCGCTGTTTGCGGCTGAATTTTGCGGGAGCAGGCCAGTTGCTCGACGCCAATCAGGCGGGCTGGCTGCAATCGTTCAGCGAACTGGCCGCGGCAGGGCAAGAAGGTTTGCTGGGGCGGTACCGGTTGCTGGGGCATCTGCTCGCGCGATTGGCCCAACTAAAAGAAGAAATTGAGAAGGCGTTGACGGCGCGTTCGCCGCTGGAGCGTTACGATGATGTCGAAGCGTCGCTGCGGGAAAAGTGGGAAGACGAATTAACAGCAGCGATTGAAGCGGAATACCGACGGCAACGGCTGGAGGTAATCGCCGCCTTACAAATGTGGTTGCGTGATGTGTGGCTGTTCAGCACCGGCAGCAGCGATGAATTGGCGATCTTTCCGAACCTGGGCAGTTACGCGCAGACGATTGCACGACGGATTACGGCGCAGGAAGCGATGGAGAATCTGGAAGTGTTGAACCGCACGCAGCGATTGCTGGGGTCCAATGTGCAGGAAGCGCTGGTGTTGGAAGTGGGTTTATTGAAGTTGAAGTTGTAAGGGGTTCCAGGAATTTTGCGGAGAACGGCTGCGTTCCGCCTGCGAAATAAAGCGCAACGGGGTGGAAGATCAAACGCCTAGCGTAATTTCAAAACTGCCGGTCGTATTCGTGTTGCTGCGGCTGGTCTGCGACACAGCCGCGTTCCAGTGCAGGCGTGTCCGGTTGCTTCTGAATTTCTTTTCGATATGCTCACGACGCTCATGAATATCCGACCAGCCACATCTGCTGATGGGGAAACTATTGTTACGTTTAACCTCCAGCTCGCCCAGGAAACGGAAGGACTGACGCTGGAACGGAAGCGGGTGACGGCCGGAGTGAAAGCCCTGCTGGAGGATCGGGCCAAGGGGATTTACTACGTCGTGGAAGTGGCGGGGCAAGTCGTCGGTCAATTGTTCATCACTTACGAATGGAGTGACTGGCGCAATGGCAACTTCTGGTGGATTCAAAGTGTGTACATCTTGGAAACGCAGCGTCGGACCGGAGTTTTTAAGGCGCTGTTTGAACACGTGAAGCAATTGGCCAAAGAACAAGGGGGCGTTTGCGGCATCCGCTTATACATGGACA
>JBEHZA010000028.1:0-20862 GCA_048497895.1 Verrucomicrobiota bacterium
GGTGAATGGGGTAATGCTTGTCCGCTTTGACGACGCCTTGTTCATCGACGGGGTCACCCGTGACGTTGAACACGCGGCCCATCACGCCTTCGCCGACGGGCATGGAGATGGGGACGCCGGTGTCGATCACTTCGTGACCGCGCTTGAGCCCTTCGGTGGTGCTCATGGCGACGGCGCGAATCCAGTTGTCGCCGAGATGCTGTTGCGTCTCAAGCGTCAGCTTGGTCGGCGAACCGCCGGGCGGGGTGAAATTGATGGTCAAGGCGCTGTAGATCGCCGGGAGTTTTTCAGTAAACTCGACGTCCACCACGGGACCGATGATTTGAACGATTTTGCCTGTGTTCATGTGCTCTCTGAGACTTAACCCATCGCCATCGCGGCGCTGGTGATTTCCAAAAGTTCTTTCGTAATGTTGGCCTGACGGAGCTTGTTGTATTCGAGCGTCAGGTCCTTGATGATCTGCTTGGCGTTGTCGGTCGCGCTCTTCATGGCGACCATCCGGGCGCTATGTTCGGAAGCCTTGGCTTCGAGCAAAAATTGATAGACCTGATAGTTCAGGTAATGCGGCAGCAAATTGCCGAGCACGGCAGCGGGATCAGGTTCAAAAATGAATTCGCCTTTGGAGGTCAAAGGTGATTCAGCCTGAGGCTGGCCGCCCATTTCGGCACTGACGGCTTTGATTTCACCGAGCGGGAGCAACTGGCGGACTTCCGGCTTCTGCGTCAGGGTGTTGATGAATTTGGTGTAAATTACATCCACTTGATCCACCTGACCGCTCAGGAATAATTCCTGGGCAAACTTGGAGATCGACCGGGCTTCCGAAAACAGCGGGGCGTCCTTGTAAGTAAATTCCGCCGCGAGATTGCGTTTAGTGCGGGCAATGAATTGCGCGCCCTTTTTGCCAGCGCAAATATAAACGGTGGTGTCTTTATCGGACTTCGCCGCTTCGCGGAGCAGGTTCGAGTTTAACGCGCCGCAGAGGCCTTTATCCGTGCTGACCACGATGATCGCGCGCTTTTTGACTTCGCGCACTTCCATGAGGGGATGCGTAAAATCTCCGGCATTAGCGGTGACTTCCGCCAACACGCTGTTCATCAGGTTGGCATAGGGGCGGCCAGCGAGGGCAGCCTGCTGCGCTTTGCGCATCTTCGACGAAGCGACCATTTGCATGGCCTTCGTGATCTGCGCCGTATTCTTGACCGACTTAATCCGCCGGCGTATGTCGCGGGTACTCGGCATGGAGTGTTAGCGATAAGTTTGCTTGAATTCAGTGACGGCGGCTTTCAATTCAGCGCCCAAGGCGTCATTCACCGCTTTTTCAACGCGCAGCTTCGTGATCAACTCCGCTTTGCGGGTGGTGAGGAAGTCCGTCAGTTTGTTTTGGAAATCTTTGACCTTTTCCACCGGCACATCGTCCAGCAGGGCGTTTTGCATGGTCCACAACACGGCGACCTGGATTTCCACCGGGATCGGTTTGTATTGGTTCTGCTTGAACAATTCGACGATGCGTTTGCCGCGTTCCAGCGTGGCTTGCGTCTTGGCATCGAGATCGGAACCGAACTGGGCGAACGCGGCCAATTCACGGAACTGGGCGAGGTCCAGCTTGATCTTGCCGGCGACTTGTTTCATCGCCTTGATCTGGGCAGCGGAACCGACGCGAGACACCGAGAGACCGACCGAAATAGCCGGACGAACGCCTTGATAGAACAAGTCCGTTTCCAGGTAAATCTGGCCGTCGGTGATCGAAATCACGTTCGTCGGGATGTAAGCGGAGACGTCACCGGCTTGCGTTTCAATGATCGGCAGGGCCGTCAGAGAACCGTTACCGTTGCGTTCATTGACACGGGCGCTGCGTTCCAGCAGGCGGCTGTGCAAATAGAACACGTCACCCGGATACGCTTCACGACCGGAAGGACGTTTCAAGACGAGGGAAACCTGACGGTAAGCAACGGCCTGCTTGGAGAGATCATCATAAATGATGAGGGCATCCATGCCGTTATCCATGAACCACTCACCCATCGCGGCGCCCGAGAACGGAGCGAGGTATTGGTTCGCAGCGGAATCCGAAGCTGCCGCGGCGACGACAATCGTGTCTTCCAACGCGCCAGCCTTTTCCAATTCGGCGATGACGCGAGCGATGTTCGATTGCTTCTGACCGACGGCGACGTAAATATTGTAAACCGGGCGGAAACCTTTTTCACCGGATTCACGGCCCACTTTGTTGATGCGGGCCTGATTGATCATGGTGTCCACGCCGATCGTGGTTTTGCCGGTGGAACGGTCACCGATGATCAGTTCGCGCTGACCGCGGCCGATGGGGATCATGGCGTCGATAGCCATAATACCGGTCTGGAGCGGCTGGCTCACCGATTGGCGTTTGACGATGCCGGGCGCGATTTTTTCAACCGGATAATAAGCGGTCGCGGTGATCGGGCCTTTGCCGTCGAGCGGGCGGCCCAAGGTGTCCACGACACGGCCGAGCAGGCCTTTGCCGACGGGGACGGAAAGCAGCTTGCCAGTGGTGCGGACTTCGGTGCCTTCTTTGACGCCGAGGTAATCACCGAGCACGATGGCGCCGACTTCGGTTTCTTCAAGGTTAAGGGCGAGGCCGATGGTGCCGTTGCCGAAATCAAGCATCTCGTTGGCCATGGCGTCGGTCAGGCCTTCGATCTTGGCCACGCCGTCCGAGATTTCGCGCACGGTGCCGACGTTTTGCTTGGAGACGGTCGTCTTAAGGCCCGCGATTTGGGCTTCAATTTCCTGGAGAATGGAGCTCATAGCTATTTATTAAATTCTTAACGCTTACAAAGTATCTTCCAACGTGGCGAGACGTGCCTGCACGCTGCCGTCATAAACATCACTGCCGACCTGCACCCGCAAACCGCCGATGAGTTCGGGGGTAACCCAGAACGTCGTATTCAAACCCGGGCCGTAACGCTGGGCCAGATTGGCCTGAATGGAGGCCATCAGTTCCGGCGAAGTGGCCACGGCATTTTCGACTTTCACGGTCCGTTTGGCGACGTCCAGCTTCACGAGCCGTTGAAAATGGGAGAGGATGGCGAAGTAACCGCGGGGCTTTTGCGCAATCACCTGCTGCACGGCCACGCGGACTTTGCTGTCATCGAGCAGACCATTGGTGCGGCAGGTCAGAAACAACTGCTTCGCATCACGACGGGCTTGTTTGCCGATTTTCATTTTTAATTCAGGGTTCGACGGAGTCTCGCCCCACCAATTTAATTCTGCTGATTAAGCGGCCAACTGCTTGTTGGTTTCATCCGCCAGACGTTGTTGGTCTTCCGCGCTCAAAATCTTGCCGGTAACCTTGGCCGTGGTGGAGATCACCAGACGACCGACTTCGCGGCGCAATTCCGCTTTCATGCGAGCGAGTTCGGCTTCGTTGGATTCCTTTGCCTTGGCGATAATTTGATTCGCGGTGGCGATGGCCTTTTGAGATTCCGCTTCCAACACCTTGGCGGCGGCGGCACGGGCTTCTTCGATCATCTTCGTGGCCTGCACGCCCGCCTGATTCAGGATTTCCTGAGACTTGGCCTGAGCGCTGGCGAGTTCGGCCTTAATTTTGTCGGCATTGGCAAGGCCTTCAGCGATGCGCTGACGGCGCGCTGCGAGAATGTTCAACAGCGGTTGGTAAGCGAACTTGTGCAGCAGAAAAAGCACGAGCGCGAAACTGATCGCCTGCGTGATAAACAAGCTCAGATTAAAACCAAATGTTTCGGCGATTTTTTGCACGGCACCGCCGGAATCTGCTTCTGCCAAAATGAAAACCTGATTCATAAAATCTATTTTAAAAAGTAGCGTGAAGCCCGAGAGCCTCACGCTAGTTTTATTACTTGCCGTTCCACAGGAACAAGGCGAAGAACACGATACCTTCAGCGAAGGCGGTGCTCAGAATGGCTTGAACGAGGATCTTCGTAGCGGCACCGGGATTGCGTCCCACTGCTTCCGAAGCCTTCATGCCAATCATACCCACGCCGATGGCTGCGCCAAAAGTCGCGGCCGCCACGTGAATATTACCTGTCATATCAGCTAACATGGGCATCATACTATTTTTACCTTTCTGCATTGCTCAACAACCCCCGCAGTCTGGCCACGGTCAGATTGTTGAAATTCTAAAATCAGTGATGGTGGTGTTTCTCGCCGTGACCTTCTTCATGCTGGCAAATCAGCATTGTAAACACCGCCGTGAGCAACATGAACACTAAAGCCTGCACCATTCCGACCAGCAATTCCATGAAGTAGAAGGGCAGGGCGATCAAAAAACCAAAAATGGGGTGCATGGTGGACATGGTTTCCAGCATGTTTTCACCGGCAAAAATATTACCAAAAAGACGGAAGCTTAGGGAAATCGGACGGAAGGCAATGGAAACTACTTCAAGCACACCGACCAGCAGGAAAACAACCACCATCAAACCCTTAAGCCAGCCCGTACTATCCCCTTTAACTCCGAAAATGTGCGAAAAGAAGCCGCCGACACCATTTGACTGCACTGCCCATACAATCCAGCAAAGGAAGAACGTAATCGACATGGCGAAGGTCATGTTCAAATCTGCATTAGCGCCGCGGAAAAGCGGACGACTGATATGGTGCAAAGCGCCGGACTCATCCGGATGCCCCCAGCCAATGGAACCAACCCCGGGAATTAAACCAAACCAATTACAGGCCAGAATCATGATGAAGATCGTGGCAAAAAACCAAAATGTCTTTTTAACCAATTCGGCTCCCACAATGCCTTCGAGGAATTCGTAAAGACCTTCTACGAGCCATTCCCAAAAATTCTGAACTCCTTCGGGCACATCTTTGACGTTGCGAGTGGCAATCTGCGCGCCCAGAATTAAGACCAAAGCAACCAGCCAGGTGACGAGCATGGAGTTGGTAATCGGCAGTGAACCTTCTTTGCCCAGCTTAACCGCATACAAAGGCAATCCGTGATGTTCGCCTTCGGCGTGGCCTTTGGCTTCGTGCGTGGCGGTGGCCTCGTGTTTGGCTTCGACCGCAGCCTTGCCCGCTTCCACGGCGGGTTCGGCAGCGAATCCGGCCAGGGGCAAGCCCAGCAAAAGCGCAGCCGCAAAAATTGATTTTAACGTGTGCATTGAGTCGTTAATCGCCGTTCGTGGGGACACTTATCCCGTGTTCATCTAAACCGCTTGCACGAAAGCGGGGTCAAATTGCCCGAAAGTGAAATTTTTCACAAGCGTTTTTTTGCGGGAGTTTCAGGGCTGGCTAACTGCCTCTTTTGCAAGGTTTAAGTTACAAGCTATTAATACTAATATTAGGATAGATGAATAAAATGGGGGAATAGAATGATGAAATATTTGAACAAAACAAATAACTGGTTGTCGGGAAGACGGGCAAATTGCGCACCTGAGGAGCGATAACGGGTTGATTTTCAGGTGATTTTCACGTGCCTGCGCTTGCTTTCGTTCATTTGCCTGTGCTTTAGTAAAACCCACCTGCATGCCGCTAACACCGAGTCAAAGCGCCGAAGATTATCTGGAGCGCATTCACGAATTAATCGAGGAAAAGGGCTATGCCCGCGTGGTGGATATCGCTTCCTCGCTCAAGGTGAAACAGGCATCAGTGACGAGCATGGTGCAGAAGCTGGGGGAATCCGGCTACCTCAATTACGAAAAATATCGCGGTCTCATCCTGACGGATAAAGGCCGCGAAATTGCGCGGAAAATTCAAGAGCGGCACGAGACGTTATCGCGCTTCTTTTCGCTGTTTGGACTGGACCCGGAGACGCAACGGCTGGACATCGAGGGGATTGAGCATCATCTCAGCCCGGAAACGTTGGATTGTTTGGCGGATCTGGCGGCTTTTTTTGAAAAGAAGCCGGACGTGCTCAAAGAGTTTCTGCGCTCGCGGAAGCCGAAAAAGGGCTGAGTTACCGCTGACTGGCTGTCTTCATCCATTTCGCCATGAACCCGGTCTGGAAACATTTACTGGTCCTGGCGGAAGCTGAAATTCAACGCACTTTAAAGGAATTACCAACGCATTTACGCGTTGAAGCCGAACGGGTTCCGGTGGTTTATGAGCCGGTGCCCAAACCGGAAATGTTAGTGGAAGGTGAGGAGGCTGATTTGCTCGGATTGTTTATCGGGGAGGCATTTGCTGATCGGGGTGCAAGCGCGGAGCCGTTACCGGCTCAGATTCTTCTGTTTCTGGAAAATATCTGGGATTTAGCCGAGGGTGATGAGGCGGTTTATGGCGAAGAGGTAAGGATTACGTATTTGCATGAACTGGGGCATTATCTGGGGTTGGAGGAGGAGGATTTGGAAGAGCGGGGGTTGGATTAAGGTTTTGGGATTGGTGGGAGCGTTAGAAAGCGCCAGGGTTATGGAGGAATTCAGATTATGATATTGAATTCGATATACTTAAAAATTGGAGACTTTGGATTGCCCGTAGAATTGACCTATGGCTTTTTGAAACGGACCCGTTTCATTTGCAACTACATGGAGCGGGAGTGTCTTAAGAAGATTAAGTTTAGTGCGAATGGATTTAAGCGCGTCGTTATTTCATTGTGCCATTTCCCGAAGAATGAAGTATTTGTGAATAGTTCAAAAGTAGCGGTGGTGGAAGTCGGATATAGACTGGATGAGTTTGCCCGCCTATCCGGGTTACCTCTTGCTTATTATCACATTCAAAAGATCCGAGAGGGGCTAAGAAAAGCGAGTTCATTCATTGCTATTCCGGAAGCGGAACTGGGTGACTGTTTGGCTGATTTTGTAGACGGAGGATGCACAAATGTGTGGGTGCATAAAACGCGTAAATTTCGGAAAATTGACGTAGATGCCAAATTGTCATGTGAATTAAACCAAGATAATTTTATTCTGCGGCTGACCATCGTTCGGGCTGGCTCAATTTTATTTAACGACGTGATTTTGGAAACCGATCCAGACGAGAATGCTTTTGAGTATCGGTTTAAAGAAATCGAATTGAAAGGGGACAAGCTAGTGGTATCCAGTAATACCAGCGATTTCTTGAAGATGATAGACCTCAATGACTTCAATTAAACTGGCGCAGGAACAGGACGGGGAGCGCAGATTGAGGCCAGTCGTGCATTTACAGGTCTGCGCAATTTTTGGTTTGCAATACCGGGTGCGGCGGTAAGATGCTTGGCTTTCCCGCTGGCTCCGGTGAATGGAGCGGCGGTTTTGGTTATACTAATTTACCAGTTGAGTTGAATGAAGAGCACTACCATGAAAGCGGTCGGCGTTGTCCCTGACAAACGGGAAGTCCGTCTGTTGGATCATCCGGTTCCCACGATTACGGCGCCGAATCAAGTTAAGATTCGCTCATTAGACGTTGGTATTTGCGGCACGGACCGCGAAATCTGCACGTTTGTTTACGGGATTCCACCGGAAGGATTTGATTATCTGGTGCTCGGACACGAATCGCTTGGCGAAGTGATTGAAGCGGGCGCCGGAGTGAAGCATTTGAAGGTGGGCGATCTGGTGGTGCCTTCGGTGCGCCGTCCCTGTGGAGATGCGGGATGCGCTCCGTGCCGGGCAGACCGGCAGGATTATTGCCGGACCGGCCACTACAAGGAACGCGGCATCAAATCGCTGCATGGCTACATGGCCGAGTATTATGTGGAGGACGAAAAATTCCTCAACCTGGTGCCAAAAGATTTGCGCGACGTGGCGGTGATGACGGAGCCGCTGACGATTGCGGAAAAAGGTTTGCAACAGGTCTGGCAGGTGCAGAAGCGTTTGCCCTGGGCCTGCACGCAGCCGGGCAAGCCGCCGGGTCACGGATTGAAAGCCGTGGTGCTGGGCGCTGGGCCGATCGGTATTCTGGGCACGATGGCGCTGCTGGTGCGCGGTTTTGAAACCTACGTTTATTCGCGTTCCAAAGCGCCGAATCCGAAAGCGGAACTGGTCGAATCACTGGGGGCGAAATATATTTCTTCACTCGACGTTTCGGCGAAGCAACTGGCCGATCAGGTCGGTAATATCGATCTGGTTTACGAAGCAGTCGGGGGGAGCCGTGTTTCTTTTGACGTGATGCAGGAGCTGGGTGTGAATGGCATTTTTGTTTTCACCGGCATTCCGGCGCCGGGCAAACGGATCGAGATTCCCGGCGATGATTTGATGCGCAATATTGTGCTGAAAAATCAGGCAATTGTGGGCACGGTAAACGCTGACCGGGAATCGTTCGAGAACGCGATTAAGGATCTGGGTGAATTCCGCCGCCGCTGGCCGCAGCAGTTGAATAGCGTGATTACCAGCCATTCCAAGCCGGACAATTATTTGGATTTGCTGGTGGGCAAAAACACGGGCATCAAGAATGTGATCCGGTTCGCTTAAATCTAAACGCAACGCTTATGAGCAAAGAATGGGTTGATATTTCGGTCTGCATGCAGGACGGCATGGTGCATTGGCCCGGTGATCCGGAATGCCACGTTTCTCTGCATGTGAAATTGGGCGATCCCATTCCCGGTGAGCCGGGCAAGACGATTCCCTGCAATCTCACGAAGCTCGCGCTGAGCGCCCATACCGGCACGCACATGGATGCGCCGCGCCATTTCATCAAGGATGGCCGGACGATGGAAGCGATGCCGCTGGAGGCAGTGGTCGGGCCGTGTCGCGTGATTGAGTTGAAGCATAAGAAGGCGATTACGGTGGAGGAATTAAAACCGTATAAGTTGCGCAAAGGCGAGCGGGTGTTGTTCAAGACGCGCAATTCCACGAAGAGCTGGAAGCTGGCGAAGACTTCGACGTTTGACGAAAATTTTATTTATATCCCGGCGGACACGGCACAATACCTGGTGGATCGCGGCGTGATGACGGTGGGTGTCGATTATCTCAGCGTGGGCGGTTATATGAAGGATGGCGTGGAATGTCATCAGATTCTGCTGGGCGCGGAGGTGTGGATTATCGAAGGGCTTAACCTCGCGAAGATCAAGCCGGGCAATTACGAACTGGTTTGTTTGCCGTTGAAGATCGTGGGAGCGGATGGCGCGCCGGCCCGGGCGATTTTGCGGAAGCGGTAAGGTGGTGGAGTGATTATTTGAGCGGCACTCTTTGAGTGCCGCTTTTTTGTTTTTTATGGGGAAGATCGTGATGGGGTTTTAGCAAATAATCCCAAAGGGATTAAATCACTCAGCCCAGAATTGCCCGCGTCCGTGTCTTCGTGGGCTATCTTGGGAAAGTGTTCAAAATGTCCATCAACTCTGAAAGAGTTGAATCGCTCCAATCCCCGCGTGTCATCTCTAAGCCGCAAGGATAAAACTCTTTCAGAGTTTATGCTTTTACCGATCGTTACCCAGGGTAGTTCCGCCGAGACACAAGAGGCGGAACAATCCTGGGCTAAGTGATTGTAATCCCTTCGGGATAACGAATCCTCCTGGGCGGCGCGAAGTCTGGCTTGCGTTAGCGCTGTGTGGGTTCGGTGCGGAGGCCTTCCAGTTGGCCGCGGGTGACACCGAGTTGGTTGATCAACTTCAATTCACGCCAGAGGTGGGCGCCGGTGATTTCACCGCGTAACAACGCGCGATACTGGGCAATGGTGCGCGCGACTTCATCCGGAGTTTCGCTGACAAATTCGATCCGGAAATGGCGCAAGCCGAGCGTAATTAAGTGGGCGGCGAATTCCGCGCCGGTTTGCGCGCGGGAATTGAACACGGTATTGCGACAGCCGGCGTCCGCTTTCAACGTGTGTTCCGCGCCAACGCGGTCGCGCAATTTGACTTCGTGCTGGTCACACGGCCGGCCGCAATTGGTGTAATCGGTGCCGCTGGAAAGGAACGCGCAGAAGACACAATGTTCCATGTGAAACATGGGCATGTGCTGATGAATCGTTACTTCAAACCATTCCGGTGGTGTGGATTTTAACAGCGCTTCCAATTGGGCGACGTTTAAATCGTACGAGGCGGTCAGTCGTTCCAAACCGAAACGTTGTTTGAAATATTCCGCCGTGAGCGGATTCGCGACATTCAGTGAGAAATCGCCAATGCGCCGGCAGTCCGCAAAATACTTCAGGTGGTCGTAATTACGAATCAGATAGCCGTCGGCATTGCTGGAGCGGACTTGCTTTAAAATCCATTCTTCGCCCATCTTGGTGATGCGCGGTGGCGCGACCCAAATGGTCTTTTGCGGTCCGGCGCAACCGAAGGATTCATGTGCCATTCGCACGGCTTCGCGATATTTTTTCGGGTCTTCAAATTCGCAGTAGAGCGTGTTCACGCCGCAGCGCAAGGCGGTTTCCAACTGTGCTTCATTGCGCACGAGGACGATTAACTCCGGAATTGCTGGAGCGGCTTCGGATGAACGATTGAATTCCGGGATAATAGCGGGGGCAAGAGCTGCTGGCGTAAGAGTCCAACGTTTTGGCTGGGCGCGCAGTTTATCCAACTCCGTGACAATTTCCCGGCGCAAGCGGTTGAGTTCGCTCACGGGCAACATGGGTGTGCCGGTTAAATGGTTTTTCAGTTCACCCAATTTAAACGGGGTTCCACCGAGGCGCCCGAGTTGTTCGGTTAATTTCTCCGTGGTGAGTGGATGCTTCTCCGCTTGTGTGAGCGGCATGGCGGAATCGACTTGTGCGACGTGGCCTTCTTCATCGCGGGCGATCAAGGTGAGGGGCTTCCCGACGAGGCCGTGAACTTCCAATTGGATGGGGCGAAAAAATTTCGGCTGTTCCCCTTCAAACGTGGCGCGGAGTTTGCGGTCGAGCTCGGGGTCGTTGGTTTTCCAGACTTTGTCACCGACTTTTACGCGGGAGAAATTGATGAGGCCGTAACCGAAGGCGATGGAGGTGAGCGCAGGTTTTTTGCCTTCCGGTTTCAGCGGACGAATTTCATAGACGCGTCCGCCTTCTTCTTTTTCATCGGGACGACCAGCATCGAAGACGAGTCCGTCACCGGGTTTGAGCGGCGCTTCCAGATGCAGGAGCACTTTGTCGCCTTGAAGACGGGCGACTTCACCGAGATAGACGCCGCGCTTTTTGCCGAAGCGGGCGTGGGCCAATTCCTGATTGTTAATGCCGCGAAACCAGCCGGTATAAAGGCCGCGCGAAAAGCCCATTTCCAAATCGTAACGCGATTCTTTTTTAATCTCCTGCATCAGCGGCTTTTCATCGGCCGCCTGCGTGAGCGATTGATAAACGCGGTCGAGCGCCTGCCGGTAAACGCGGGTGATATTCGCGACGTATTCCGGTGATTTCAAGCGCCCTTCGATTTTCAACGAAGCGACGCCGGAACGGATCAAGCCGGGCAGGACTTCCAAACCGGCGAGGTCTTGCGGGCTGAGCAAATAGCGTTTGTCACCAAGCGGGACCGGTTGGCCATCGGAAATCAAATCGTACGGCATGCGACAGGCTTGTGCGCATTCGCCGCGATTGGCAGAACGTCCGCCGAGGGATTCGCTCGTCAGGCATTGCCCCGAGTAAGCGACGCACAAGGCGCCATGCACGAAAACTTCGAGCGGCAGTTGAGCAGTGGCTCCCGTGGCGGTGGCTTGAGCAGCTTGAATTTTTTCGATCTCAGCAATGGAACATTCGCGCGCGAGCACGACGAGGTTGCAGCCGAGTTCGCGGGTGAAGTCCACACCGGCTGCGCTGGTCACGGTCATTTGCGTGGAGCCGTGAATGGGAAAATCAGGTGACAGGCGGCGGATCAGGCGGCAGATGCCGATGTCCTGCACAATCGCAGCATCCACACCGGCCGAAATAATGGAACGCAGGTAGTGTTCCGCATCGGGCAATTCGTTGGCGAAGACGAGCGTGTTGAAAGTGACGTAGCCACGCACGCCACGGTGGTGGAGAAACTCCATCAGTTTCGGCAGATCGGCTTCGGTGAAGTTGTGGGCGCGCATGCGCGCATTGAACCGTTCCAGGCCGAAGTAGATGGCGTCCGCGCCATTTTCGACGGCGGCTTTGGCGCATTCCCAATCGCCAGCGGGAGCGAGCAGTTCCGGGCAGGCGAGAGCGCGGGCGCTATTCGCTGGGGGAATAGCGGCGATCGTTGCACTGGCGCTGATAGCGTTGTTACTCATGCTGGCCGGAAATCCGGCAAGAACAGAGAGCGTAGCATACCGGGAAGAAAATGCCTATTAGGAGTTTTATTGGCGGCGGGTTCCAACGGACGGATGTCTTCTGTGATGTCGCACTACCAAAATGCGTACTCGATCGTTAATGATCCGATAGAGAAAATGATACGGGAATCGTTGAAGGTTTACGCGTCGAAGGCTATCTATCCGCACACTATACGCTTCGGGGTGTTCTGAAACTTTTTGAAAGGCTGATTGCAGTTCTTCGTAGAAATCGGCGGCCAATTTACGTCCGCCGGTCACATCGTAATAATCCATGATTCGCGAAATATCGAACGCGACTTGACGATGGAATTCCAACCGCATCAGCGATGGCGTGCTTTGATTTTAGAGTTTAATTCCTGAAGGGAAATTACTTGTTTGGGATCAGCATCCATTTCAGCATCGCGTCGCAAAGCTTCTGCAATACCGTCGTCTTCATCTGCAAGTACAGACGGGAGGGAGCCAAGCAAATTTGCAGCAAGAACCGCGCGTTGTTGTTCCGGGAGATCAAGTGCAAGTTTCTCTATGTCCATCATGGTGGGCATATCACCATTATACTCTCATCCACAGACCCGGCAATAGATATGTGTATGGGACAAAAAAGGGACGGCTCGGTGAGCCGTCCCTTGAATTTAGACCGGTGCAGGCCGATTAAGCGGATTGAAATTTCTGGATCAGGAATTTCTCGAGCTTCAGGGTGTCGGCGGCGAACAGGCGGATGCCTTCGGAGAGTTTCTCGGTGGCCATGGCGTCTTCGTTGTGCAGCCAGCGGAAGGCTTTTTCATCGAGCGTGATTTTCTCGAGCTTGGCTTGCGCGGCGGCTTCCGGAACGAGACGGCGGGTAACAGTGCCAGCGGTCTTGTGCATTTCTTCCAGCAGCGCGGGGCTGATGGTTAAGAGATCGCAGCCGGCGAGTTCGATAATTTCACCGACGTTGCGGAAGCTGGCACCCATGACTTCCGTCTGGTAGCCATACTTCTTGTAGTAGTTGTAAATCTTCGTGACGGAAACCACGCCGGGGTCTTCGGTGGGCGGATAGGCGTCTTTACCGGTGGATTTCTTATACCAGTCCAGAATGCGACCGACGAACGGCGAGATCAGTTGCACACCCGCTTCGGCGCAAGCGACGGCTTGAGCGAAGGAGAACAGCAGCGTGAGGTTACAGTGAATGCCGTCCTTCTTCAATTCACTCGCCGCGGCAATGCCTTCCCAGGTGCTGGCGAGTTTGATGAGGATGCGTTCGCGCGAAATCCCGGCTTTTTCATAGCGGGCAATGAGTGAACGCGCTTTGGCCACGGAGGCGGCGGTATCAAAACTCAAACGGGCGTCCACTTCCGTGGAGACGCGATGGGGAACGATCTTAAGGATTTCCAGACCGAACGCCACGGCCAGCTTGTCGAGGGTCAATTCCAGGCTGGGATTGGTGGCGGAGGATTCCTGACGGGTTTCAGCGATGACGCGATTGACGATTTCCTTATATTCGTCCATCTGGGCAGCCTTCAGGATGAGGCTGGGATTGGTCGTGGCGTCGCGGGGCTGGTATTTGCGAATGCTTTCAAAATCACCCGTATCCGCGACAATCAAGCTATGCTGCTTGAGTTGAGATAAAATATCTTTCATTTCAGTTGCCATATAAACTCACTTTCTTTGGGAGGGAAATCAAACCATCCTCTGCCCCTTTAGACAAGCACATTACCCGTCGGCAAATGGCGGCGGGAGTGGTGGACGGTTAATGGTTTTATTTGGAGCAAGGTATTTGAGTAGAGTAGGTTGCGTTTAAATCGCCAAGGGCGGATTGTTTTCCTCATAGGGTCGATGAAAATAATGGGCTACCCGGGCAGCTTAGCATAAATTGCTCTGGAATTCAAAAATACGTAAAAGTACGTAGCCCTTTTACGTAGTGGTACCAATTCTATCCTTTTCTTCTTCTGATAAGGTGATGCACAGATCAGGTAAGTGTGAACAGGGTGAAAAGGGTGCACGGGTGTCAAAGCAAAGGGTTTCGGGTTGGTTCTCACCGACGATCGTTTGGACAGGATACCGGGGAAAAAGATGATGATAGCGGGGTGTCAGGGTCTATTATCATGAGGGTGCCAATTTTATGCTGCTGACGTGTGAAGAATTGGCGGGGAAACCGGGTTGGTATCCTGTCCTTTTTCTTTTCCCGCATTCAACTTTTTCCGTTATTTAAGGCGGACGCATTCACGATGGGCAACTGAAGTGTGAAGGTTGATCCTTTGCCAACTTCACTGGTGACTTCGACCTGGCCGTGATGTGCTCCCACGACGGCTTTTACCAGACTCAAGCCCAGACCCAGGCCTTTTTCATGACGGCTTTTATCGCCGCGGTATAAACGTTCCCAAATGCGGGGCTGGTCTTCCGGGGAAATGCCCATGCCGGTATCGGCGACGGTGAGACAGGCGAGGCCTTTTTCCTCGCGCGCGGTAATGGTAACCCGGCCGCCGGCGGGAGTGTATTTAATGGCGTTATCAATGAGATTGGCGAGGGCTTGCTGAATACGATTGCGGTCGGCCTGCACCGGAAGTGACTCCGGCAACGCCAGGGTGAGTGAAATATTTTTTTCCTCGGCGATAATTCCGTAAAGTTCGCAAACGTGGCGAATGAGTTCTGGCAACGGCACGGCGGTGATCTCCAGGCGCATGGTGCCGGTTTCCGCTTCCGAAATATCCATCAGAGTTTTGAGCATGGTGAGCACGCGCTCGGATTCCTCCATGGAATCGGCGAGAGCTTCGCGCAACGCTTCGGTGTCACCGGGGGATTGCAACGCCATTTCCGCCGTACCGCGCAACCGGGTCATGGGAGTGCGCAAGTCATGGGCCACGTTATCGAGCGATTCCCGCATGCCGCGAATGAGCGTGTCATTCTTTTCCAGCATGCGATTGAAGAGATTAACGAGTTCGTCCAATTCGTCGCCGGTTTTGCGGGCGGGGACGCGGGCATTCATTTGGCCGGTTTCAATAATGCTGCGCGCGGTGCGGGCCAGTTCGCGCACGGGTTGCAACGCGCGATAGGTTAGGAACGCGCCGCCACTGAAACCGAGCACGACGACCGCCGCCATGGCCGCGCCGAAGATGAGGCGGAAATTGGCCAGCAACTGCTCGGATTGCGCGGTGTCCTTGCCGACTTGCAGAATGCGGCCATCGCTCAAGGGAGCGGAACCGAACAGCCACACGTGCTGGCGACTGTCGCCGGTGAGGGAGAACCAGGGGCGATGCTCGTTGATGCCGATCATTTCCAGTTTCTTTAAATCAAAATCGCGCCACTCCTCCGGCACACTGACGAAGACGGCGTTATTGCGAAAGCCGAGCACGCGCACAAAGAAGGCGTTGCGATCCGTGCCACGCGTGCTGAAAAATTTGGCGCTGAGACCGTTGATGCCGCCGCCTTCATACCAGGCCCGGTATTCCTCGACGCGCGCGCGAATGAGTTCTTTTTCCTGCTGTTGAATGGAGGTGGAGAGAATGAAGTAAGCCAGGAGAAATAGGGCGGAGCAGCCAAAAATGAAAAAGGCCGCATACCAGAAATTCAAACGCAGGCTGAAACTGCGTTCGGCTGGTTCAACTCGTTTTGAGGACATAGCCCACTCCCCGCAGGGTGTGAATCAATTTTTTTTCAAAGTCCCGATCCACTTTGTTGCGCAACCGGCAGACGACGACATCCACGACGTTCGTCTGCGGATCGAAACTGTAATCCCAGACGTGTTCGAGAATGAGGGCTTTGGAGACCACTTTACCGGCGTGACGCAGCAGGTATTCGAGCAAAGAAAATTCGCGCGCCTGTAATTCGATTTTTTGTCCGGCGCGGGAGACTTCACGGGTGACGAGATTCATGGTCAGGTCGCCCACTGTGAGTGTCGTTGGTTCCGTCTCGCGTGAGGCGCGGCGGATCAGGGCTTGCACACGGGCCAGCAGTTCACTGAACGCAAACGGTTTGACGAGATAGTCATCACCGCCGCTTTGCAGGCCTTTGATGCGGTCATCGACGGAGCTTTTCGCGCTTAAGAAGAGGACCGGCAAGGGGAGACGTTGCTGGCGCAATTCCTGCACCACACTCAGGCCGTCGCGCCGGGGCAACATGATGTCCACGACGGCGGCGTCATAGGGAGTGGTTTGGGCGAGAATCAGGCCGGAATCGCCGTCCGCTGCGTGATCCACGGCGAAGCCATTTTGCTTCAATCCCTTCACGACGAAGGAGGCAATTTTCGCGTCGTCTTCGATGACCAGGATGCGCATGGGTAAAGCCGGGTTAAGGAATGGCGGGTAACACTGGTGCGGAGTCTGCTACCCTAAAAAAAGTTCCCCGGAGCCGATCAGCTCCGGGGAAACTTCTGGACCGTTCCGTTATTTCTCTTTGCCTTTTTCTTTGGACTTACTTTCGTCCACGACAATGTATTGGCTGCCGGCACGGGAGGTAATGCGGACAAGGACTTTGTCACCTTTGACATGCTTGCTGGCCTCCACGGCTTCTTCGGCGTTCTTGATCGGCTGGCGATCGATTTCCAGGATGACCTGACCAGCCCGCAAGCCGGCTTCAAAGGAAGCGGAGCTTTGATCGATTTCCGTGATGACGGCACCCTGCCGGATGCGGAGCGGGATATTGAATTGCCGGCGGACGTCATCAGTCAAGTCGCCGACGGTGACTCCGTTGAGCGCGTCACTTTCACCGTTGAGTTCTTCCTTCTCAGTGGAGGCGAGGTTAGTGGGACGTTCTTTCAAAGTCACGGTGATCGACTTCTCTTTACCCTGACGGATCACGGTAAGTTCCACTTTGCTGTTGGGTGCTTTTTGAGCCACGAGCCAGCGCAGCTTGCCGCTGTCCTGAACCGGTTTGCCGTCGAGCTTGATAATGACGTCACCGCTTTTCACGCCGGCGGCCGCAGCGGCGCTGTCTGCCGTGACATCGCCCACGAGTGCGCCATTGGAGCTGGGCACGTTGAATTGTTTGGCGAGTTCCGGGGTCAGGCTTTGGATTTGCACGCCGAGATAACCGCGGGTGACGTGACCATTCTGAATCAATTGATCCATCATGTTATGGACAAGATTTATGGGGATGGCGAAGCCGATGCCCTGATTGCCACCGGTGCGGCTGAGGATGGCGGTATTGATGCCGATCAAACGGCCTTGCGCGTCAATCAAGGCGCCACCGGAATTGCCGGGGTTAATGGCGGCATCGGTTTGAATGAAGTCTTCATAGTCTTCGATGCCCATGTTGCTCCGGCCCATAGCGCTCACGATGCCGGAAGTAACGGTTTGACCGAGCCCGAAGGGATTGCCGATGGCCAGCACGACGTCGCCGACTTCCACTTTATCGCTGTCGGCCAGTTTGGCGAAGGGCAGGCTGTTGCCGTCTTCGATTTTCAACACGGCAATATCAGTGCTCGTGTCTTTGCCAATGAGTTTGGCGGTATATTCTTTCTCGCCGGCTTTGGCCATGGAGACCTTGATCTCATCCGCGCCATCGACGACGTGGCTGTTGGTGAGGACGTAGCCATCTTTGGTGACGATTACGCCAGAACCGAGGCTGCGTTCCTTGCGGGTCCGGGGACGGTCTTCTTCATTGGAATTGGGACGTTCGCCGAAGAAGCGTTTGAAGAGGGGGTCATCAAAGAATGGCGCCAGATCACGGGCGGAGGGCGCTTTGACGGTTTTGGTGGTAAAGATATTGACCACGGCGGGCGCTACTTCCTTGACCACGGGGGCAAAGCTGGTGCGGGAATCCCGGACGAGCGGTTTTTCATCGACCACGACGGAGGCCGGAGCGGGTTTATCCGAGGCCGCGCGGGCGGCGAATACCAGGGCGGCTCCCACCGCCATGGTGAGCATGGGGAACCAGATTTTTTTTAAGGTCGTTTTCATAAACTTGCGGTTACGGCTTACTGATTGATCTGCGATTAATTCGGTTACGCCAGGGTCAATTTTTATTCACTCTGCCCCGCGTTACACTGGCAACTTCTCACGGGCGCGTTGCGGGAACCTTGCGCCGACATTACAAAAATTTAATCTGCGCCTTTCGCCTGACTGCGTCCCGTAGCAGGCGTTAGCTGGAGGTTAGACCTGCTCCTGCCTGATTTCGTTCGATCGGACCGCTTTTTTCCGGGAAAAGGGTTCCCTGAAATCTCGCAGTAAAACCGCTTTCTTTCAAGAGCCGGAAAGAGAACTGATGCAAGTTGCTTGAATATTCCGGTCCAGCCGTGTTTTCTAACCGCATGAAAATCCTTGGTTATCTTATTCAGGCCCGCGTTTGTCTGCTCGCTTTGATCATTGGCTGCCTTCCAGTGGCTCAGCCGGACACAGCGCGCGCAGCGGACGCGAAAGAGGCTTACGTCTATATCGGAACTTACACCGGTCCCAAGAGCAAAGGGATTTATCTGTATCGTATGAACCTGGCTTCGGGCGTGCTCAAACCAGTGGGAGTGGCAGCGGAAACCATTAGTCCTTCCTTTTTGGTGCTGCATCCCAATCACGAATATCTCTACGCGATTAATGAAGTGGACAATTTTAACGGCGCTCCCGGCGGCGGAGTGAGCGCGTTTTCGATTGATGCCAAATCGGGCCAGTTGAAATTATTGAATCAACAGACCTCGGGCGGAACCGGGCCGTGCCACATTGAAATCGATCAAACCGGCAAAATGGTAATCGCAGCCAATTACGGCGGCGGT
This sequence comes from Verrucomicrobiota bacterium, assembly GCA_048497895.1. GTDB lineage: Bacteria > Verrucomicrobiota > Verrucomicrobiia > Limisphaerales > JBEHZA01 > JBEHZA01. Next base: position 18,730 of record JBEHZA010000028.1, read on the forward strand.
AGCTTTGAGTCTTTGCCCGTGTTGAAAGATGGCAGCCTGGGCAAGCCGGCGACGTTTATTCAGGATTTTGATTCGGAAGCGACGGCGAAATCCAAGCGCACGCCGCATGGGCATTGCGCTACGATCGACGCGGCCAATCGCATCGCGCTGGTGTGTGATCTCGGGCTGGACCGGATTTATTCGTATAAGCTGGACCTGGCGAAAGGCGCATTGATACCGAATGACATTCCCTGGGTGACGGTGAAGCCGGGTTCGGGCCCGCGCCATTTGACTTTCGATCCGAAGGGGCATTTTGCCTATGTGATCAACGAACTCGGAAACACAATCATCGCTTTCAGCTATGACGCGGCGAAAGGCACACTGCACGAACTGCAAACGGTTTCGACGTTGCCGGATGGGTTCAAAGGAAATAGCAGCACGGCGGAAATTCAGGTGCACCCGAGCGGCAAGTTTCTGTATGGCTCCAATCGCGGACATGACAGCATTGCGGTTTATGCGATTGACGAAAAGAATGGCACGCTGACCTTTGTCGAACATCAATCCACGCAAGGCAAAGCACCGCGTCATTTCACGATTGATCCCACGGGCCGCTGGCTGCTCGCAGCGAACATGAACACGGATAATATTGTGACCTACAGCATCGACCAGCAAACCGGACGGCTCACGCCCACCGGTCAAAACATTCACAACGGCACGCCCGTTTGCATCACCTTCCTGCCGATTCATTGAGATGGATCTGAGCCTGAAAAATAAGGTGGCACTTGTCACCGGTGGGGCCTCGGGCATCGGTGAAGCCGTGGTGCGGCAATTGGTCCACGAAGGCGCACAGGTCGCCATCGTGGACCGCGATGCGGTGCGGGGTGAGGCATTGGTGCAAGCGTTGGTGGCGGCCGGCGCGCAAGTGCAATTTGTGAAGGCGGACCTCACGGTAGAGGCGGATTGCGCCCAGGCCGTAAAAGAGACGGTGCGGCTCTGGGGGCGATTGGACATCGTCGTCAACAATGCGGGTGTCAATGACGGGGTGAGTCTGGAACAGACGCCGGAACAGTTCATGGCTTCGTTGCGCCGGAATTTGTTTCATGTGTTCGCGATTACCCACTTTGCGGCGGAGCATTTGAAAGCCGCGCGGGGCGCGATTATCAATATCAGTTCTAAAGTGGCTGTGACCGGTCAGGGGCAAACGTCCGGTTACGCGGCGGCCAAAGGCGGAGTGAATGCTCTGACGCGCGAATGGGCCATGGCATTGGCCGCACACGGCGTACGGGTGAATTGCGTGGTGCCAGCGGAATGTCTGACGCCGCAATATGAAAAGTGGTTTCGTTCGCTGCCCGATCCGGCGGCGACGCAAGCGGCCGTGGAACAGCTGGTGCCGTTAGGCCAGCGTATGACAACGCCGGAGGAGATTGCGGCGATGGTGTTATTTCTGGCTTCCGAACGTTCGGCGCATACGACGGGACAAATTGTTTTTGTCGATGGCGGCTACACGCATCTGGACCGTGCTTATACGCATGGGCATGACAAGTGGGCGTAATGGGGAATATCGGGTGCAGCAGTCGATGCTTGCGGGAACGGTGGAATACATTTTACGTGCAATGAACTGATGGACGTGCTGCGGCTGGGCTTTGCCACAGCCGCGTTCCGCAGCAGATGAATCGTGGGATTCAGGGTGGCGCGGATACCTCGAACTGATTTTGTTTACTCCTTTTTATACGAGATGAATTCCAGCTCTACGTAATCTCCGGGCTCACCCGCGGGCACCGGGTCAAAACGCAACGCGGTGATTTTCCCCCGATACGCAGATGAACCGGCCAGATCGATTTCGTACGTGTGAAATTCGCCGTCGGGCTGGATGGTGAAGGCGATTTTGCGTTCGGCGGAAAAACCTGCTTGCTCACGCGTTTGCCAGAAAAGCTCCGCGCGATTCTGGCGCGTATGATAGGCCGCCCGCACGTAGAGCTTTGGAACTTCCGGCGCGTCCCAGAAGGTTTCGCTGCTGAACATTTGCGGGTCCGTTTTATCGACGAGCACGTGCAGGTGATGATTGATGGGGAAGCCCGTGTCGCTGGCATTGACATAGCGCCAATGTTGCCGGTCTTTCGTAAAATGATAATCCGGCAGGCGTTGCGGCGGATG
>JBEHZA010000029.1:0-20642 GCA_048497895.1 Verrucomicrobiota bacterium
GGAGTACTAACAACCAGTGGTGTAGTTGGAGCACAACAGACGGGTCAACTTATGAAATCCAGGGCAATCACTCTCTCTCGGGTCATTTTTCCATTTCCGTTAGTCGTGGCGGCGCTTTTAGCGGGCCCGGTTTGGCAGCCGGTGGCGGCGGCTGATTATCAAGGCGCTGATGCCGCATTGCGCAAAATTGCCGAAGCAGTGAATGCCACGCAACCCAAGGATGATAAGGCGAGCCCTGCCAAGAAGCTGAAACGGGAGTTAGAGAAATTTCGTAACACCTCCGCCACACTTGGTCCTGAAGTGGCTGCGAAGGAATGGCTGGCGTTGGTGGATCGCGCGGCCAAGTTAACTCCAGCCGACGCTACCCGAGATGAGGACGAGGGTCCGCAATCTCTCCAGGCAAAGGATTTGATTCTGGCTCTGCCTGGTCCGGCTGCCTGGAACGCGCTGGCCAAAGCAGTGGAAGCGCGTCCAGAAGCGAAGGGGGCGCAAATGCTGCGGGAGGTGAGTCTGCGGTTGCTGGTCCACACTCTGACAAACGATCGCGAAGGCCGCACGAAGGATCTGACCATGCTGGAAACGTGGTCGGCCAAGCTGCCCGCCGATCGGGCGCAAATGTTCAGCTACCTGTTTGACAACCTGAATACCGCCTTGATGCAAGAGACCTCAGATGGCGATACCGTGCTCAGTATGTTGGAACGCAATCTCGAAAAGGTCCGGACCAATCGTGGGGCGCAAAACTTGAGGATCGGCAATTTAGTCACACAAGTGGACCCGGCTAAAGCCGAAGAATTTATCCGGAAAGCATTAAAAAATCCGAATGTAAATTTGGTTGCCGACGAAGGCACTGAGACGCAAGCGGCTGCCCGGAAAATTGCCCTGGGCATGCTGCCGGAATTAAAAGTGCCACCCTGGCAATTGGCCTGCTCGCTGGATGGCCTGGAGCTTTATGAAGCGTTGCAGAAACAGTTCCCGAAAAAGGAAAAGAAACCCACTGCCGGGCCCCGCTTTCCAGCAATTCCGGATGCTGATGACATGGAGGATTTCAGCTTCAACGGCGGTTACGAGCAGCAGGCGAAAATCTATTACATGCTCGCGTTGATCACGCATCAACGGGCGAAAGAAGCGGCCGATCTGGCGGAAAAACTGGGTGGCTCTTCTCGCATGTATTTTCCCAATGAAGCGCTGGAAGCACTGGAGCGGGCCGGTTACGCCGTGGCGCTGGATAACTTTTTCTTTGAATTGCTGACCCGTCATCCAGAGCTGCAATTCTGGGATGAGTATGTCCAGGTATCCGCCAAGGCTGGCAAAACGGAACGCATGCTGGCGCTGGCCCGCACAGCCGTCGGCAAAGCCGATTTAGCCCAGGGCAAGCGGGTGGTGATTCAAAAAAATCTTTATCGCGCGCTGCTTGCCGCGGACAAAGTTGAGGAAGCAGTAGAGGAAATGCGGCACTTGATTCAAGCCAAGCCGGAAGGGAGAGCCAATCAATATGATTCTGACCTGGACGCGCTTTCTCTGGGCATCAAATTGGCGCAACTGGGACGCCTGCTGGAAAAACCGGCGTGGGTTGAAGAAGGGCTGGCCGTGGCCCAAAAGGAAATGGGAGGCAAGGCACGTGAAAACTTCGGGTTCATGAATGATTCCCCCACGATTGCGTTGGCAGATCTGCTGTTCAATCTGGGGCGCGGCCCGGAAGCGGAAAACGTGCTCACGACGGCCCTGGCTAAACATCTGCGCACACAACAGAACCAGCAGTTCAGTTCCGGTTCGGATGAGGCGCAGCAATTGTTGGCTGCACTCGCGGGTTTGTATCACCGGGCGGGCAAGCCGGCGGAAGTGCTGCAACTGCTGGATCAAGCGCCGTATTGGGGCGCCAAAGACCTCGTGGAAGTGGTCGATACCGAAGTCGCTTCCGGGCAATTGACGGAATTCTACACCCATGCACCGCCCGCCACCTTATCTGTTGGCTACGTATCGGCGGCGGCGCTGGCGGCCACGGGAAAGAAGCCGGAAGCCCGGCGGATTCTGGACCTTGTGCTGGATGACAAAGGCGGTTACGACCCGGCGTATGAACTGTTATTGCAATTGGGCGGCGAGGACACGCTGGCGAAGCTCGATCAGCTTTTCTCGCGGGATCAGTTCGAAGAGCGTCCGCTAATTTGGAAAGCGCATTTCCTGCGGCAGGCGGGCCGGCTGGATGAGGCCGAGAAATTCGCGCGCCAGGCGATTGCCATTGATCCTTCCGACGGGGAGGAAGGGCCCGGCTGGCGGATGCGGGCGTACTCGGAATTAGCCGATATTCGCGAGGCTCAAGGAGACAAAAAGCAGGCGGAATTATTTCGTAATGCCGTGAAAGCCATTCGGCTTTCGGAACGCGCGGACCGCTTTTATGAGGTTGGCCTGCTCAAACGTGCGGTCAAAATGTATGAGGAATCGCTGACCTATTTCGCCGATGCCTACTGCATTCAATCACGGCTGGCGGTGCGGCTGGCGGAAATTGGTCTGCACGAAGAAGCTGAAGTCCATTATCGCCGTGCGTACGAACTCATGCCGGAAAGCTTTGGCCGGGTAGAGAGTCATTGTTTTGGTTGTGAAGGCGCTTTCCGGGGCAAGCAGGCGCAGAATCTCGCCGAAAAGGTATTCACGGAACTCGCGGAAAAAAATCCCAACAAACCGCAGGTGCATTATTTGCTGGGCTTTTTGCGGGAAGAGGAGGGCCGTTACAAAGAAGCCTTGCCGCACTTGCAAAAGGCCGTGCAACTTGATCCGGATTATTTAAACGCTTGGGCACATTTGCAGGCGGTCAGCCAGCATGTGAAATTGTCTCCGCAGGAAAAGCAGGCCATTACGTTAAACATTCTGCGACTCGATCCGCTGGGACGGCACGATCGCGGCAATCCCCAGGTAGTTGGCGATTTGCGTCTGCTTTGGAATGCCATGGAGGCGTCGGTTAAACTTTGGCCTAAACGCCCGGACAGTCTTTATACCCTGGCCGCCAGTAAAGCAGCTTTGGAAGAAAAAGGCGCACGGGCGCGCGGCAACGCCATGAACTGGCGACAGATGCGCTATTCAATGCTGGAGGAAAATCGTCATTCCCCGGCTTCTGTCGTGATGAATCACCCGATCATTGCGGCGGCGGTCCAATTGATGGACAATAATTTCGCGAACATGCTGGATGAGTAAACCTTTTCGCTGCGGGCAGCGAAAAGTAATATTGCGTCGATGGTAGAATAGCGTCCGTGACGCCAAACCTGTTGACAAATGGGCTGGCTCCGCGATTTTATCCGTAACCAACCCAATCATGTCGCAACCGAGCATTAAAACCACCGTCGTGGGCAGCTATCCCGTCCCGTCCTGGCTGTCCGTTGTTCCGACTACTCCCAATTTGCGCGATGCCATTCTCGTCGTGCTCAAGACGCAGGAGCTGGCGGGGATTGATGTCATCTCAGACGGTGAATTGTCCCGCTTCAATGTGAATCATCCGGAGACCAACGGGATGATCGAATATTTCATTTCTCCGATGGCCGGTATCACCACTGGCTTAACACGGGAAGAACTGGTGACTTTTCGCAAAGATCCACGCACCGCCTTTCGCACGCAACCTGCTGGAGTCGTGCGCAGCAAGATTAAGGAAGGCACGCTGAATCTTCCAGGCGATTGGAAACGGGTTTCAAATCTGGCGAGCCGTCCGCTGAAGTTTACGTTGACCTCACCCTACATGCTCGCGAAGACCTTGATGGATTTGCATTATCGTGATGCTCACACTCTCTGCATGGATATTGCGGAGGTCTTGCGCTTGCAGGTGTCGGATATCGATGCGCCCGTGGTGCAAATCGATGAAGCGCATCTGACCGGTCATACCGAAGACGCCATGTGGGCGCATGAGCCAATCAATCACGTGCTCAGTGGAGTGCGGGGCGAGAAAGGGTTGCACCTGTGCTTCGGCAATTATGGCGGGCAATCGATTCAAAAAGGGTTCTGGCGTGATTTGATGACGTTCCTCAACAAGTTGAACGTGGACCACCTGGTGCTTGAATTTGCGCGGCGCGGTTACGATGAACTCGAAGCGTTTCGCGATTTGAAAGAATCCATTTCGCTCGGCATCGGCGTCATCGACATCAAAGAGAACGAAGTGGAATCCACCGACCTCGTGGCCAGCCGGATTGCCAACGCCGTTTCTGTTCTGGGCGAAAAGCGGATTAAATGGGTGCATCCGGACTGCGGATTCTGGATGCTGCCGCGCACGGTGGCTGATCGTAAAATGGCTGCTTTGGTTGCCGGGCGCGATCAATTTTTGGGACGTTAGTAAGCGTGGGGGTAGATAAGCATTGCCTTTAGCGGGCGGAGATCATCCCCGGTCGAAGCAGTGTTCTTAGGCCAGCGGTATTGGTAAATTCACACGCCACTTTTATTTCATGTTGCTGCGACCGGGGACGGTCGCTGTCCGGGGGCTTCAAAACGGGCGCGACTTTTCAGGCCGACAGTGATATTTTTTCCTCCCAGCAAGTCAGCCATGAAAACAAAAAAATCCTGGCAGGAAAAATTAGCCGATCCCAAAGACCTTCCAAAGATCAGTAAAATCGAAGGTAAATTAAGCCGACGTTGGGGTACTGGTACTTTTGTAATTCCCGCGCCGTTGGAAGTGGACGCCATCATGCGCCGGGTGCCCAAAGGCAAACTCATCACCATCGCCGAAATCCGGCAATTCCTCGCGGAAAAACATCGCACGACGATCGCATGTCCGATTACCACCGGCATTTTTTGCCTGGCTCGCGGCGCATGCGGCGGAAGAAGCCGCAGGTCAAGGCCGACGGCGCATTACGCCTTATTGGCGCACTTTAAAAACCGGCGGCGAATTGAACACGAAATATCCCGGTGGCCGTGAGCAAATTCAACAGCTTCTTGTAGCCGAAGGGCATGAAGTGGTGGCCAAGGGGAAACGCCTGTTCGTCAAAGATTTCCAAAAATCCCTCGTCGCTTTAAATCGCCTTGCCCCTTCGTGAATTCACCCCGCTCGTGAAAATTTTCACTTGTCGAAACCCGATTGCCCGATTTGTCAAGTGACGGAAAAGCGCATTCTATTGCGTAAAAATGGGCTTTTTTTGCAGCCGGTCGGTTGACTATTTGAACAGTCGGCATTAACTTACTGTCATAATAAGCAAGCACACATGAGTTCGAACCAGTGTAAGACATCAACCAAGACCAGCGACGGTCAGGTGGAGGTAGAGAGAAGCTCTTAGGAGCTTCAAGGTAGAAGGTTCTTCTCCTTTCCGTCGTCGGCGAGCGACGGAAATGAATACGGACACTTACATTTTAAGTTCTCGAACCGGCGAGCCTTATATCGACGTAGCTTCGACTTCGCGCCTGGAAATCCAAAGCCCGGTTCCGCCCGCTGGACGCGTTATCACCTTCGCTTCTCTTTCCCGTCGGGTTCCCGAAGACCGGATCTCTGAGCGTTTGGCGCGGGCCGTGGTTTCCGAGACCGGAGCTTCTGTTTTACTGGTTTCCCTGACGCCCCATTCCGCGCCGCTGGCGCTAAGCCATTGGCTGGCGATTGCGCCTTCGGTGAACGGACATTTTCATTTTGGCACGCAGATTGAACACTTGAAGGAAGGGTTCGACCGGTTATCGGTGCATGTTTCTGCCGACCCGTTTGAATGGGCTATGCTGGAGGGCCTGGTGCGGCATCTGCGTCAACATTACGCCTATGTCCTGCTGCAAGTAAGCGATGAACTGACCGTGCGGCCGATTGTGGAATGCGCCATTCTCTCGGAACAAGCCTTTCTCTTTCTGCGCCAAACCGCCTTCAATTTGTGCCACCTCAGTGTGTTGACCCGCGAAATCCGTTCCCATCCGAAAGCTGCCCAAGTGCAAACCAAACCGATTCTCTATCTCGAAGACGAAGAGCCCGCGCACGATTTAAAGGGGCTGTTTGAACAAGTCGGCGGGACGACGAACGAGTTCTCCATTGAGATTGCTGCGTATAACGGCCCGCATAATTTGCGTTACCTGCGTGACCGTGACAATTCCTTCCATCTGCAAATCCGTGGACTCGCGCGCGAGATTGGCCATTGCCGGATCGGTCTGGCGCTTTCGTCTGGCGGCGCAAAAGGGCTGGCGCACGTGGGGGTGATTCAAGTGCTGGAGGAAAACGGCATTGAAGTGGATATGCTGGCCGGCTCCAGCATGGGCGCTTACGTCGCTTCGCTCTGGGCTTATGGTTGTGACGGGAATAAGCTCGAAGAACTCGCCCTGGAATTGGAAGGCCGCTTCGGCTTGTGGAAACTGGTGGATATCGCCTTCCCGCCGCGGCGCGGCTTTATCTTCGGTCACACGGTCAAGCGCCGTATTCAACGCACCATCGGGGATGCGCATTTTTCTGATCTGGTCCGGCCTTTGCGGATTATCGCCACGCACTTTGATACACTGGCCAAGACCGTTTTCGCTCATGGCGAAGTGGCTTCCGCCGTGCATGCCAGCAGTGCGATTCCCGGCGTGTGCGTCCCGGTGGAGATCAATGGCGAACTCTACATCGATGGTGGCGTGACCGATCCTTTGCCGGTGGATGTGCTCCAGGACTCCGGGGTGGAACACATTATTGCCGTGAACACCATTCCCACGCCTTCTTATCTCTGCTGCTGTCTGGAGCATGAACGCGAACAACGGGAAGTGAAGAATCATCATTGGAATGCGTTGCGGCTGCTCAATGACCGGCTGAACTATTTCGCACGCGGCAACATTCTCGACATCATGATGCGCGCCGTGCACGGCTCGCAAATTCGCGTGGCCGAAGAGGCCTGCCGTCAGGCGGACGTCGTGTTGCGTCCGCTGGCGTGTGATGCCAAGTGGCACGATTTTACACATCCGCGCAAGCACATCGCTTTAGGCCGGCGGGTGGCCGAAGAACACCTAGCTGAAATCAAATCCTTAATCAAAGGAGCTGCCCGTGAAAACCGCACTGCTCAAAACAAAGTGGCAATCGCTGCCTGAAACCACCATCCGGCAACTGCAAGCCGAACAGTTGCACCACTACTTGCGCGACGTAGTGCTGCCGTTTTCCGCGCATTATCGCCGTGTGTTTGACGAGCATGGTTTGACGGTCGATTCGATTCGTTCGCTGGAGGATTTGCGCCGGTTGCCGTTCAGCTCCAAGGAAGACCTGCTCAATACGCCGGACAATGCGGCGCGGTATCGGGATTTTGTGCTGATCCCGGATGAGCACAATTTAGCGCATCGTCCGACGACGGTGTTGAACGCGTTGCTGCACGGCCGTGAAGCTGTGAAGAAAGGTTTTGAGAATGAATTCCGGCCGGTGTTCATGACCAGCACCACGGGCCGTTCGACGGACCCCGTGCCGTTTGTCTTTACGCAACACGATCTCGATAATCTGACGACGACGGGGCGGCGCTTGTTTGAAGTCTGCGGGGCCAAGCCGGACATGCGTTTATTAAATATGTTTCCTTATGCGCCGCATCTGGCTTTCTGGCAAACGCATTACGGCGCGACGGCCTTTGGCGTTTTCATGTTAAGCACAGGCGGCGGCAAGGTCATGTCCACGGATGGCAACCTGCGCATGGTTCGGAAGATCAAGCCGGACGTGATTATCGGCATGCCCACGTTTATCTACCACGTATTGCATCAAGCCACCGTGGAAGGTGTGCGCTGCGAGAATCTGCGCCGGATTGTGCTGGGCGGTGAAAAGGTTCCGGCGGGCATGCGCCGAAAACTGCACGATCTCGCGCTGGAATTGGGCGCTTCCAATATTGATATCATTTCCACCTACGGTTTTACCGAAGCGAAAACGGCCTGGGCCGAATGCCCGTGTGCGTTTGATGCGGAAACTTCCGGTTATCATCTTTATCCGGATTTAAGCATCTTTGAGGTGATTGATCCCAAGACCGGTGAGCCGGTTCCAAACGGCCAGCCCGGCGAGCTGGTTTACACGCCGCTGGATGCGCGCGGCAGTGTCGTGTTGCGTTATCGGACCGGCGATTATCTTCACGGCGGTTTGACTTATGAACCGTGTCCTTATTGTGGCCGGTGCGTGCCCCGGCTGGTCGGCGACATTTCACGCAGCACCGAAATCCGTGAAATGAAGCTCGATAAATTCAAGGGCACGCTGATCGATTTCAATCAATTGGAACACGTGCTGGATGACGCGCCGGAAATCGGCGCCTGGCAAGTGGAACTCCGCAAACAACACGATGACCCGCTGGATTTGGATGAACTGATTCTGCATGTGGAACCGGTCAACGGAGTGGATCGCGCCACGTGCATGCGGGATTTGAATAATTTATTTGCCGCCAAAACCGAACTGCATCCCAACCGGGTGGTCTTTCACACCGCGCCGGAAATGCGGGATTTGCAAGGTGTTGGCACACAATTGAAAGAACAAAAGATTGTTGATCATCGGCCCGCTGCATTCCGTCCGTCGCCGGAATCCCAATTAAACAATGGGAAAGCGCCTGTTTCACTGGCAGACGCTTCTGCACGGACCGGTGATCCGCTTCCTACTCTGGAGGGCGCTCTATGAATACCGAACGCATGGTTATTGTCGCGGGCGTAAGAACGCCCTTCGCCAAAATGGGCACGGACCTGGCGAAGTTGCCCGCCGATGAATTGGGCCGAGTGGCGGTGAATGCTCTGCTGACCCGCACCGGCTTGAAACCGGCGCTGGTGGATGAAGTGATTTTCGGGTGTGTCGCGCAACCGGCGGAAGCTGCGAACATCGCGCGGGTGATTGCCTTGCGGGCGGGCATTCCGGAACACGTTCCGGCTGTCACGGTGCATCGCAATTGCGCTTCCGGAGTGGAGGCGGTGACACACGCGTATGAGAAAATGGTCGCAGGTCACGGTTCCATCTTTGTGGTTGGCGGCGTGGAGAGCATGTCGAATGTGCCGCTGCAATTTCCGGTTTCTGCGGCGGACAAATTCAACCGCCTGGCGCGCGCTAGAACGATGGGGCGCAAACTCAGTGCGTTGCTCGCGTTCCGTCCAGCGGATTTCAAACCGCGTCCGGCCTTGATGCTGGGGTTGACCGATCCGGTGTGCGGCTTGAATATGGGGGAAACGGCTGAAGTGCTGGCGCGCGATTTTGGTATTGCCCGCGAGGAGCAGGATGAATTTGCGGTATTATCGCATCAACGGGCGCTGGCGGCGCAAGCGCGCTTGAGTGAAGAAATTTGCCCGGTTTATTTGCCCAATGGAAAAGTGATCAGTGCGGATAATGGTCCGCGCACCGATCAATCCGCGGAAGTGCTGGCCAAATTGCGTCCTGTTTTCGAACGCAAGACCGGCACGGTGACGGCGGGCAATTCCTCCCAAATCACCGATGGAGCGGTGGCTTTGCTCCTGATGACTGAGAAGAAGGCGGCGGAATTGAACTTCACCCCATTAGGCCGTTTAACGGGTTATGCGTACGCGGGATGTGATCCCTCCCGCATGGGGTTGGGCCCGGTGTTTGCGATGGCCCGCGCCGAAACCAGCACCGGCCTGAAAGTGGAGCAGGCGGATCTGGTCGAGATCAATGAAGCCTTCGCGGCGCAAGTGCTTGCGGTGTTGAAGGCGATGACCTCGGATAAATTCGCCCGCAAAATGCTGAGCCGGGTTTATCCCGTTGGCGAGGTGGCGTTGGAAAAATTGAATGTGAATGGCGGCGCGATTGCGCTGGGGCATCCGGTAGGAGCCACGGGAGCGCGGTTGGTGCTGACCAGTTTGTTGGAATTGAAGCGACGCAATGCCAGACGCGCGTTGGTCTCGCTCTGTGTGGGTGGGGGCCAAGGCGCGGCGCTCTGGCTGGAAAGGTGGGTATGAAAACAGCGATGGAAAATCTGACGCCCCTGGATGGGGGCGGTAAACCAGTGGAACACCACGAGGTGACGCGGCGGTTTCAAGTATTGCCGGGCGTCGTCACGCGGAAAACGGACGAGAAGCGGATTCGCCGTCAGATCAACGGGGACGGCATTTGCGTGCTGACTTTCGACCGGCCCAATTCGTCGGCGAATGTTTTCGATCGCGCCACGCTGCTCGAATTAAGTGAAAACCTGGATGCCATTACGACCATGGCCGATCTCAAAGGAGTGGTTCTAATCAGCGCCAAGCCGGGCATCTTTATTGCCGGCGCGGATTTGCACGCGCTTTCTACCATGGTGGGAAAGCCAGCGGAATTGCCTTCACCCGATCTGATCAGCTTGATGGAACTCGGCCAAAGCGTTTTTGATCGACTAGCGAATCTGCCGGTTCCAGTGGTCGCAGCGATTCATGGGGCATGCGTGGGAGGCGGTTATGAACTGGCGCTGGCGGCCAGTTATCGGCTGGCGACACCGGATCGCGCCACGAAGATTGGCCTGCCGGAGACACAATTGGGCATTCTTCCGGCCTGGGGCGGGACAACCCGGTTGCCGCGCTTGATTGGTCTGCCCAAAGCGCTGGAGCTTATCCTCAGCGGCAAAACTCTGGCGGCGAAAGCCGCGCTGAAAGCGGGTCTGGTGGATGAGTTGGTTCCGCGCGAGAGATTGTTGGAGTTTGCCTGCCAACGAATCCTGGAACGCGGACTGACGCTGCGTCAACCGCGCACTTCCTGGTTCAAGAGTGCGGTCAACAATCGTGTCACCGCGACGTTGCTGCGTCCTTATCTGCGCACGCAACTGATGCGTAAAACGCGAGGGCATTATCCCGCGGTGCTGGCTGCGCTGTCGGTGGCGACCCGGGGCATTTGGCATTCTGTGGCGCAATCGCTGGCGCTGGAACGGGCAGCGGTTCAGGAGTTGAGCAGCACGGAGGCGTGTCACAATTTGATGCGGCTTTTCCTGCTGCAAGAACGGTCCAAGAAAATGGACGCTTCGGCGGGCTTCAGCCTCAGCGAGGTGGAGCATGCGCAAATTGTTCCGGCCACGGTCTCACATCATATATTGGATTTAATTCATCCGGTCGAACGCACCGCTGTCATCGGCGCGGGCGTGATGGGCGCGGGCATTGCTCAATGGTTGAGTGCCCGTGGTTTGCCGGTGGTGCTGCGCGATATTAATGCCGAACAAATCGGACGCGGGCTGGCGACGATTCGTGACTTGTATAATAAAGGCGTCAAACGCCATACGTTTACCAAAGTGGAGGCGCGGGAAGGACTTGACCGGGTGTCTCCGGCGCCCAGTGAAGTTCCGCTTCAAAATATGGACCTGATTATTGAAGCGGCGGTCGAGAAGATGGATTTGAAGAAACAAATCTTCCGGCGGCTGGCGGAAGTGAGCGGGCCGGATACGATTCTCGCCACGAACACTTCGGCGTTGTCCGTGGCTGAACTTGCCAAATTCACCAAAGCTCCCGAACGGGTGATCGGCCTGCATTTCTTCAATCCGGTGCATCTCATGCAATTGGTGGAAGTGGTTATTAGTTCACACACTGATCCGGTAGTTATCGAACGCGCCGTGCGCTTCGTGCAAAAAATCGGCAAACTGCCCATCGTCGTCAGCGATCATCCGGGCTTCCTCGTGAATCGCATCTTAATGCCGTATCTCATGGAAGCCGTGCGGCTTTTTGAAGGCGGCGCCCGGGTAGATGACATTGATGAAGTGATGCTTGAATTCGGCATGCCGATGGGGCCGCTGCGGTTGTTGGATGAAGTCGGGCTCGATGTGGCTCAACACGTCTCCGGCACTTTATCCGGTGCGTTTGGCGATCATCTGCCGGTGACGAGTGCGGTGGAGAAAATGGTGGCGGCCGGCTTGCTGGGCCGCAAGAGTGACCATGGTTTCTATGTTCACAGCGGCAAAACCCCGGTCGTCAACGCGGCGACCGAAATGTTCCGCACGGGTGAATGGGCCAGCGAACTTTCGCTCGACGCCCTGCGCAAACGGATGGTGCTGCTGATGGTGAATGAAGCAGCGCGTTGCCTGGAGGAGGAAGTTGTCAGTTCGCCGGAAGATGCCGATTTCGGCATGGTGATGGGCACGGGCTTTGCGCCGTTCCTCGGAGGCCCGCTGCGTTATGTGGACAGTGTGGGTGCAATTCCGCTGGTGGAGAAAATGGAGACACTCGCCGCGCACGGGGAAACTCATTTTAAACCGTGCGCGCTGTTAAAGAAAAAGGCGGAAACGGGTGAAACGTTCTATCACGCGAAAGGAGGCTTGTTATGAATGCGCTGAAGGAAAATCCGGAAAAGGTGACGAAACACGAAGGCAACGAACCGGCGGAGGTAATCGATACTTCTAAAATGTCCGCGGGCCAACGGGCGGCGTTGGAATTAACGGAAGCCGCGCGTGATCCGGAGCATTCGCGCGGGAGTTTCGCCAGTGGCTTGTTCATGGGCGAAACCGATTTGGCGTCCGTCTTTCCATTCCCGGAGCAAACACACGAAGACCGCGATCAAGGGGATGCGTTTCTGCATCGGCTGGAGATGTTCCTGCACGCGAACGTGGACCCGGATGAGATTGATCGCACCGGGGAGATTCCGCCGGAGGTAATCCGGCAATTAGGTGAGATGGGTGCATTCGGGATCAAAATCTCTCCCGAGTATGGCGGCCTGGGCCTGTCGCAAACCAATTACTGCCGGGCGGCGATGTTGCTGGGCAGTTATTGCGGCAACCTGACGGCGCTGCTTTCGGCACATCAATCGATCGGCGTGCCGCAACCGTTGATTCTCTTCGGCACGGAAGAACAAAAACGGAAATTTTTGCCACGCGTGGCGAAGGGCGAAGTTTCGGCCTTTGCCTTGACGGAACCGGGTGTCGGTTCGGACCCGGCCCGCATGATGACTTATGCCGAGCCGAGCGCGGACGGCAAATATTTCACCATCGATGGCGAAAAGCTCTGGTGCACGAATGGCACGAAAGCCGGAGTGATCGTGGTGATGGCACGCACGCCGGAGAAAATGGTAAACGGCAAAGTGAAGAATCAAATCACGGCGTTCATCGTGAATATGGACACGCCGGGAATTGAAATTGCGCATCGCTGCCGCTTCATGGGCTTGAAGGCGCTGTACAATGCGGTGATTCGTTTCCACGGGGTGCGCGTGCCGCGCGAAAATATTCTGCTCGGGGAAGGCAAAGGCTTGAAGGTGGCCTTGACCACGCTGAACACAGGGCGGTTGACGTTGCCCGCTGCCTGCGTGGGTTTAGCGAAACGGTGTCTCGAAATTGCCCGTGAATGGGCCAACGAACGCGAACAATGGGGCGCGGCGATTGGCAAGCACGCGGCGATTGCGGATAAGCTCGCGCACATGGCGGCCAATACGTTCGCGATGGAAGCCATGACGTGGCTGACCGCGAGCCGGGTGAACCGGGACAAACACGCTGACATCCGCCTGGAAGCGGCCATGTGCAAACTCTGGGGCACGGAAATGGCCTGGCGCATTGTGGATGACACCATGCAAATCCGCGGCGGACGCGGCTTTGAAACCGCTGCTTCCCTGAAAGCGCGCGGCGAAGCTCCAATTCCGGTGGAACGGCTCATGCGTGACAGCCGCATCAATACCATCTTTGAAGGTTCGAGCGAAATCATGCGGCTCTTTATTGCGCGGGAAGCGCTCGACCCGCATTTGCAAGCGGCGGGTGCGGTCTTGAATACGCGCCTGCCGATGACTGAACGTTTTCAAGCGGCTTTGAAAGCGGGTGTGTTCTATGCGGGTTGGTATCCGGCGCAATGGTTGCCGTCCGTGTTGAATCTGCCGGAGGGATTGCCGCCGGCGTTGAAGTCACACGTGCGGTTTGTGCGGCGCACGAGCCGGCGTTTGGCGCGATCGCTGTTTCACGCCATGTTGCGTTACGGACCGAAGCTGGAACGGCAACAAGTGTTACTGGGCCGCTTCGTGGATATCGGCACGGAACTCTTTGCCATGACCGCTACTTGTTCCCGGGCGGCCAATCTGGTCGCAAGTGGCAGCAAGCCCGAAGACGTGGTGCATCTCGCTGACTTCTTCTGCAAGGAAGCGCGCTTGCGGATCGACCATTATTTCCATGGCCTGCACCATCATCATGATCAAGCGGGCTATCATCTCGCGCAAGACGTGCTGGCGAAGAAATACCGCTGGGTGGAAGATGGCATCCTGCGTAGCGCGCCACCGAAGACGGAACGGTGGGAGAAGTAAGCGTCCTGTCTCAGGGATAGAATCAACGCTGGGTGCGGCGGAAAAGGCGTCTGCATAGGAGCATGGCATTTATACCGCTTCATCGTCCGAATATTCATTAGGCATTCGTTTACTGCGAATTGCTTGAACATCGAAGCGGCGTAAACGCCGCGCTCCGGGCTTCCGCAAACCTTTGACAGGCACGGGCCAATCTTTATTCTACGGGCATGCGTGTTGTTAACGTGGCTCTGGGGAATCGGAGCTATCCCATCCTGATCGGTAAAGGCCTCCTCGCTCGTCTGGGAAAGGAATGCCAGAAGCTGCAACTGGGCCGGCGCTGTGCCGTCATTGCGGATCGCAATACCGTTCGTCATTTTGGATCGACGGCCATCAAGTCCCTGAAAGCGGCCGGCTTTGAACCGATTTTAATTACCGTGCCTGCGGGTGAAACGGCGAAGCAACTCAAGACCGTTGAACATTGCTACAACGAACTCGCGGCTCATCGACTGGAGCGCAAATCGTTCATTGTCGCGCTCGGTGGCGGCGTAGTGGGTGACCTGGCCGGTTTCGTGGCGGCGAGCTATTTGCGCGGGATTGCCTTTGTGCAAGTGCCGACGACGTTGCTGGCGCATGTCGATAGTTCCGTCGGCGGCAAAGTAGGCGTCAATCTCAAGGCTGGAAAAAATCTCGTTGGCGCTTTTCATCAGCCGCGTTTGGTGCTGTGCGATCTCGACACTTTGAAGACCTTGCCCGCGCGCGAATTCAGCGCCGGTCTGGCGGAGATTATTAAGTACGGCATCATTTACGACGAACCGTTTTTCAAACGGCTGGAACGTGATCTTCCGAAATTGCTTCGCAAAGATGCGGCGGCGCTGACAGCGGTTATCGCCCGTTGTTGCGAGATTAAAGCCGAAGTGGTGAGCCAGGACGAAACGGAAACAGGCTTGCGCGCGATTTTGAATTTCGGCCACACCATCGGCCACGGTCTGGAGGCGATTTCCGGCTACGGCAAATATCTGCATGGCGAAGCGATTTCTATTGGGCAAGTGGCCGCGGCGAAACTGTCGCATCAACTGCTGGGTTTTCCCGAACAGGACGTGGCCCGCATTCATCAGCTCTTTGCTGCTGCCGGTTTGCCGACCTCGGTGAAATTAAACTCTGCTCAACGTGCCCGCCTCTTTGGCGCGATGAAGCTGGATAAAAAGGTCAGCGCGGGTGAAATTAAATTCGTCCTCGCCGAGAAACTGGGAAAAGTGGTTTGGGGCCAGAACGTGCCCACCGCAACGATTGAAGCTGTGCTCGACTCATAACCTCAACCCCTTAACTGACCATGGCTGCCGTCAGCGAATCGATTGTCCGGGAATACTTCGAGCTGCACGGGTTTTTCGTCCGGCAACAGCGCAAGTACATCGCGCCGCAACGCCGGGAGGAGGACGAATCGGATTTCCTCGTGCTCAATCCGCGCTTCGATGCCAGCAAGGCCCCACTGCCTTTCGTGCTTTCCTCGTATGATCTCGTGGGTGTTTACCGGGCCATGGTCGTAGTGAAAGGCTGGCATACGGAAACCTTCAGCCCGGCGGTGCTGGCCAATGCACCGGAGATTTTCCGCTTCGTGCAGCCGGACGCCCTCGCGCAAACCGCCAAAGCCTTCGGTGGCGAAGGAGCCTTAACTAAGATTTTGGTCGTGCCCGCCTTGCCCCATGCCGATGAGGCGCGCGACCAGAGCATTGAACTGCTGCGGTCCAAGGGCATTGATGCCGTGATTCCCTTCCGCACCATGCTGGACGACTTAATCAATCAGATCGAAGTGAACCGGAATTATCAGAAGTCCGATCTGCTCCAAATTATCCGGATTTTGAAGAACTACGACTTTTTCAAGGAACCGCAGCTGGAGCTTTTTAAAGCCGGGTTCAAGCGCAAACGTAAACCGGACAATAAATAGGACTGGCGCAATCCATTTCCTGAAGTAATTTATCAGGCCTTAACGATATGGTTCTGGTCATCGACAACTACGATTCGTTTACCTACAACCTCGTCCAGTATCTGGGCGAGATGAATGTGGACTTGCAGGTCCATCGCAACGATCAGATCACGCTGGATCAAATCCGCGACCTGAAACCGGAGCGGATCATGGTTTCGCCGGGCCCGTGCTCGCCGCGCGAATCCGGTTTGTCGAACGACATCATTCGCACCTTTGGCCCGCACCTTCCGCTCTTTGGCGTTTGCCTCGGCCACCAGTGCATTGGTCATACCTTCGGCGCGGAAGTGGTCGTGAACTACCGCATGATGCACGGCAAGACCTCGCCCATTAAGCACAACGGCCAGGATCTTTTTGAAGGCATGCCGAATCCGTTTGCGGCCACGCGTTATCACTCGCTCGTCATCAAGCGCGATACCATGCCCGATTGTCTCGAGATTACCGCCGAGACGGATGAAGGCGAAATCATGGGCGTGCGGCATAAAGAATTTCCGATCTGGGGCGTGCAGTTCCACCCGGAAAGCATCCTCACAGAAAATGGCCGGATCATCCTGAAGAATTTTCTAAAGCTGCAAAAGCGGTAGGCTATTTATTTCAGCAGCATCAAAGCGGCGAGTGCTGCCGAGTCGAGCGTGATGATTTCTCCTGACTTTATCGCCGCGCGAATTTCGTCCTTCGTCAGCAAAACTACTTCAATATGTTCCAAATCTCCGGAGCGCGGTTCCGCTACCGGCCTGGCTCCCGTGGCGTGAAAGAAAGTCGCATGACCGGAACCGTAATTGGCCTGCACGACAAATTTGCCGATCAATTCACAATGAGCCGCTTGATAACCCGTTTCCTCCAGCAATTCCCGTTGCGCCGCCACTAACGGATCTTCCCCTGTAAAGATCGTGCCGCAGGGAAACGTCAGATTTACGCGCCCCACGCCATGTTTGTATTGGCGTTCGAGGATGACGCGGCCATCGGCAGTTTCCGCGTAGGTCATCGCGTAATCCGGCATTTGGATTTGATGGAAATCCTCCACTACTTGGCCATCCGAAAGGCAGACGCGCTGCTGGATGACCTCGAACCACGGCAATCCGGAATAAACCGTGCGCGAAGCCAGCACTTGCCAGGGCGCGTGGTGATCCTTTTCCTTCATGAGCTAAGCATGCCGTTGAAAACGGCTGTGAGCAAGACCGCTTACGGCTTTAATGGACGAATGACTTTCTCCCGCAACGCACCACCCAGCCAGCCGTTGAGCTGATTGGCAAAGCGCATCCGGCGCTTGTGCAAGCTGCGTAGAAAACGTGACATCGGGTCTTCGCCTTGCGGGGGACAAGGCCGGCGCCACAGATTGGGCCGCAGGTTATGCTTCGCTAAAAATTCAATCGAACTGGTCTTCCAGAAATAACCTTTGATCGATTCTTCGTACGTCAGCAAATCCGGCGCGTCCGGCGCGAGAAAGTAATGACCGCGCGGATCAGCCTTCGCGAGCGCCTTCACGCGATTCTCAGTTTTCCAGATATTCAAACCGTGTTCAGCCGCCACTTCCTGCAAATGAGTTTTCCGCCAGAAAGTCGCGTTTAAGCCCACCACCAGCTTCTCCGGCGTCACCCGGCAAAACCGTGTTCCCGGTTCGCGCTCGCCCTCTTTTCCAAAATTATCCGCCGCCAGATATTTTGCGTTCAGCCGGTTGAATTGCTCCCACGTCTCTTGAATCAGCGCGTGCTGGACCGGTTGATTCAACAGAAAATCATCCAGCAGCATGATCAATCGTTCCGCCGGAATTTGTTTCAAGCCGTTATCCAAATTGGTCGCCCACTGTTGATCTTCGCCGACGAGAATTGTCTTTACCCGGTCATCCACGTAAGTGGATGTGTTGGAAATCAGGTAAACTGGCGTCGGCACATCCGGCCAATAAAGAAACAGGAAATGGAAAAAATATGGCCACGTGTCGTTATACGCGTCACACGAAGGAACGACGAGACTCCAATCTGCGGTCGCTGAATTTTGACTGATGGGCGGCATGCGGACCAAACTATTCCACGATGAAATAAGCCGTGCGCGACGTGTAACGCATCCGCTTTAGCCGTACATTGCGCAAGCCCAGCACTTCCATGAGCGCCAGCGTTTCGCCCGGCGCATCCGGATCGTTCAATTCATCGAAGCCCACCACACTGCCCTTAACGAGACGCGGTAAAATTGCTTCGAGACATTTTTTAGTCGGTTCGTACAAATCGAAATCAAAGTAGGCCAGCGCCACAATCGTTTCCGGATGATCCGCGAGATATTTCGGCAACGTGACCGTGGCGTCACCTTTCACGAGTTCAAATTTCTTGAGATGCGAGAGTGGATTTTCCTCCTCCTGAAATTGCAGCACCGCTTCGAGAAATTGTTCGTAACCGGCCGCGACACTGTAATTGCCCGGCTGCATCATTTTCGATTGGCCATCCTGCTGGCTGACACCCGCAAAGCCGGAGAACGTATCGAACCCGATCAGCTTACGATGCCGGTTAAACGGTTCGTAGATGCCGCGCAATGCTGCGAAGTGGCTGAGATTCTGTCCCCAGCGCGTGCCGAACTCCATCACCACACCCGGCACTTCCACAATTTGTTCATAGATTAAATCCATGAACTTCAGCCGCGCGAGCGTCTTGGAATTGAGGAACACGCCCAGGTTATCGAGCAGTTCCTTGTTCGGAATTGGGCATGTGCGCACCATTTGCGCGAACTTCTGCCGGCGATCCGCTTCTTCCGGACTCGCGTAGTGAACGACTTCAGGGGTGTTGCTCATGGTTCGCTCAGTTTTTAAGATGCAGTTTACAGCGGAGACCAGACGACGAGTGAATGTCCTTCGAGGAACAAGCTGCCCGTCCAGGTGCGGCGTTCACAATGAATTTTCAATTGGCCGGCTTTTTCCAGTTCGCGCAAACGAGGCAGGAAATTATGCAGGTAATTGCGCTTGCGCGTATAAGCGTTGGACAAACGATCCACCAACCGCGTCTCATCCAGAATTTCATCAATCGGTTCGATATGAACGCAGATGCGTGGCTTCTTTTTCAGCAGAAATTGAATCAACGCTTCGTGCCGATCACCAATCTGTTCCAGCGCCGCCACACTGTAAATACCGGCGGAACGGTTCAGTTCCAGGTTCTGGTCCGGTTCAAAAAAGTTGAAGCGATGTCCGTGAATATTTTGTGCGAGCCCATTCTCCACGACCTTTTTCAAAATTTCCTGCGAAGCTTTGGTCCAGTCCAATCCGACGAGCGGTTTGTCCGGAAACAGGGTGCGGGCGCGCAGCAAATGATAACCGGGGCCGCAACCGAATTCGTAAATTTTATCCACGTCGCTCAACCATGTTTCCATCGCCCACTCGACGAGGAACGAGAGGATGTAATATTCAAACCCTTTGCTGATCGGCTGCGCAAAGTCACCACCCCAACGCACCACCTGATGTTTGCCGAAATATTTCGGAATGATCGCGTCGAGACTCCTGGCTTCTTCCAGCGCTTTCAGATTTTCGCCCCAGCCGCTTTCCCATTGATCGAGCCGGTGTTCTCCCGCCGCAATGGGCGGGTTCATGATCGTGTTGAAAATCTTTAGAATAATCGCGTCCCGCTCCTCTTGCGATAAACGGTGATACTGCAAATTGACTTCGGCGACGCGGCGCGCAAGGCGTGGTGTCAATTTACCCTGCCAGCGGCTTTCGAGTTCGGCAGCCGTAATGGTGAGCGGAGTCGGTGTGGTTGCTTGGCTCATTGGCGGATGTTGGGATAATTTTCTTCAAACCAGGCCACCGTCTTTTCAATGCCATCTTTCAGCGGCGTGAATTTAAACTCCGGAAAATGCTTCTTCATCTTGGAATTGTCCGAAGGCTTGCGGAATTGTCCGTCGGGCTTCGATGTGTTCCAGATCACCTGACCCGGAAATTTCACCGCGTCCACAACGACTTCGACGAGTTCACGAATGCTCGTCTCTTGTGAGGAAGAGAAAATAATCGGCGTATCTTCGTCATACTTTTCCAACGCCAGCAGACTCAGTCGCGCGATGTCTTCCGAGTAAACAAATTCCCGCAACGGCTTGCCTGAACCCCAAACTTCCAGCGGACGACCGTTTTTCTTCGCCAGATAACAGCGATGAATCAACGACGGCACCACATGCCCGCCTTCGAGGCTCCAATCGTCATTGGGTCCGTAAATATTCGTGGGAATGCCGACGATAAAATTGCAATTCCACTCCTTGCGATACGCGGAGCTTTGCACTTCCAGCATCCGTTTCGCGTACGCGTAACCGAAATTGGACGGATGCGGCGGACCGTTGTGTAGATTTTCTTCGCGCAGCGGATATTCCGTTTTATCCGGAAACACGCACGTGGACATGAACGAGATGAGCTTCTTCACCCCCGCCTGATGCGCCGCTTCCAGGGTATTGAGATTGATCAGGATGTTATTCCGAAAATATTCGCCGGAATGAATGATCTGGCTGCCCAATCCACCCACCACGGCGGCGAGGTGAACGATGCGGTCCGGCTGTAACTCGATGAACTTCTCGCGCACGCGGGGAAAATCCGTCAGGTCCAGCTCTTCGCGAGTGGTGTAGATTGTGTCGGACGGCGCCATT
>JBEHZA010000030.1:0-20517 GCA_048497895.1 Verrucomicrobiota bacterium
AGGTGTGAAGAATTTGGTCTGTCTCGAGTGATTCCACGGCGGGAGGTGCGCGGTCAATGCTGCCGGGGCCAAACACCAGACTCGGCAATCCCTGCCGCGAAAGTTTGCTGGCATCGCTGCCGAATGGAACTCCGCATGGTTCGCTGTTCAAACCGAGTTCGCGCAGCAATTCTCCGGCGATGCGCACCGGCGCGGCTTCAACCGGCGTCTCCAACGCTTCATCCACGAGCATCGGCGTTTCCATGGTCGCGTGGAAATCCGGATGTTCCGCTTTCACCTTATCCAACACCCGTTGGTAATGGGCGAGCACCGTTGCCACCTTCTCCTGCGGCAACAACCGCCGGTCAATCTCGATGACACACGCATCTGGCACGAAGTTCACTTGCACTCCCCCGTGAATGACGCCCACATTGCCGGTAGCCGGTCCAAGTAGTGGGTGCGGATGCTGTGCCAGTTGCGCATGGTCTGCTTCCAGCGCGAGAATCAATCGAGCCATGTGATTGATGGCGTTGATGCCCAGGTGCGGCTTGGAACTGTGTGCGGATTTTCCTTGTACGTGAATGCGCCAGCGTAACACCCCTTTGCTGGCGACGACGAGGCGGAGTTCCGTTGGTTCTGCCACAATCGCCGCTTGTCCAGCCAGCCCTTCGCAGAGTTTGACCACACCGCGAAAGGAAAACTCCTCATCCACCACCGCCGCCAGCCAGACTTCACAGGGCGGAGTAATTCCATCAGCTTTGAGTGCTGCGAGCGCGTGCATCATGCCCGCCAATCCCGCTTTCGTATCGCAGGAGCCGCGCCCGTAAAGACGACCGTCAGCAATCGTCGGCTCAAACGGCGGAATGGTCATGCCCTTGACCGAGACTGTATCCGTATGGGCTTCAAGCACGATGCGGCGTTTGGGATCTTTCCCCGGCAAACGTGCAATCAGATTCGGCCGACCGGGAAACACTTCCTGTTCCCAGGTTTCGATTCCCCGTGCCCGAAAAAAATCGGCCACGTAAGTCGCCACGCCTGCTTCGGAGACGCCGCCTTCATACGCGGGATTGACGCTGTTGATGCGCACCAGATTCGCGAGCGTTTGGAGCACGGTGGGTTGGTTCATGGATTTACCGGAGAAGTTTTTACTGCCTCGCTCGACCACGTCAACGGTGCAATGCGTCCGACTAGCAGGAGATAAGCGATGATGCCGACAATGAGCATCGCGGACGCAGTGGCAAAGGCCAGATAGAATGATTTGGTCTCGGCCACGATCCAGCCGGTGAGCGCCGGGGCCAGTCCGCCGCCGAAATTACCGATCGCATTTTGCACCCCAGTCCATTTGCCCGCCGCATGGCTTCCCGCGAGCGTTTGGGTGACGGCCCAGACGTTGGACGTGTAAAAGCCAAGTGAACCGCAAGCGGCGACCAGAAAGGCAATGCACCAACGGGGATCATGTACGGTAACCGCTGGAAAAATGAACAGGGCACATAGACCAAAGCCCACGTAGAGAAAGGTTTTCCGCACCTGCGTTGGGCTGCCTCCCGCGCGAATCCAACAATCTGAAAACCAGCCGCCCGTGAGAGATGTGGCGGCCATCGCCCAGAAAGGCAAGGAGCCCAGGACTGCCATCGCTTCCTTTGTGAACCCACGTTCCTCGATCAGATAGGAAGGCAACCACGTCACCAGAAAAGCCCACACGTAGCCCAGGCAGAACATCCCGAGCGAAGTACCCCACACTTCCCGGCGCACCAATAATTCGACGAGCTTTACGTTGGCGAGTGAGGTGGATGTCGCGCTCACCACCGGAGCCGGCTCGCGTTGAGCGGGGATAAACGTCAGCCACGGAATGAGCCATAATAAACTGCTTAACCCGATAACCAGAAATAAGGCCCGCCACCCGAAATGCGCAATGACCATTCCCCCGATCAACGTGCTGAGCGCCGGGCCAATTTTCGAACCGGCATCCACGAGGGCATTAGCAAAACCGCGCCGTTCTTCGGGAAAATTCGTTGCGAGAATGCGCGAAGTGGCCGGGTAAGCGACGCTTTCCCCAATCCCGAGTGCCAGTCGTAAGGCCATAAAAACTGCGAATCCGGAGATCAAGCCCATGCCTGCCGTCGCCAGCGACCACACGAGAAAACCACCGGCATAAACCCACTTCACATCGTAACGGTCCACCAGCCATCCTGCCAGCAGTTGACACAGGGAGTAGCTCCAGAAGAAAGCGGACAGCAACAGACCCATCTGTTTATTGTCCAGGTTGAACTCGCGCGCCATGTCCGGCTTGGCTACCGACAGGCTGCCGCGGTCCATATAATTAATGCCCACCGCCAACACCAACAGAACGAGCATTGTGAAATGTTTATTGCGGACCACAGCGATATGGATTCAGGGCGACCGGCTTAGTTCACCAAAGAAGGACGGAGAATGCCAAGGCTTATTCACTGGGGTCGGGATCAAATGATGGATTTGTGCCGTTGGGAAGCGCTGCCGGGTTGAATCCCCAGCGTGACTTGTTTGCGAAATTGCAATGGCTTGATGCCTTTGTAGTGAAGAAATAAACGATTAAAGTGCGAGAGGTTGGGAAACCCGCAATCCCGCGCAATATCCGCCACCCGTTCATCGGATTCTGTTAACAATCGCGCGGCGCGACCCAGGCGCAGTTCATTGACGTAGGTGGGAAAGGTTCGTCCGGTGCGGGCTTTAAAAAAGCGGCTGAAAGCACTCACGCTAAGCGCGGCTGCTTCTGCCGTCCGCTCCCGTGACAAGGGTTCTTGCAGATGGTCGTGAATGTATTGCATGACCCGGCTTACCCGATTGTGATCCGCCGTTTCCAACGGCGGCGCATAGGCCGGACTGCATAGCGGAGAAAGTTCTTTCGAGCTGCTCAACTCCTCCAGTATCCCAAGCAATTCCACGATGCGGCGCAAAGGGTTAGCTTCGACGATGCGGTGCATTCGTTCAGCGACCAGATCGCGCGTGTGCTTGGGAATCTGAAGCCCGCGCAGCGCCCGTTGAAACAGCAAGCGGATGGGCCGCAGCGAAGGATGCGTTAATAATTCGTTCCCTGCAAAATTCTCGACGAATTGCACCACAATCGCCTCAATCCGTCCCCCGCCCCGTTCCTGATAGTAAACGTGGGGCAGATTCGCCCCCAGCAGAACCAGATCGCCCGGTTGTAAACTGGTAATATTATCGCCCACAATCCGGTGCCCGCTGCTTTTAAGAATCAGCGTCAGTTCCAATTCCGGATGAAAATGCCACGGTGTACCATAGCTGTTTGCCGTGAGCCGCTCGCAGAAGACTGCTTCATCAAGTTGGCGGGGCACTTGTTCACGAATGGCGCGCACAGCACAATACTATCAGAATTGGGCACATACAAAAGCTGAATTTGGCCTCAGTATGAGCCGTCTATTTTTAGGCCAGCATGATCAACCTGCGATTATCAAAACAAAGCACGTTCGCCGCTTCGGCGCTCGCGGGTTTATTATGGGTTTCCAGTGGGTTCGTTTCGGCAGCGGAAACTTTCAACGCCCGTGATCTCGATTTCTTTGAGAAGAAGATTCGCCCGGTGTTGGTAGAACATTGTTATTCCTGTCACAGCACCGGTGAAAAGGTGAAAGGCGGACTGGTTTTAGAAACCCGTGAGGACGTGCTCAAAGGTGGCGATTCCGGTCCCGCCATTGTTTCCGGGCAACCGGATCAAAGTCGCTTGATCGAGGCGGTGCGGTATCTCAATCGCGATTTGCAGATGCCACCCAAGAATCCGTTGAGTGCGGAACAAGTCCGCGATCTGGAACAGTGGGTGAAGCTGGGCGCACCTGATCCGCGCGAGAAGACGGCGGCGCCGATTAAAGGCAAACGCGTTATCGATCTTGCTGAAGGTGGGCGGTTCTGGTCTTTCCGGTCCGTCACGGATGCGCCGGTGCCCGCTGTCAAACGCACGGCCTGGGTACAATCGCCGGTGGATGCTTTCATTCTGGCAAAGCTGGAGGAGAAAAATTTGAAGCCTGCGCCGCCGGCGGATCGTCGCACGTTGATTCGGCGCGCGACGTTTGATCTTACCGGCCTGCCGCCGAAGCCGACGGAAGTGGACGCATTCCTTGCCGATCGTTCACCGGATGCCTTTACGAAAGTCGTAGATCGTTTGCTCGCCTCACCTCAATACGGTGAACGCTGGGGACGGCACTGGCTCGACGTGGCCCGTTATGCCGATTCCAATGGGCTGGATGAAAATGTCGCTTTCGGCAATGCGTGGCGTTATCGCGACTACGTAATCAACTCCTTCAACGGGGACAAACCTTTTGACCAATTCGTCCGCGAACAGATTGCGGGTGATTTAATGCCCGCGGCTGACGTCGCCGCCCGGCACGAGCAAATCATTGCCACCGGGTTCCTCGGCATCGGAGCGAAGGTGCTGGCGGAGCCGGACCCCAAAAAGATGGAAATGGACATCATCGATGAGCAGATCGAAGCGACCGGCCGTGCGTTTCTGGGTCTGACGCTCGGGTGTGCCCGTTGTCATGATCATAAGTTCGATCCGGTGCCCACGGATGACTATTACTCGCTGGCAGCCATTTTCAAAAGCACGCAGACGATGGACACATTTAAGATCGTTGCCAAGTGGCATGAACCCTCGCTGGCCACGGACGCTGACCTTGCCGCGCAAAAGGATTACGATCAAAAGCTGGCTGCGAGTCGTGAAGCCGTTGCCAAACTGGTTAAGCAGGCCAACGAAACGTTGCTGACTGAGGCTCGCGCCCGGGCGGCGGACTATTTAGTGGCGGCGGCCAAATTGCCACCCACAGCATCGACCAATGAATTTGATAAGGTAGCGAACGAAGCTCATGTGCATGCGCCCGTGCTGGAAAAGTGCTTCCAGTTTTTGACGAAAGCGACCAATTCGCCGGTTTTCAAACCATGGCATGAAGCGGTGAGCCGTGGCGCAGTCGAGGAAGTGGATCGTTACTACCGGCCCTTGTTTGCGTCCGTGGCGAGCGCACTCGCTGAATCTTCTTCCGGCACGAACGCTTTGGCTGATGCCAAGCTGGAAGCTGCCCGGCGGGCCTTGCTGGACCCCAAAGGATTTCTTTCCGCGCCGGCACAAGCGGACGCTCTATATGTTGGGCCGATTGCTGAAGAGGTGAAACGGGCGCGGAGTGTCGTGTCGGATTTGGAAACCAATGCGTTTGAATTGCCCTCGACCATGGGCGTGAGTGAAAGCACAAATATCGTGAAAACCCTGCCTGTGCATATCCGCGGCAGTCATCTGACGTTGGGTAAGCCGGTGGCGCGCGGGATGTTGCAAGTGGTTAATCGCGTGGTCAAACAACCGCCGTTTTCCGAGGTGCAGAGTGGCCGTCTGGAATTGGCGGATTGGCTGGCTTCGCCGCGGCAACCGCTAACAGCGCGCGTGATGATGAATCGTGTTTGGCGTTGGCATTTTGGTCAGGGATTGGTGTCCACGGCGGATAATTTCGGTTTGCTTGGGGAACAGCCTTCGCATCCGGAATTGCTGGATTGGCTGGCCCATCAGTTTGTGGCCCGTGGCTGGTCGTTGAAGGCGATGCACCGGGTACTGATGCTTTCCAGTGCGTATCAGATGAGCACGACGCAAGACGCACATGCCGCCTCGCTGGATCCGGAGAACCGCCTGCTCTGGCGCGCGAATGTGCAGCGATTGGAGGCGGAGCAAATCCGGGATGCTTTGCTGGCGGTATCCGGGAAATTAGACCTCACGATGGGCGGCAAGACGATTCCGATGAAAAACCGGGCCTACGTTTTTAATCATACGTCCAAGGATGGCGTGTCTTACACCAGCCCGCGCCGGGCTGTTTATCTGCCGATCATCCGCAATAACGTTTATGATTTGTTTGAACAATTTGATTTTCCGGACCCCGCTGTTCCCACGGGCAGTCGCAATGCCACGGTCGTAGCTCCCCAAGCATTGTGGATGTTGAACAGCGGTCTTATCACCCAAGCGGCAGAACAGACGGCTGCCCAATTGCTCACGCATCCGGATTGGAATGATGCGAACCGTTTGAAGGAGTTGTATGCGCTGGCCTATGGCCGTTTGCCGACTAAACATGAACTCGCCCGCGCGGAGAAATTTTTGACAGCTTTCGGTGAATCGATGAAGACGAAGGAAAATCGCCAGCAGGCATGGACCGCGTTTTGCCAGTCGCTCTTCGCGGCCAACGAGTTTATCTATTTGAATTAACCTCATGAACCCTCCGATCTCAAGGTTATGGACGCGCCGCGAAATGTTGCAACGCAGCGCGGCGGGTTTTGGTTATCTGGCCACGCTGGGCATGCTCGCGCAGGAATCGGCAAAAGCGGCTTCGGCGGTGGCACCCATCGATAATCCGTTGGCGCCGAAAGCTCCGCACTTCACCCCACGGGCCAAGCGCGTGATTTTCGTGTTCATGAAAGGGGGGCCTTCGCACGTCGATACGTTTGATCCCAAACCGTTGCTCGATCGCGATGATGGCAAGCCGTATCCGTATGCGAAGCCGCGCGTGCAATTTGCGCAGACCGGCAGTCTTTTGAAGTCACCGTGGTCCTTTAAGCAATATGGACAGAGCGGCTTGCCGGTGAGCGAACTCTTTCCGAATGTGGCCCAGTGCGTCGATGATTTGTGCATCATCCGTTCCTTGTATGGAACGAATCCGGCTCATGGTGGCGCGTTACTCAAGCTGCATACCGGCAGTGATAATTTTGTGCGGCCCAGCATGGGTGCCTGGGTGACGTATGGCTTAGGCACGGAGAATGCCAACCTGCCGGGATTCATTACGATTTGCCCTACGCTGGCTCATGGCGGCGTAAATAATTGGGGCGCGGCTTTTCTGCCGGCCTATTGTCAGGGCACGCCGATTGGTAATGCCACCGTGCCTTCTGATCAAGCGATGGTGCGCCATATCAAGAACGATCAATGGTCAGCCGAACAGCAGCGGCAGCAGCTCGATTTGCTGGCGCAGATGAACCACGATTACCTCAAGCAAACCGGACCGAACGGGATGTTGGAAGGACGCATCAATTCCTTCGAGCTGGCATTCCGCATGCAGATGTCGATGCCCGAAGCGCAAGACATCAAACACGAGAGTGAGGCGACGAAGCGGTTGTATGGGATCGATGAACCGGTAACGGCGAACTTTGGCCGTCAATGCCTCATGGCGCGGCGCTTTGCCGAGCGCGGTGTGCGATTCATTCAGGTCACGCACAGTGATTCGATGGTGCAATGGGATCAGCATAGCAATTTGCGCAAAGGTCATACCAAGAACGCGGCCGAAGTGGATAAACCGATTTCGGGCCTGTTACGCGATCTGAAATCGCGCGGTTTATTGGATGACACGCTCGTCCTCTGGGGTGGCGAATTCGGACGCACGCCGACTGCGGAAGGCAAAGACGGACGCGATCACAATCCCGAAGGGTTCACCATGTGGATGGCGGGTGGC
Organism: Verrucomicrobiota bacterium; assembly: GCA_048497895.1. GTDB lineage: Bacteria > Verrucomicrobiota > Verrucomicrobiia > Limisphaerales > JBEHZA01 > JBEHZA01. Next base: position 7,437 of record JBEHZA010000030.1, read on the forward strand.
GGAGTGAAACGCGGTGTCGCTTACGGCGCAACCGATGACTACGGCTATTTCGCAGCGCAGGACAAAGTTCACATCCATGATTTGCACGCTACCATTCTCGCGTTGCTGGGTATGAACCACGAAAAACTGACTTATCGATATGCCGGCCGCGATTTCCGCCTCACGGATGTCAGTGGTCGTGTGGTCAGTGATATTTTTGCTTAGTTCTTCAATTAACTTCTTTTCTGTCAGGAAGACACTTTTACTCTTGGCTCGATTTGGGGCGACGTCTGGTTTTGGGGTGCGATTGAAAGTGGTGGATCAGCAAGCTGTGGTAGGCAGGTTGAGGCGGGATTAAGTAATGGCGCGACGGAGCGCGCCTGTGTGCGGAGCACCAGGCGCAGCAGTTGATGCGTGCAGAAACGGTGGAATATATTGTGCACGAAACAAATGGATGGACGTGCTGCGGCTGGGCGTCGCCACAGCCGCGTTCCGTCCTTAATCGCCCACTACTTTCAATCGCATCCTTTGGCTTTCCGTGATATACAACTTCTTTGACATTAGCGGGTTAAAATTTCATTTCATTGTAGAAATTCAACAAGGTGGAGAACGTTTTAAACTGGCGTAAGCTGTTATGCGGCGGCATGCTCCCGCCCTTTAACGATGGCTGAATTGCGTTCAACTCCAGCGGGTGAAAGTCGGTATTCGACCGGCGAACTGTTGCGTCGGCTGTTGGGCCTGGCCTGGCAGTTTCGCGCGGACTGTTTGCAGTCGCTGGGATTGAGCGTGGCCGTGCTTGCGTTGAGTTTGGCGGGGTTGCAATTACTGGGGGTCGTCATTGATGTGATCCGGCATGCGCTTGATCCTTCGACGCGACCGCCGCTCTACCCGTTTGGCTGGAAGCCGCCACTCGATTGGACTCCGCTCAATATTGTTACTGCGCTGTCGCTGGCGATCGTGGCGCAAGCGTTGTTGCGGGCGGTCTTGACCTACCAATACAACATGGCCACGGCGCGACTGACGCAGGCCAAGATTGTGCCGGACTTGCGTGATCGGTTGTACGCTAAACTCCAGCGGTTGAGCTTCCGTTTTTTCGAGACCAACGGTTCCAGTTCCATTTTCAATCGGGTCACCGGCGATGTGCAGAACACTCGTTTATTCGTCGATGGTGTCATCTTGCAAGGAATGAATATGGTCATCACGCTGGTGGCCTATTTCCTCTTCATGTGGCAAATCCATGCCCAGCTTACTTTGGCCTGCTTATCGGTTACGATTGTACTGGCCTGGGTGACCCATTATTTTTCCAAACGTCTGCGGCCAGGCTATCAACGCAATCGCGAGCTATATGATGATCTGGTTCAGGTTTTCTCTGAGAGTGTATTAGGCATTCAAACCGTCAAAGGCTTCGCAGCTGAAGCGAACCGGACAGAACGTTTTGAAAAGGGCAACGAAGCGGTTTCCTCGCAACAGCAACGCATTTTTTGGGATCTCTCGATTTTCACGCCTGCCACGCAATTTCTTTCTCAATTCAGCCTCGTGATTCTTTTCGCCTACGGCGGTTGGCTGTATGTGGAAGGAAAGATTGCGCTCGGGAGTGGTCTGGTGGTCTTTGCCGGTTTGCTGCAACAATTCACCGGTCAAGTCGCCAACCTTTCAACGATTGCGAATTCCGTGCAGCAGAGTTTGACTGCGGCCAGCCGGGTGTTTGAGGTGCTGGATGCCACGCAGGAAGTCGAAGATAAACCGGAAGCGAAGGCGACACCGGCGCTAACCGGGCAGATTATTTTCGAGCGCGTGACCTTTGGCTATCACGCTGGTTCGCCGGTTCTGCAGGAGATTTCGTTTACAGCCAAACCCGGGCAGGTGATTGGCATCTTTGGTATTACCGGCGCGGGAAAAAGTTCATTGCTGAGTTTAATCCCGCGTTTTTACGATCCGCAACAGGGCCGGATTCTGGCCGATGGTCTCGACTTGCGCGACCTGAAGCTGGACGCCTATCGTCGTCAGATCGGCATCGTCTATCAGGAGAGCTTTCTCTTTTCGAATACGGTCTCGGCAAATATCGCTTTCGGCAGTCCGCACGCCACGCAAGAGCAAATTCAGACCGCTGCCCGCCAGGCTTCAGCCCACGATTTCATCATGACCATGCCGAAAGGTTATGACACTGTGCTGGGTGAATCCGGAGTGGATTTATCCGGTGGACAACGGCAACGGCTGGCGTTGGCGCGCGCCTTGTTGTTGCAGCCACCCATTTTAATTTTGGATGATCCGACCGCTTCCGTGGACGCGAAAACGGAACAGGAAATTGTCTCTGCTTTACGGCAGGCAATGACTGGCCGGACGACGTTCGTGGTTGCCAACCGGATGAGTCTGTTGCGGCGCGCGGATACTATTCTGGTTCTGGAAAAGGGACGGCTGATTCAGCAGGGCACGCATGATGAGTTGGTGCGGCTGCCCGGGCCTTATCAGGCGACGGCTTTGTTGCAATTGATGGATTTGGCTGTCGAATCCGGGAGGGCCGCATGAGCCGGCGTGATGTTAAATCTCCGGTTAATTCGTCCTCGCCAACAGGTCAGGAACAGCCACACCCGCGGGAAGCCATTACTTATTTCTCGCCTGCTTTGGATCGCGAAGATGACCGGGCACCGCTCAGTCTGAAGCTGATTCGCCGGGTTTTTACCTACACCCGCCCTTACCAAGCGAAGCGCAACTGGCTGTTTCTGCTGACGATTGTGCGCGGGGCGCAGTTACCTCTGCTGGCCTGGATGATTGGGGCGACCATTAATGGACCGATTGCCGGGCATGATCGCCACGGTATTCTGATTTACACGTTTGCGTTCTTTCTGTTGGTCCTCTGCACCGCGGTGACCTTCCACTTCCGGCAACGGTTCGCGCTCGAATTGGGAGAAGCCGTGGTGCATGACATGCGCTCAGATCTGTTCCGGAAATTAATGGGCATGCCGATGTCCTTTTTCAATAAAACGAAATTCGGCCGCATTATCAGCCGGATGACGTCCGACATCGATAATGTGCGGATTGGCGTGCAGGACGTGGCGTTCGTGTCGATTGTTCAAGCGTTACAGATGGCCGTATCGGCGGCGTTGATGGCGTATTACAACTGGAAACTGTTCGCGATCATGCTGGCACTGGTGCCGATTATTTGGGTGGTGAACCAGCAGTATCGTCAGGAAATGAGCCTGCAACTGCGCAAACTGCAAGAGAGCTGGAGCCGTTTATCCTCCACGCTGGCGGAATCCGTCAGCGGGATTCGTGTTACGCAGGCGTTCGTGCGTCACGAGATTAACGCCGGTTTTTTTCGCAAATTGATTGGTGTGCATGCGGAGAATAACGTGGGAGTCGCGCGCGCTTCGGCTGTTTTCATTCCGTTGCTGCAAATGAAGAGTCAGTTATTTCTCGGAGTGATGGGCTTGCTGGGAGGTTATGGCGCCCTGCGCTGGCAGGGCTGGATGCACATGGAAGTGGGCGATCTGGTAATGTTCTTTTTTCTCGCCAACCTGTTTTTTGAACCAGTGCAGATTATTGGGAACCAATACAATCAAGCGCTCACTTCCATGGCGGGGGCTGAACGTTTCTTCCGTCTGATGGATCTGGAACCGGAATGGCAGGATGCTTCCACCGCCAGGGCTCTGCCGCGTCTCAACGGAAAAGTGGTTTTTGAAAACGTTCATTTCGAGTATGAGGCGGGCCGCAAGGTGCTGTCACAGATTTCGTTCGTGGCCGAACCCGGCCAGACCATTGCACTCGTTGGTCATACTGGCAGCGGGAAAACCACGATCGTGGGCTTGCTGCAGAAGTTTTATCTCTCTTCAAGTGGGCGTGTTTTAGTTGATGATGTCGATTTGCAGGCGGTCACCAGCGGTTCTTTGCATGCTCAAATGGGGAGCGTACAGCAAAGCAATTTCCTGTTTGTTGGTTCCGTTATCGATAATATTCGTTTGGCTCGTCCGCAAGCCACGGTCGAAGAGGTGCGGGCCGCTTTGCGGGCTTTGGATTGTCTGGATATGATCGAGGCCTTGCCACAAGGCCTCGACACGCAGGTGGGGGAAAAGAGTTCTTCACTCTCATTGGGCCAGCGGCAAATTGTCTGTTTTGCCCGCGCGTTGATTGCGGACCCACGCATTCTTGTGCTCGATGAAGCCACCAGCGCTATCGATAGCGTTACCGAAGCCCGGTTGCAAAAGGCTCTCGAAGCGTTGTTGCGCGGACGCACGGCCTTTGTTGTCGCTCATCGCTTGAGCACCATTCGCAGTGCCCATCAGGTTCTCGTATTGGATCATGGCCAGATCGTGGAACGGGGAACCCATGAAACGCTTTTGGCCGCGGGTGGAGTCTATGCCCGATTGCATCACGAATTTGTCAGTGGTGCGCAACTGGCCGGAATGCCTGGAGCCGGGCAAAGGTCTTAATCAGGATTTGCCCATTTTTCCGAGCGTAAATCGATCTTCCGGCTGTATATTTGTGTGAACAACACTCTGCAAGGGAATTAAGGAGGCGGATTACAACCGTAAAAATGTTCTACGTAGGTTATGGTAATTACTTGACCTAAAAACGACTAATTAAAATGTAAGATGTTCATTTTGAGCATCTTAAAATCTTAAGATAAATTAAGACATATATTTTGACATGCAGAAGCGTTCATGATGATTTTATGGCTTCTTTATAAAGACGTTAACTATGAATTGGCTAAAAGGGAACTTGGACAATCGGGTAGCGGTATCAATCACATGCTGGATTATGGCCGCGTTTGCCTTGAGTGGGCAGAATAGCCGGGCCGATATCAAGCCAGCCGAAGAAGAATTAACCCTCAACCAGTTCCTCCATCGCGTGCTGGAGCGGAATGAAACCATCCAGATGCGGATGCTCGAAACCGAGGTCGCCCGCAAGAAAACCAAAGGTGAACGCGGCGTGTTTGAACCCGTGTTAGTGACCAGTGCGACCCGCGAAGACAGCCACCGGGATAACACCGTTGAACAGGCGTTGAGCTTGAACCTCGGGAGCACTTCTACCACGGTTTTTACGGAGCGGAACAATGTTTACGATACGGGCATTGAGGCGCTGGTGCCGACGGGAGCCAAAATTCACCTGGGCTACACGCTCCAGGACCTGCACAACAACCAAAACGCCGCTTTATTCCGTAACGGTGAATATAACACGATTGTCGGGTTAACGATTACCCAACCCTTGCTGAAGAATTTCGGCATTAAAGCCAGCACGGTAAATATCCGGCTGGCCGCGCTGGCGAGCGACATTGCTTTTCAGGAGTACCGGCAGGCCATGATGGAAACGGTCGCTAAAGCTGAGGCGACGTATTGGGAAGTCTATTTGACTCAAGGCCAGTTGGATATTGCGCAAGGGTCCGTCAAGCTGGCGCAAACGCTGTTAACAGATAACCAGAAACGCTTTGAAGTGGGTAAATCCCCCGAGCTGGAAGTGTTGCAAGCGCAGGCAGGTTTGGCTACGCGCCAATCGATATTAAACGACGCTTTGCAGAAGAATTACGACGCCGTAAACCGGGCGGCTGTTTTGGCCGCTGGTTCTGTCAAAGACAATCCCGTGAGGATTCATGCGGCGGATAAGCCGACTCAGGAAGGCACCCCGACCGGCTTGAAGGAACACTGGCAGGTGGCGGTGGAACACAACAGCGACTATTTGATCCGCAAGAAGCGTCTGCGGGTGGCGGAAACCCAGTTGAGTTACGCCAAAAACCAACGTCTGCCGGAATTGAATTTCAAAGGCGGCGCCGGTTTTAACGGCATTGGCAATGATCCGCAAAGCTCCTGGAATGTGGTTAATGGCGGCGCTTTTCCTTCCTGGAGTTTTGGGTTGGAATTACGCATTCCGATGATGGGTGGCATCAAGGATAAGGCGGAATTGGAAGCGGCGAAACTCCGTTACAAGCAGGCGGATCTGGGTATTCATGAGATCGAAGTGGCGATGGCCAATGGGTTGGATGCTGCGTTAAAAAAGGCGCGGTACTTCAAGGAAAACGTGGTTAGTTACAAGCAGGTGGTGGATTACAATCAGAAGTTGCTCGAAACTCAACTCGCGCGCCTGGATGGTGGCAAGTCTGATAGCCGCACGGTTCTGCTGACGGAAGAGGATTTGTTCAAAGCCCGCATTTCCTACCTCGATGCCGAAGTGGAATATCAACGGGCGCTGCTGGAATTGGAATTGATCCAAGGTTCCATTCTGTTAACCCGCAACATGGAAATGACGCAGAAACAATTGGCGGACAAAACGGCCATGGTTTTTGTGCACGGGAATTATTCGGAAGATCAATACCGCTATTTCATGCGTTCGGTGGTTAGCGACTACGAATTGAAAAATAGCTTTTCAACTCCGGCAGTCATTCCTGATTTGCCGGCCAAGCAACCGGAATCCGGAACTGACAAGCCGCAAACCAACGGTTCCAAAGCTCAACCTCAGTAAACCATTCGGGGCGCAGATCGTTCCCTGACAGTAACTCTCTTATGTTGAAGCGAAATATCGGCCTGATATTAATGTTGCTGAGTGGGTTAGTTATTCCCGCCAGTAATTCAGCCGCCGGAGACAAAATGGTAGTGGTAACCGGTGTAACCGAGCCATTTCTCGACGTAACCCTGAGCGCATATGTGGCGGGCACGGTAGCCAAACGCCACTTTGAAGAAGGCAGTTTCGTGAAAGAGGGGGAGCCGATTGTTTCTTTGGACAAGCGGGCAGAAGAGTTGGAAGCGGAGCGCCGCAAATTGATTAGCGACAGCAAAGTGGAGGTCAATGCCGCCGCCGAACAGGTGAAGACCTTGAAGTCCGCGCTGGATGGCACCCGCAAACTATACGAATCGACCAAATCGGTCAGCCGCGAAGAATTGGAAAAAAAGGAGTTGGAATACAAGCAGGCGATTGCCGAGTTTGACCGTTTGACCGTGGGAGAAGAACGGGAGCGGATTGAGTATGAGATCGCTTTGGAACAGTTGCGGAAACGGCAGGTTATTTCTCCGGTGTCCGGCATTGTCACCAAGTTGTTTCTGCACGTCGGGGAAGATTGCAAATCACAAGAGCCTCTGGCGCGAGTGGTCGATACACGGCGCGCCTACATGGTGGCCAACGTGGAGGCTAAAACGGGCTACAATTTGAAGGAAGGGCAAACGGTCAAACTGGAAGTCGAAGCCGGTAGTAGCTATGTCACGGTGCCGGCAAAAATTACTTTTGTTTCGCCCGTGGTCGATCCGGCCAGCGGGTTAATGCGCGTCAAGGCGTTGTTTGACAATGCGGATGGAAAGGTCCGGCCCGGTGTCGCTGGGCGGATGTATATTGAGGAGGCCAAGGATGCCAAATGAGTTGAATAATTTGGCGGACGGGTCGCAGCCTTTAAAAGATCTGACTCGTCTTCGTCGTTTTACTGGCCCACCGGCCGATTTTTGGGCGGCTTTTCTGAATGCTGCCAATGCACTGGCAGGCGGGCATAAGGCCTTTCTGCTCATTCGGGATAAAAGTCAGCCTCCTGCCTGGCGTAAAATTGGTGAAACCACTCCTTCGGCTCACGCTGATAAAGCCGTCGCGGAATTTACGCGATTGCTGGTGGAAATCGGCGAGCAAACCATAACTCCCGGATCCGCCGTTCGCCCTCTAGCTGTCTCCACTTCGAATAATGCCCGTCAGTTTGCGATTTCGGTAAGGTTGACCTTATTGCAGGCGGAAGATATTTGCATCGCCACTTTTCTTTTGCTGGATGTTTCCTTTGCCGAGGCGAATGAGACGTTGCTCCGGTTACAGTTGATTGGTGACGTGCCGTTGTCCTATCAGACGCATCAACTCTCCGAAATGGCGAAGGTGGATGTGGAGAAATTTGCTTCCACTTTGGATTTGATGGTGCTGGTCAATGCCGAGAAACGCTTTGTCGCGGCTGCCCTGGCGTTATGCAATGGCGTGGCGACGCGTTACAAGTGCGACCGTGTGAGCATCGGCTGGCTGGAAGAGGATTATATCAAGCTGCGGGCCATCAGCCGGACGGAGCGGTTTGACTCCAAGATGCAGGCGGTAAAGGAACTGGAAACCGCGATGGAGGAAGCGTTTGACCAGGATGATGAGATTGTCTGGCCAGTGCCGGAAGGGTTAAACATCATCACCCGTGACCATGAGGCTTTTGCCGTTAGTCAATCTTCCGGCAATGTCGTCTCTATTCCCTTGCGCCTGGAGGGCAAGCCAGTCGCGGTTTTGACGTGTGAACGCAAGGCATCACCTTTTCGGCAAACCGAATTGGAACAGTTGCGGTTAACCGGCGATCAAGCGGTGCGTCGGCTGGCTGATTTGCACAAGTTGGACCGTTGGTTTGGGGCGCGATGGGCCGAAGAGTTGCGTGAAAAGGCCAGCAAACTCGTAGGGCCGGAACATACCGGCGCGAAGCTGCTCGGCATTACTGTCAGTATCATTTTGATCCTGTTGTTATTGCCGCTCTGGAAGTATCGAGTGGAGGGAAACTTCATTCTCCGCAGCGATGAGCTGACTTATTTGACATCTCCCTTCGATGGTTACATCCGTGACGTTCAGGTTCGCCCGGGTGATCTGGTCAAAGAAAACACGGTCTTGCTGACCCTAAGCACTGCCGATTTGGAGCTGGAAGAATCGGCGGCCATGGCGGATTTAAAACGTTACCAGCGCGAATCCGAAAAGGCGCGAGCCTCCAATTCCCTGGCCGAAATGCGAATTGCCGAAGCGTTGACCGAACAGGTGAAAGCCCGGTTGGAGCTGGTGCGTTACCGGTTGCGGCAGTCAGAGATTAAATCACCCTTCAACGGGGTAGTGGTCGAAGGCGATTTGCGGCAACGGATTGGTTCACCGGTGAAAGTGGGAGATTCGCTATTTAAAGTGGCCCGGACCGATACGCTGTATGTGGAAGCGGAAATTAACGAAAAGGACGTGCATGAAATCCTGCACAAATCCAAAGGCGAGATCGCTTTCGTCAGCCAGCCGAAACTGAAATTCCCCATTCAGATTGTGCGCATTGAGCCGGCTGCTCTGGCCAAGAAGGAAGGAAATATTTTCATTGCCCGCTGTGCTTTTGACGGCAAACAGGCGGATTGGTGGCGGCCCGGCATGAGCGGTCTCTGCAAAATCGACGTGGAGCGGCGCAGTCTATTATGGGTTTTGACCCACCGGACCATCGATTTCCTGCGTTTGAAATTCTGGTGGTGATCGATGTCTCAACCTAAATCAACCTTTAGCGAGTCCTGGTATCGGATTGCCGGCCAGCGCATCAGCCTGCGTTCTGCGGTCAACGTGCAGCGGCAGGTTTACCGTGGGCAACGCTGGATCGTACTGGAGAATCCGTTTACCAATCAGTTTTACCGGATGCACCCGGCGGCGTATGAATTTGTCGCCCGTTTGCGGCCGGAACGCACGGTGCAAGAGGTGTGGCAGGAATGTATTGAGCGTTCACCCGACGATGCTCCAGGTCAGGAGGCGGTCATTCAATTGCTGGCGCAACTCTACTTCGCGAATCTGCTCCAGTATGATCTGGCGACGGATACCGCGAACTTATTCGAGCGCTATGAGAAGAATCGTCAGCGCGAAATCCGTTCCCGGTTTTCGAACATCATGTTCACGCGTATCCGGTTGCTGGACCCGGATGAATTTCTGGTCAAACTGCTGCCGTATCTCGGTTGGTTGATCAGCCCGATTGGCGCTCTTTTATGGTTTTTGGTAGTCGGGGCAGGTTTCAAAATGGCGTTTGATAATTGGGCCGCCTTGAAGGATCAAAGCCAGGGCGTATTGGAGGCCAATAACCTGTTACTGCTCTACCTCGGCCTCGTTATCATCAAGTCGCTGCACGAATTTGGGCATGCGTTGTTTTGCCGTCGTTACGGCGGGGAAGTGCATGTGATGGGGGTGATGTTCATGATTTTCACGCCGGTCCCCTACATGGATGCGACTTCCAGTTGGGCTTTCCGCAGCCGCTGGCAGCGGGCTTTGGTAGGTGGAGCGGGTATGATTGTGGAACTGCTGGTGGCGGCGGTGGCAGTTTTTATCTGGTCACGCACCGGTCCCGGAGTGCTCCATAACCTCGCTTATAACATGATGTTTGTGGCGTCGGTTTCGACCGTTTTGTTTAACATCAATCCTTTGCTGCGTTACGACGGTTACTACATCCTGATCGACCTGATTGAGATGCCCAACCTGTATCAACGTTCGCTTCAGCACCTGCGGCATTTGGTGGAACGTTATGCTTTCGGTGTCAAAAACTCCCAAAGTCCGGCGCAGAGCAAGCGGGAAGTCGTGTGGTTTACCCTCTACGGTATTTTGGGCGGCATCTATCGGGTGATCGTTTTCACCAGTGTCATCTTCTTTGTGGCAGACCGGATGTTACTGCTGGGGATCATCATGGCGGTAGTCTGCGTGATCTCCTGGGGCATCGTGCCGGTGGCTGGTTTCTGCCAATATCTGGCTTCCAGTGAAAAACTGGAACGTTCACGTAATCAGGCAATTGCTGTAACATTGGCAACTTTGGCCGTGGTTATTTTGTGTTTGGGAGTGATTCCGTTTCCGAACCATTTTCGCGCCGTAGGAATGCTGGAAGCCAAGCATTGGAGTGAAGTGGTCAATAATACGGCTGGCCGGCTGGAGAAGATCTCGGCATCTCCCGGCTCGGTTGTGAAGCAGGGACAGGAATTGCTCCGGTTTAATAATCCGGAATTGGAATTGGAGTTAACCGGTGCGCGGGCCAGTCTGGTTGAAGTTCAGGCGCGATTGCTCTACGCGATGAAGGATGATCCGGCTAACATCCGGCCGCTCAATGCGAAACTCGATTCCGTGCAAAAGCGGCTTTTGCGCCTGGAAACGGACAAGGCTGCACTGGTAGTCCGGGCCCGGCAGGATGGCGTTTGGGTCGCGCCACAAATTAAAGATTTCGTTGGCCGTTGGATTATCAAGGGCACATCCACCGGCATTATTGTTGATCCTTCCAGTTTCGAATTCAACTCCGCCGTATTGCAAGAAGATGTGGATCGGCTGTTTGCCTTGAAAGCCCTGAATGGTGAAGTTCGCTTGCAAGGTCAGGTGAACCGGGTTTTACCGCTCAAAAATCTGAAGGTAATCCCGGGAGAACAACGTTACCTGCCGAGTGCCGCGATGGGCTGGCTGGCGGGGGGCGATATTCCCGTGGCCAATGACGATCCGAAAGGCCGGCAAGCTCTGGAGCCCTTTTTTGAAGTGCGCGCTGACGTCGTTGACCCCGGCAAGGATCTGGTTTTAATGCACGGCCAAACCGGGAAAATCCGTTTTGATCTGCCGGCCGAGCCGTTGCTGGTTCGTTGGCTTCGCAGCTTGCGGCAATCATTACAGAAGCGGTATCAGATTTGATGATTACCCCGACCCAGGATTACCGGCGAACGAGCCATTTCGTTCCGCCCCGGCCTTATCAGGGCCTGGATGCGGCTATGAATTGGCTGATCGGGACGTATCAGCGGCGGGAAAAGATTTTAGAGGAGTTAACTTTGCAGGCGGCCGCCGTCGATGCCCAGGCCGAAGAATGGAAACGCCTTTCCGCGCATCATCTTCAAGAACGGTTGCTGGAATTCCGGGAAATCTTCCATCGCGGTGGAACCGGGGTTGACCGGGTTTTAGTCCCTGCGCTGGCAGGAATCCGCGAGGTGGCTGACCGGCAACTTGGCTTGCGCCCTTACGTTGTTCAGCTCATTGGTGCGCTCGCTTTGCACAAGGGTTATCTGGCGGAAATGGCCACTGGCGAAGGCAAAACCTTAACGGCCGGTCTGGCTGGGGTGCTGGCGGGCTGGAGTAAACGCCCCTGCCACATTGTTACGGTTAACGACTACCTGGTTCAACGTGACTCGGAATGGTTGAAACAGCTCTACCATACTTGTGGAGTAACAGTGGGTTACGTGACCGGTCAGATGAGCCAGTCTGAGCGTCGCAAAGGTTACAGTGCGGACGTTACTTATGTGACCAGTAAGGAATTGCTGGCCGATTTTCTTCGGGACCGGCTGCAATTGACCGGCATGGTGCAACCGACCCGGCGTCTGATCCGGCGGATGTTGGCTCCAAAAGCGGCGGAAAAAGAAGGCCTGGTCATGCGCGGGTTGCATACCGCCATTGTGGACGAGGCGGACAGTGTTTTGATCGACGAGGCCGTCACCCCTTTGATCATTTCCACCCCCCGGAAAAACGAGGTTTTAGAGGGGGTGGTAAAGATGGCCCAACGGCTGGCTGAACCGTTGGTGGCCGGAGAAGATTATCGGATTGATACCCGCTATCGTGAAATTGAACTCAAGGAAAACGGGCTGAAGAAGATTCAGGATACCTGTTCGGATTTGCCTGGTTTATGGCATGGGTTTGAGCGGCGGACGGAACTGATCCGGCAAGCCCTCGTTGCCCGGGAGTTTTTCCTGCGGGGGAAGCAGTATATTATCTCGGACGGCAAGGTGGTCATTGTGGATGAGTTTACTGGCCGTCAGATGCCCCAGCGCAGTTGGCGCCAGGGTATGCACCAGGCCATCGAAGCCAAAGAAGGATTGGCTATTTCCGACCCGGTGGAGACCATAGCCCGGCTCAGTTTCCAACGCTTTTTTCGTTCCTTTTATCGCCTGTCTGGCATGACCGGAACGGCTCGGGAAGCGGCCGCCGAATTCTGGCAAATTTATAAGCTACCGGTGATTCCCATACCGACCAATCGCCCGTGCATCCGGGAACAATGGCCAGACCGGATCTTTGCCGATGAAGAGACAAAATGGCGCGCTGTGGCGGATGAAATCAAGCGGGTGCATGCTTTAGGGAGGCCTATTCTGGTGGGCACCCGCAGTGTTGAATCCAGTGAGCGGCTGGCTTTCATGCTCAAACTGCATAATCTTGATTTTAAACTACTTAACGCGGTTTATCATCAAGAGGAAGCGCAGACGATTGCCATTGCCGGAGAAGCCCGGCGGATTACCATTTCCACGAATATGGCAGGCCGTGGAACCGACATCAAATTAGGGCATGGAGTCGCCACAGTTGGCGGCTTGCATGTTATTGGTACTGAAAGACATGAATCAAAACGGGTGGACCGTCAACTCTGTGGCCGTAGTGGCCGGCAAGGAGATCCGGGTAGTGC
>JBEHZA010000031.1:0-20514 GCA_048497895.1 Verrucomicrobiota bacterium
GATTTTGTAAATTCTGTTCATTCTGTCAAAATCCCCCGTCCCCATTCCGCAAATAAATTATCCCTGAATAAGCCTGACAAGCCCTGACACCAACCCCAAGCGCGCCCCTGTGGGCTAACCACGTGCTCATCCGGTTCCCCTCCATGGGAGGGGTTAGGGGTGGGTTCCCCCATCCGTGTGAATTTATGTTCATCCGTGGTTTAATCATTTTTCCCTATCCGCGTATTCCGCGTCTTTCGCGGTTAATGGTTTTGTCATTCATTCGGATTTCGTCCTTCGGTAATTCGTCATTCCCCCCATCCAACCACATAAAACGGCGTTTGTATTTCCCACCGTGGGAAACTCCCTCTTTTTTTGAAACATTTTTCACTGCGGCTTGTCCTTGTTATAAGCATTTTCCTGGGATCAATGGCGCACCCTGATTGTACTGTCCGGCTCGACCAGGTTGCCGGGTGCAGGCTGATTGGATGCAACTAATCCCTTGAAACGGAGTTTATTAGGTCAATTCCCTGGCTGCTGGTGGTGGTAAAACAAGTTCATGAACGGATTACAATTAAGGTGGTTTCTTGCCCTGTGTCTGGCGGGAACAGGCTGCTCCACAGCGCATTACAAGGCGTCAGCCGATAAGGATGCCGCCGCCATCTTTGCCCAAAAGACCCCGCAAGTGCCCAATATGGCCGGGAAATTCTCGATTGAACAAACCAACCACCTCTCGCTGGATTACCTTCCCGTTACGGCCACTGTGGATGCTTCCCTCGGTCCCAATGCCGATGCCGCTCCCGGCACGCATGTCATTTCCCTGGATGACGCTCTGGATTTGGCCGTGAAATACAGCCGCACCTACCAGAATAATAAGGAACAACTTTACCTCCAGGCCCTTTCGCTCGCTTTGTCCCGCCATCAATTTGCTCCCATCTTTTCAGGTCGGGGACAAGCTGACTATCAAGTAACCACCGAAGCCGTGACCGTGACGGTGGACGCGCTCACCGGTTTGCCCAAAGTCGTTTCGGATGCCGATGCCCAACTCGTCGAGCAACACCGCGTGACTGGTCAAGGCTCCCTGGGCGCCACCTGGCTGCTCCGTTCCGGAGCCCAGCTTTCCACCGCATTCACTTCGGATTTCCTCCGTTACCTGTCTGGCGATCCCAGTGTCGTTACCTCCTCCCAACTCGGGGCCACGATCGTTCAACCTCTTTGGCGCGGGGCTGGTTACAAGGTGACCATGGAAAATCTCACTCAAGCCGAACGCACCTTTCTCTATCAATTGCGCGATTTCAGCCGGTTCAAACGCGATTTTGCCGTCCAGATCGCCACCTCATATTATGGCGTGCTCCAAAATCGCGATGCCGTCCGCAACAGTTGGCGCGGTTTCCAAAACTTCAAACGCAATGTCGAACGCGAAAAGGCGCTCGCCGATGAAGGCCGGAAAACTCAGGAATCCCTCAGCCTCATCAAACAAAATGAATTGAACACGGAAACCGCGTGGATCAATGCCGTGCGCAATTACAAACAAAGCCTCGACCAGTTCAAAATCCAACTCGGCCTCTCTACTGATGCCAGCGTCGTCCTGGAGGATCGCGAATTGCAGCAACTCAAGATCATTCACCCGGATATCACCGCGGAAGAGGCTCAAAAAGTAGCTTTAGCCACGCGCTTGGATTTTTATAACTTCAAAGACCAATACGCCGATGCCCAGCGCAAAGTCCCTCTGGCCGCGAATGGCTTGCGGCCGCAAGTCGATTTGGTCGGCGCGATTGGGATTGATAGTCCTCAAACCTCCGGCACCGGTTTCCCGCGGCCTGACCCCAGCCGCTACCATTGGAGCGCGGGCCTGAATGTCGATCTTCCTTTTGAACGCACGGCCCAGCGCAACGCCTATCGCACGGCCCTGATTTTGCGCGAACAATCCGCGCGCCAGCTCGCGCAAAAAGAAGACGAGATCAAACTGCAAGTGCGCAATGACTGGCGGAATCTCGATCAGGCTAAACGCAATTTCGAGAGCGCGGAGTTTGGTGTGGAACTGAGCGAACGCCGTGTCGAAGAACAGGAATTGCGCGCGCAAGTAGGGCGGGGCACCGCGCGGGATTTGGTCGATGCCCAGAATGATTTGATCGCGCAAAAAAATCTGCTCACGCAAGCCCTCGTGGCTCACACCATCGCGCGGCTGCAATTCTGGGACGATATGGGGATTCTTTACATCAAGGACAATGGCCGTTGGGAGGAGATCAAGCATGACACCAAAAAATAAACTCCGCCGCGGCATACTTTTAGCGTTGCTCCTCGTGGTTGCCGCGGTCGTTTGGCATTACTGGTCGCGGCCTGTCCTGTCTGGCAAGACGGCTACCTTTGTCGTTCGGCGCGGTCCCTTGGAAATTAACGTCCTTCAAGGCGGCACCCTGGAGGCGTTGGAATCGCAAGCCGTCAAATGTGAAGTGCGTGGCTATCAAGGGGTGAAAATTCTCAAGATCGTAGAGGAAGGTTATCTTGTCACCGAAGACGATGTGAAAACCAATAAAGTCCTCGTCGAACTCGATTCCTCCGAGTTGCAAAAACAGATGACCCAGCAGGACATCACCTTTGAATCCACCGTCGCCACGCTTACCGATGCCAAGCAGGCCTACGATATTCAGTTAAACCAAAACGTCAGCGATATTAATGCCGCCCTGCAAAAGGCCAAGTTCGCCCGTATGGATTTCGACAAGTTTATGGGTGATCAGGCCACCAAAGAAATCATCACGCGGATCGGTCTGCCGGAAGGGTTGGACGAAGCTCCGCCCACCAACGTCTTGAAAGGGGTGGTGATTAAACTGCCCACCAACATTGATCCCGTCTCCACCAACACGACGGGTGTGGTCGCCCAGGCTTCAGCGCCAATTCCTTCACCGGAAACCGCTGCCCCTTCCATCATCAACCAGGCGCGTCGCATCGATATTGATTTCTCGAAATACGCCAAACCCGACTTGTTGGGCGATGGCGAGGCGAAACAAAAAATCCGCAAATTTGAAGATGAACTGCAAGTCGCGCTCAAAGGGATGAGCCAGTCCAAAACCAAGCTGGAAGGCTCTCAGCGGTTGTTCGACCGCGGCTTCCTCACCAAGACCGAACTGGAATTGGATGAATACCTGCTGGAATCCGACCGCTTGAAAGTCGCCAGCGCTGAAACCGCTCAAGCCCTGTTCCTGAAATATGAATTTCCGAAATCCTGCGAAGAAGCCTTGTCCAAATATGTGGAAGCCGTGCGCGAATTGGATCGTGCGCGCAAAGGAGCCATTTCCAAACTCGCCCAGGCCGAAGCCAAAGTGAAGTCTGCCGAAGGCCGTTACAATCTCGAAGTCCGTCAGCGCAAAGATCTCCTCGACCAGATTGATAAATGCACCATTCGCGCAAAGAAAACCGGTCTTGTGGTTTATGGCGGTGGCAATATGGAAATGTTCTATTTCGGCGGCCAGGAGCAAGTGCGTGAAGGTGCGCTCGTCCGTGAGCAGCAACCCATCCTCACCATTCCGGACATGACCAAGATGGCCGTCAAAGTCCGCATTCATGAGACCTACATCAAGAAAGTGGAGAAGGGCCAAAAGGTCCGCATTACCGTCGAGGCGTTTCCGGATAAAAAACTCACCGGCGAAGTCAGCAAAGTCGGTGTCCTGCCGGATTCCCGTAATATGTGGATGAACCCGGACATGAAACTGTATGTCACCACCGTGACGATTGACGGCGTGCAGGAATGGCTCAAACCCGGCATGAGCACCAAGGTGGAAATCCTCGTCAAAACATTACCCAACGTCACGTATGCCCCCATCCAGTCCATTATTCCGGTGGGAGAAAAACATTTCTGCATGGTCGATAACCACGGCGTTCAGGAACGGCGTGAAGTGGAGGTAGGAGAATTTAACGATGAATTTATCGAGCTTAAAAAGGGCCTTTCCGCTGGCGATTTAGTTTCGCTCCGCGCGCCGGAAGCGAGTGAAAAGGAAGGTGAGGATAAAGGCAAAGAGTCGAAAGCGGACAAAACCAAACCCAAGAGCGAACCCGCTCCTTCCGCTGAAAAAATGTAGCCGCTATGTCTGCCGCTTCCATTGTCGAATTTGTGGACGTTCGCAAGACCTACCAGATGGGGCCCGTTACCGTGGAAGCATTGCGCGGGGTCTCACTCCAAATCCTGGAAGGGGAATACATCAGCATCATGGGCCCTTCGGGTTGTGGTAAATCCACCATGCTGAATCTGCTCGGCTGTCTCGATCGTCCGACTTCCGGTCAATATTTTCTGGGTGATGAAGATGTCTCCCAAATGGATGATGAATTGCTCTCCGCCGTGCGCGGTGCCCGCTTGGGCTTCATTTTTCAATCCTACAATCTCATCCAGCAACTCACTGTCGTGGAGAATATTGAGGTGCCGCTCTATTATCAGGACCGGCCCGAGGAGGAATGCCGCGAAATCGCCACTAAACTTGCGAAACTCGTCGGTTTGGAAAAACGGCTCGATCACAAACCCTTTGAACTCTCTGGCGGCCAGCAGCAACGCGTCGCCATTGCCCGTTCCCTCGTGAATGACCCGCTC
Source organism: Verrucomicrobiota bacterium (assembly GCA_048497895.1). GTDB lineage: Bacteria > Verrucomicrobiota > Verrucomicrobiia > Limisphaerales > JBEHZA01 > JBEHZA01. The sequence goes on from JBEHZA010000031.1 coordinate 4,559, forward strand.
GTGATCCTGGCGGATGAACCCACCGGCAATCTCGATTCCAGTTCCGGTACCGAAATCCTGAATATTTTCGCACAACTCCATGCGCAGGGCAAAACCCTCATCCTCGTCACGCACGATGATGAAGTGGCCAGCCGCGCGACGCGCGCCATCCGTTTGCGGGATGGCCTGCTGGAAAGTGATCTGCGGCGGTAGGCGCGTGACCCATGGCTGCCCCTTCACCCCATCGTTCGTCTGCGCGCCGCTTCGCTCCGGTGCGACCGGCTCGTGGCTTTAGCCTCACGCGCTTGCGGCGCACGATTCGTCTGGGCGTCAAAAGCCTTTGGTTGCACCGCTTGCGTTCACTCCTGACCGCGTTGGGCATCGTCTTCGGCGTCTGTTCCGTGATTGCCATGTTGGCCATTGGTGAAGGGGCCAGCCATGAAGCGCAGGAGCAGATCAAAAATCTCGGCAGTCAGAATATTATTCTTCGCAGCGTGAAGCCGTCCGAAGAACGCAAGGTCACCGAGAACGTAAATCAAAGTTACATTCTCGAATACGGCGTCACCACCGCCGATCTCAAACGCATCAAACAAACCATCCCCGGTGTCACAGTCGTAGTGCCCGCGCGCATCATGCGCGAATATGTCTGGAACATCAGCCGTCAGGTCGATTGCGATATCATCGGCACCGTTCCCTGGTATCCCCAAATGCGTAATCATCACGTCGCTACCGGCCGTTTCTTTACCGAATTGGAAATGGATGAAAAAGCGAACGTCTGCGTCATTTCCGCCGAAATGGTGAATCGCCTGTTTCCGTTGGAACCGCCGCTGGGTCAGGCCGTTCGTGTTGGCTACAATTATTACCGCGTCATTGGCGTTATGGAACCGCGCAGCAAAGGCGCTAAAATCGAGGAAACCGAAAATGCCAAAACCAGCGCGCCCAATCAGATGTATATCCCGCTGGAAACCGCCCGCATTCGCTACGGGGAAGTATTGGTCAAGGAGCGCCAGGGCAGTTTTGAAGCCGAACGCGTGGCCTTGCATGAATTAACCGTCAAAGTCACCAGTCCTGAAGATGTGATTCCCGTTGCCGCCGCCGTCAAAAATGTCATGGAGCGGAACCATAAGAAAAAAGATTTCGACATGATTGTGCCGCTCGAATTGCTCAAGCGCGCCGAACGCACCAAACAAATCTTTAACGTCGTGCTCGGTTCCATTGCCGCCATTTCCCTCCTGGTTGGCGGCATCGGCATCATGAACATCATGCTCGCCAGTGTGACCGAACGCACCCGCGAGATCGGCATCCGCCGTGCTCTCGGCGCCAACCGCCGCGACATCATTGTTCAGTTCCTTATCGAGACCGTGATGCTCTCCGGTTCCGGCGGTATTTTGGGCGTTATCCTTGGAGTAATGATTCCCTATTTCGTCAGCTACCTGACCGGCATGGTAACTATCGTGACGTTCTGGTCGCCCATCGTTGCTTTTTCGATCTCCGGTTTAGTGGGCGTTATCTTCGGCCTCTACCCCGCCTTCCGCGCCGCCCGGATGGACCCGGTGGAAGCATTGCGGCATGAGTGACACTGGCAGCTTGAACCCGCCGTTTATAGGCTAATGGACTTTCCTGTGTGAACTTCCGGAACGCCTTGGAAAAGGCGCTCATGCTATTGAAACCCACCGCGAGAGCAACCTCCGTGACGTTTCGTTCCGTCTCCAGCCATTCCATCGCCTTGAGCATTTTCGCGCTTTGCACAAAATCCCGCCAGGACATCGACATCTCCGCCTGAAACCGGCGGCGAAAAGTGCGCGTGGAAAGTGCCGCTCTTTGTGCCGCGGTCGTTAATCGCACTGTGCCCACGTCAGCCAGCACAGCTTCCACCGCCTTGCCGATCGCCTGAGTTTTCGCCCGGGGCAAACGGAAAGCGGGTTCTTCGGAAAAATGCCGTTCCAATACCTGTGCCAGCACGGAAAAATATTGCGTGGCGAACGAATCGCGCCGGCTTTGCTGAGGCGGCCATTGCATTGCATAGAGGATCATTTCGCGCAGTAAAGGCGTGACTGGAATGATCTGAATATCCGTGCTGGGGCTTTTAAACTTTTGCGGATCAAACAGAATGGAACCGCAGCGGGTATTTCCCAGGGTAGTGGCATGTTTCACTCCCGCCGGTATCCAGGCGGCGCGTTGCGGTGGCAGCGTCCACCAGCTCTGGCTGGATTCCAACTGGATTGTTCCCGTAAAGGCGTACAGCAACTGATGCCGCGTATGCCGGTGAAAATGGTAATGCACATAACGCGCCGGATCGTCATACGCATAGGCATGCTGCTTCCCGTGCTCAATCCCGATCTGCTTCAGGACCTGCTGAGTTTGTTTCCTGGATAAACGCCGCATCTTTGTCTCGAAAATATGACACGATTCATGTGGCCTGTAAAAGCCAGTAATTGGCTTATCAGCGTTAGCGGGCCAAATCCTGATTTCCTATCCTTTACCCATGAATGTGAATCCTGTGGCTCAACATCAACAGTCCATCATTGACCAGTTCTCCCGGCAGGCAGTGCCCTTTGCCGAAATGCCGGCGCATTCGGATGACGCCGCCTTTGAATTGTTATTTCAGATCGCCGGTTTTAAATCCGATGACCGTGTGCTGGATGTGGGCTGCGGTCCGGGGATTGTCACGTGCGCAGTCGCCCGGCGGGTGGCTGAAGCAACGGGCCTTGATTTAACTCCGGCCATGATTGCTCAAGCGCGCCAGTTGCAACAGCAGCAGGGGTTGGCAAACCTAACCTGGGCGGTGGGAGATATGCAGGCCTTGCCGTTTGCCGATGAAACGTTTTCGTGTGTGCTTACCCGTTACACGTTTCATCACCTTTTATCGCCACAGGCCGTATTGCAGGAAATGGCCCGGGTCACGCGGCCGGGTGGACAGGTGGTGCTGATTGATGTGGCGCCCGCCCGTGAGCAACGGGCCGCTTATGATCAGGTGGAACGCTGGCGCGATCCCTCGCACACCCAGGCTCTCGTCCTCGATGAAATGTTGATGCTCGGAGAACGGGCTGCACTCCATTCACCGAAAACGGCGTTCTACCGCTTGGAAGTCGAATTGGAACGTCTGTTGGCCGCCTCTTTTCCGAATCCTGGCGATGACGATAAAGTCCGCCAACGCTTTGCCGCTGACCTCGACCGGAACGAACTTGGCGTAGGCGCTCATTTGCGCAACCACTCAATCTGGTTCAGTTTCCCGATTGCGATTGTGGTGTGGAAAAAATAACTGGAAAGCGTTGAAAGCCGCCGTGAATACCGGTTGCATCGGCGGCCACCGCGGGCTTCCAACGTTTCCGTCTGCTGCGTGTGAACTGGCGTGAAAAGGGGATTAAGCCGCCAAACTGACCAGGCTCTGGCTCCGTTGCCGGATCAGAATCTGCCGCGCGGAACGTTCCAGCGCTTCGCGGGCTTTTTCTTCCAACAAAACCGGCAAAATGAGCAGGGGATACGGCGTCAGCCAGGCTAAGGAAGCCGCACTGTTGGCCGCCCAGTGCAAGGCAGAATGATGTTCCGGATTATGCACCCGCTGAAAAATCTCTCCCAGCAAACTGTTCTTTAAAAACTCCAATTCCCGCTCCATGCGGGCCCGTTCAGTCAGCACCACCACTTGTGGCGTAACCGTAAAAGCAGTCTCCGGCGCGAACGTTGTCTCAATCTTTTGTAATTTCAGGCTCGTCATATCTTTGGCGAGTTTACAATTTTATTTTCAAAATCGAACATTGGACAATACGTATGCGTAGTTTATTCAATAAAAATCCAATTTATGTAACTCCTTGAAAATAAAGGCCTATCAGGAAACCGTTGCTCTCCGTCTATACCCATCGCCCCCGAATTTCGCGTAGCGTCCTGGAATGCGGTAGTCCCTACCGCTTTCGAGCGCATCCATTTTTACTCTACCACTCGAGATTCCCCACGCTCAAAATCCCCGATACCCCATCGCATTCACCAACCATCACAGCGGGCAAAGTGGTTCTCCCTCGGGAGAGGGCCGGGGTGAGGGGCAAGCAACCATCCCAAAACCATTGCTCCACCCCCACCAACGCCCCCGCATTTCCGACTTACCCTCAACCCCTATCGGTAAGGCTGATTCAACTTCACCACGCTCGTTTTCTTGCGCAATTTTAGATTCAGCATTTCCACGCACACTGAGAACGCCATCGAGAAATAGATGTAGCCCTTCGAGATTTCCTTATGAAAACCCTCCGCCAGCAGCGCCACCCCAATCAGAATCAGAAAACTCAGCGCCAGCATTTTCAACGTCGGATGACGTTGGATGAATCCGGCGATCTGCCCGGAAAAATACAGCATGAAAATCAGCGCAATAATCACCGCCGCAATCATCACTCCCAATTGTTTCGCCATGCCCACTGCTGTGATCACTGAATCCAGCGAGAACACAATATCCAGCAGCATGATCTGGATAATGACACTCGCAAAAGTCGGCGCCAGCCGGTTCGTGACTTCACCGTCTTCACCTTCCAGCTTTTCATGAATTTCCCGCGTGCTCTTGAAAATCAAAAATAACCCGCCGCCGATCAGCACCAGATCGCGTCCCGTGACCGTGTGCCCGAATAACGTCACCAGCGGATTCGTCAACTTCGCCAGCCACGCCAGACTGCACAGCAACAATAGCCGCGTAATCAGCGCCAGTCCCAATCCCCATTGGCGGCCTTTGGCCTGCTGTTCCGGCGGCAGTTTGCCCGCCAAAATCGAGATGAAAATCACGTTGTCGATGCCGAGCACGATTTCCAAAACCGTCAGCGTCAACAAACTGATCCAAATTTCCGGGTTCAAAATCCAATCCATAACGGGAAGTGTAATCGGTTCCCAAATTAATTTCAGGAATAAACGAAGGCTAAAATTGTAATGGCGGGAACTTGCGTTCCCGCCATCATCAAAGGACAAAAACTCTCTACGTTCTTACTTCTGACTCGCCAGAAACTCCACCAGATCCCGCAGATCGCGCTTGGAAAGCACATTGGCCAGTTCCGGTAACATCCCGGACAATCCGCGTTCCCGCTTTTGAATGTCCGCTTTCTTCACCTTCATCAGCCCGTCCTCCGGCGAATTCACCACGAGTTCCTGATCGCTCTCACTCTTCAACACCCCGGCCAGCGTGGTGCCATTCTTCAACGTCACAATCACCGAATCAAAACCCGGCGCAATCTTCGCATTCGGATCGACAATCGATTCCAGCAGATATTCCCGTGGCTGACGTCCGCCAATGCCATCCAGATGCGGCCCTACATCGCCACCTTCACCTTTAATCTGATGGCAGCGGAAGCACGAAGCCTCTGCCCGTTCGTAGAAGATTTTCTTGCCGGACTCCGCATTGCCACCCGCGAGGCATTCTTTGAAGCGCGCCATAATATTATTCGCTGGCACCGAGGCCGTATATTTCGCCAGCTTCGCCTTCAAATCAGCCGAGGAGCGTTTGCCTGCCGCCTCCAGCACATCCAGTTGCAATTCCCGCGCCACTTTTCCGTCCAGCAATTGATCCATCCACTGTCCGATCAACGCATCCGCGGAACTTCCTTCCACCGTCGCCAGCGTGGCCAAAGCCCCTTGCTTTTCGCCCGTGGTGCCGTGTTCCAACACGCTTGCCAATTGTCCCGTCGCATCGCCCGGCTTGATTTGCGCTTGCAACCGCGTTGCTTCTTTACGCACCCCTTCGCTCTTGTCCGTCAGGACCAGTTTCACGACTTCAGGCAACGCCGCATCTTTCAAGTCCGCCAGCGCTGTCAGCGCCGCTACGCGCGCCTTCGAGTTCGCGCTCGTATCCTTAACCAACTCGGCTAACACCGGTCCCAGCTCACGCAAATTTAACTTGCCCGCCAGCACCGCGGCTTCCACTTGCACGTTCACCGGCGCACTGCGCAGGATCGCTCCCAGCACTGGCTGCGCCGCCTCAGCCGCAGCTTTGCCATCGCGTTGCGGCAGCGGACGCCACAAGCCGGTGACAATGTCCCGTCCCGGCGGTTTCGCCCAATTCGATAATTCGTACAACGCTTCAATGCGTTGCCCTTCAGGACCGCTGGTTAACGCTGCATAATTTGCCAGCGCCTTCGCGCCCTCGGCATTGCCCAACCGGAAGTTAGCATCCAACACCCGGCGCGCCAGGGAAGCGGACAGGTTCGTTTGTGAAGCCAGCGCCGCGAGTTGCGGCAAGGCTCCGTTAATTGGCAGATCAATAATCGCCCGTGCTGCTTCCAGCACGATCTTCGGCTCTTTGTCTTGCAGGAAATTCGCAATTTCCGGACGTTCCAGCCGACGCAGCGCAATCACCGCCGCCATCCGCACCGCCATCGATTCATCCTTGCCCGCTGAAATGATCGCGTTCACATCCTTCGCGCCCACCATCGCGGAGACGCCGGCATGACGCAACCACGGGTCCGTATCTTCCGCTGCGCGCAACATTGCGTACACCGCCGGCAACGCTTCTTTGCTTCCCAGCTTGCTCAAGCTCAAAGCCGCAAAATAACGCGCCCGCGGGCTCGCGTCCGTCAATTGCTTGATCAGCGCCTTTTGCGCTTTCACTACGTGCCCGTCGCCCAGTACTTTGGCCGCTTGCGACCGGATTTCAGCATCCGTGTCATTCAACAACGCCAGCAGCGGCTCATACGCCGAATTGCTCTTCCGTCCGATTTGCCCGAGTCCCCAAATCGCATGAATACGCGCCAGTTGATTTTCATTTTTCGCCGCTACTTCCGCCAGCGGCTTGATGGAACTGCTGCCCTTGTCCGCCAATGCAAATTGCGCCTCCTGCCGCGCCCGCATATCCGGGTGCTCCAGCAGCTTGACCAATTCCGCGACCGGACGTTTCGAGAACCCATCAAAGAAAAGCTGCTTCGTGGAAGTCACGAGCGGATCTTTGTTATATTTCTCCGCGTCAAAAATGCGATACAATCGGCCCTTGCCCGTCTTGCTCCAGCCCTCCACCCAATCGCTCACATAAACCGATCCGTCGTAACCAAAGTCCACATCGGTCGCCAGAATGTTCCAGATGAAATGTTCCTTGTTCACCGTTTCAAATGACGCCCCTTTCGGTTTCACCGAGAACGTGTGCACGCCGCTGTTCGGCGGTGAACCTTTGAAATCGCACAGGAAGAAATGACCTTTAAACGTGTCCGGTAAACCGATGCCCGGATAATACGTCAGCCCGGACGGCCCGTTGCCGATGATGTCCACCGGCGGCGTAATGAATTCCGCTTGCCCATCCCATTGCGGATAGCACATCCGTTCACCCAGCCACGGCCCGCGCCGGTTAGTCCAGGGCTGCGATTCAATAAATTGATAACCCACGCGCCAACCACTGTCCGCCCCTTCCGCCGCATACACCCAGCGCGCCGGATCGCCGCCATCCGAGTTATTATCGCCCGTCCACAAATTGCCATATTCGTCGAACACCAGTTCCTGCGGATTACGCAAGCCATTGTGGAAAATCTCGAAATCCGTCCCATCCGGATTGCAGCGGTAGATCGCCCCCATCTCCGTATTTGCGACCGTCTTGCCTTCCAGATTTTTCACGTTCGCGCCGCGATCGCCAATGCTGAAGTAGAGCTTCCCATCCGGTCCCATTCGCAAGCCGTGCAAATCATGCCCCAGAAAACCCACCCGCACTCCGAAGCCGTGCAGCAACGGCTTCTTGATATCGGCCGTGCCCGTGCCCTTCGTATCCTGCAACATCCACAGATCGGGAATGCACGTGTACCAAACCTTGCCATCCCGCGCCAGCAACCCCGCGCCAATGCCGGAAACAATCGTATTGAAGCCGTCCGCAAACACCGTGGCTTGATCAGCCTTCCCGTCGCCGTTGCTGTCCTGAATCATCTGCACCCGTTCCGAAACGCCAATCAGTTGATCAACGCGACCGCGGAAATGCCGGCGCAACAACGCCTCGCTGTCGGCGGTCGTTTGGTTGGCCAGTTCTTCATCCAGCATGTAGTCTTCCACCACTTGATCGCCCAGCTTCTTCAGGATGTCCGGGTCTTCCCAGCCCTTGCGCCCGCGAATGTCGAGCACGCCATTCCCATGCCGGAAAGTTTCCGCCACGTAGAAACGTCCTTGTTGATCAATGGCGAAAGAAACCGGGTTGGCCAACAACGGCTCCGCTGCAAACAAGTCCACTTTCAAGCCCGGATAAACCTTAAATTGCTTGATGGCCAGTTCCCCTTCGTTGGAAGCCGGCGCCACATACATTGGATCGGTATGTTTGGCCACCCCTACTTCCGCCCCTTGAACTGCGCCCGCGCCCAACAGACACAACGCAGCCACCCAGATACGGCTCATCCCCGCGAAATGATCACAAATAGACATAAGCGGAAATGTTAGCTGCGGCTCAAACGGAATCAAGGGAGGAAAAAACTTTTCTCTACCCCTCTCCGGACAGCGACCGTCCCCGGTCGCAGCCAGGTGACCCAATCAAATAGTGTCAGACATTTCAAACTCACTCACGCTTGCCAACGCTGTTGCAGGCTATCCAACAGATCGCGTGCAGGTCCGCGTGCTTTTACCTTACCTTCACCCCTCCGCTGTAACTGCTAACGACGCTTTTAAATTTAAAGGGCGCATCCCCGGCTGTCCTCTCTCCTCGGGGAGAGAGCCAGAGTGAGGGGTTAGGAAATGGGCTCATATCCACAGCAGTCGTACAGTCGCCGACAGCCTTACGTCAATTTTTCCGCTTCATCTCCCGCTCCCTCAACCACGTAAAAATCACCGGGGTTACGATCAATATATGGATCAAACTGCTCACCATCCCGCCAATAACCGGCGTCGCCAGTGGCTTCATCACTTCCGAACCGGTCCGCGTGCTCCACATAATCGGCAGGAGACTCGCTACAATCGTCGCCACCGTCATTACCTTCGGACGCAACCGCAGCCGCGCGCCATCTTTCACCGCTTGAATCAAGTCGGCGTGCGTGAAATTTGCTCCTTTCTCCGCCTGCTTCTTTTTCAGCATTTCCTCCAGGTAAACCACCATCACCACGCCGGTCTGGATCGCCGTGCCAAAGAGCGCGATGTAACCCACCCACACCGCCACGCTGAAGTTGTAGCCCAGCAAGTATTGTAGAAAAACGCCGCCCGTCAACGCGAACGGCACCGCCAGAATTACATGCGCCGCCTCCTTGAAATTATTGTAAACGATGTAGAGCAGCAGAAAGATAATGAACAGCACCGTGGGTACGATCACCCGCAACGTATGTTGCGCCCGGATTTGGTTTTCGTACTGCCCGCTGTATTCAATCGTCATTCCTTTCGGCAGCGAGGGCACAATCTCCCGGTTCAGGCGTTCCCGCACTTCATTCACGAAACTGCCCAGATCACGATCCTGCACATTCGTTTGCACAAAGACCCGCAAACGCCCGTTCTCACTCGCGATTTCACTTGGCCCCGTGTTGCGCCGGATTTTGGCGACCTGCCCTAGTGGTATAAATTTTCCTGACGGCGTTGCCACGAGGATTTCACCAAGCCGTTCAATGTCATTCCGCTCATTCCGCTCCAGCCGTACTTGAATGGGATAACGTTCCCGGCCTTCAATCGTGGTCGTGAGATTCTTTCCGCCCATGCCGGTTTCCACCACGTCCAGCACATCCTGCGCCCGCAAACCATAACGCGCCATCGCGATGCGATCGACTTCTACTTCGAGATACGGCTTGCCCTGCACGCGCGACGGCGCTACGCCGACGGCTCCCGGTATTTCCCGCACCAGTCGCTCCACGTCGAATGCCTTTTGCTGGAGCAATTCCAGATTATCGCCCAGGATTTTGATGCCTACTTGAGCGCGAATGCCCGTGCTCAGCATCAACACCCGGTTCTCAATCGGTTGCAAAAATCCAGGCACATAACCCGGCACTTGGGTGAGTTTGGCGGTTAACTCCGCTTTTAACTTCTCTTTCGTCATCCCCGCGCGCCATTGGGATTCCGGTCGCAGCATGATCGTTGTCTCAATCATTTCGACTGGTGCGGGATCAGTCGCCGTTTCCGCGCGTCCAAGCTTGCCCGCCACGGAAACCACTTCTGGCACCTGTTTGATCACGCGATCCTGCCACGACATAATGCGTTTCACTTCGGTAATGGAAGTGCTCGGCAGCAACACCGGCATGAAGAGCAGACTCCCTTCATTCAACGGCGGCATAAATTCTTTGCCGATGCCGCGCGTCGCGTTTGCGAGCCGCGTCCATTGATGATCTTCCACCTTTTGTTGCCATGCGCGTGGCAGTCCAAAGGCAATCGTGAGTGCGGAAACCAGTAGCAGAGCCGCGCCGGTCAACACCGTTTTCCGGTGCTTCAATGCCCAATCAAGGATCGGATTATAAATCGCCAGCAAAATGCGCATGATCCAGTTGCGATCTTCCGCATGGAACGGCCCGCGCACTAACCCGGCACACAACACCGGCACAATCGTCACCGCCAGCAGCGTGGAACCAATCATCGCAAACGTTTTCGTGAAGGCGAGGGGATGAAATAATTTTCCTTCCTGACCGCTCAAGGAAAAGACGGGAATAAAGGCGAGAATGATAATCACCATCGCAAAGAAGATCGGCCGCCCTACTTGCCGGGAAGCTTCCAACGTGACTTGCCACGTTTCCGCCTGCGTCAGGGCGCTGCCTTTCTTCGTCTCCGCCTGCTCACAATGGCGAATGACATTTTCCGTCATCACAATCGCCGCATCCACCAGTACGCCAATCGCAATCGCAATGCCCGAAAGCGACATAATGTTCGATGAGATGCCGAATTCCTTCATCAGGATGAACGAGATCAAAATCGAAACCGGCAGGGGAAATGTCACGATGAGGATGCTGCGGAAATGGAACAGGAAAATGATATGCGCCAGCGTGACGAGAATAATTTCCTCTGTCAGCGCGTGTTTCAGAGTATCAATCGTGCGGTCAATTAATTCGCTGCGGTCATAGAACGGCTTGATTGTAACTCCCGGCGGCAGGCTGGAAGAGATTTGCTGAATCTTTTCTTTCACGCGCTTGATCACTTCCATCGCATTTTCACCCGTCCGCATAACTACCGTGCCGCCCACCACTTCGCGCCCATCGATGTCTAATGCCCCGCGCCGGAAATCGCCGCCCACTTGCACCGTCGCCACATCACGGAGGTAAATCGGCACGCCATTGCGTTCCATCAGCACGATATTCTCCAAATCGGTCACCGCATTCGTTGTTTGCACCAGCCCGATGCCGCGCACGACAAACTCCATCCCGTTTTCTTCAATTACTTTCCCGCCCACGTTCAGGTTGCTTTCACCCACTGCCTTCATTACTTCCTGCAACGATACTTTCGCCGCCCGCATTTTCGTGGAGGAAACATCGATCTGATATTGCCGCACAAAGCCGCCGACGCTGCCGACTTCCGCCACGCCTTGCACGGCGTTCAACTGATAACGCACGAACCAGTCCTGAACTCCGCGCAGTCGTCCCAGATCATAACCGCCCTGCGGGGCTTGCGCCGGATCAACGTCGAGATAGTATTGGTAAACCCAGCCCAATCCCGTGGCATCCGGGCCGAGTTGCGGCACGACTCCCGCCGGTAAAACATTGCCGAGATAATTCAGCCGCTCCAGCACACGGGAACGCGCAAAATAATTATCCACCTTGTCTTCAAAGATAATTGTGATCAGTGAGAAGCCGAACATTGAATTGGCCCGCACGGACTTCACGCTCGCCAGTCCTTGCAGATTGACGGAGAGCGGATACGTCACCTGATCTTCTACTTCCTGCGGACTGCGTCCCTCCCAATCCGCAAACACGATTACCTGATTTTCACTCAGGTCGGGAATTGCATCCACCGGCGTATAATAGAGGCACCGGACCCCCCAGCCGATGGTGATCAGCGTGGCGCACACGACAAGAAAGCGGTTGCGCAACGCCCATTCTATCAGTCGATTAATCATGGCTTCACCTCCGTGCCGCAATCGATCATTTCCGCGCCGTAGTAAGGGTTGTGAATGGTGCCTTCGAGTTGCAGCCACCGTCCGGTCTTGCCCGCACCCGGAACGGCTTTGCTCACCATCGGACACTCAAAGATTTTCAAAGTCTTGCCCGTCGCGGATTGAGCGCGCACCTGCAACGCAAATTCCGCCGTTGCTGTGCTGAACGGGTAAAAGGCAATTCGGGCAGCAGTCAGGTCCGCCGCGGGCGTTAAATGTCCCGCTGCTTCCACCTTTTGCACAAATGGCTGCCAAAGCTCGGTTCCCTGAAGTGCCTTCGCCAGCGCCGGCACGACCGAAGGCAGTTTCTCAATGCCTTCGTTGAACGCTTTCAGATGGTCGCTGGAAAGCGCGCTCGTCACCGCATCGGCTGCCGTTAGAAAATCGTTTACGGCCTTGGCCTGCGTTTCCGTAAAAGCAGCTCCAGCCAATTTTCCGCTTGGTGCGGTCGGCGTGTTCGTTCCTGAATGTTCTGTCGGGTGAGCGCTTTGGTTCAATTGCGCTTGGGCATCAATTAATAAATTGCCCGTGGTGACGACGCTTTCCCCTTCCTTCAACCCGCCGGTAACCTCCCAGTAATCATCGCTGGAACGGCCGAGTTTAATAGTTCGTTGCTCAAAGCTGTCCCCACCTTTGCTCACGTAAACCACTGGGTTTCCACCCGGACTCAAAACCGCACTCCGTGGGATTACCAGCGTTTCCGGCGCTTCCACTTTCACGACGCCTTCTGCATAGAGGCGATGCAGTAATTCGCGGCGCGGTTTGCCGCCGTCTTGAATGAGCGGGTTGGGGATTTCCACGCGCACCTTCGCACTCCGTGTGGGATCGTTGATCGTGGGATCGATAAACGTAATTTTGGCGGTGAACACCTTGCCGGGCACGGAAGGCGTGGTGACTTCGACGGTTTGCCCTAAGCTCAGCCAGGCGAGATCGCGCTCGTAAGCGTCGAACTGAAACCACATTTTGGAAAAATCCGCGATTTCAAATAACCGGTCACCCTCCTTGATGTATTGCCCTTCATACGCACTCCGGCTGACGACTGTGCCGGACATGGGAGCGTTCATTTCGGTTTCCAGCTCACTTTCCAACTTATTGGGTAGCGCCTCGATTTGCTGATCGCTTAAGCCCAGTTGCCGCAGCCGCAAACGGGACGCCTTGAGCAGTTGCTGGTGTTCCTTTTCCAGATCGGCAAAACCCGTGGTGCCGGATTGTTTCAGCAGCGAGGTGTATTCCCGCTCAGTCGTGAGCAGCATAGGACTGTAATAGGTGGCCAGTGGCTGGCCTGCCGTTACTTCCGCTCCGACATAATTCACAAACAATTTGTCAATGCGTCCCTCTGTATAGGCGGAAAGAATGCGATGGCGCGAATCATCATCTTCAATCACGCCCGCAACTTTCAATGTGCGGGTGAGCGGGCGGCGTTCTACTTTCGCCGTCTGCACGTTGATGACGGTGACGGAATTGGAACTCAGCGAAACCATGCCTTCCGCCACGTCGAAACCTTTGTCCCCTTCGTAAACCGGTACCAGGTCCATGCCGCAGATCGTACATTTGCCCGGTTTGTCCGACTTGATCCACGGGTGCATGGCGCTCTGATAAAAAAGGATTTTGCGTCCGGAACTGTTTTTCTCGGGCGTCATGCTGGCGGCGGGGAAGTGGTGGGCCGCAAACCAGCCACCCGCCGCCGCTGCAATCACGATCAGTAAAGTAAAAATAAAACGTTTCATAAATAGCCTGTTAAGGTTTGGCAGCCGTCATTGTTTCCATGCCCGTGCCAGTCATCGCCTGAAGTTCGGCAGTGGCGACCAGGTAATCGGTCAAATGATTTGAAATCATCGCCTCCACTTCGCGCACGGTGCGTTGGGCTGTGATCAAGTCCAGAATGCTGGCTTTATCGGCGGTATAAGCGATGCGGGTCGCTTCCAGCGATTGCCGCGCCAGCGGAACGAGCTTGTCGCGTTGCAAATGGTAGTGATGCTTGAAGGTTTCAATTTTCCGCAATTCATCCCGCACCATGCCCAGGGTTTCGGTTCGTAGTCCGGCCAGTTCGTGCTCGGCGCTCTCTTTATTTTTCTGAGCTTCTTCGATTGCCGCTTTATATTTTTTCCGGTTTAACCACGGGATATTGATGAAGATGCCGGTGTCATATTCGTTAATGCCGTTACGGGAGCCGGAATTGAACTGGCGTGCTTCCAGCCGCAATTCCGGATCGGGAATCCATTCGGCTTTGGCCAGGTCGATCCTGGTTTCTGCCGCCTCGATTTTCTTCTGTGCGTTCAGCAGTTCCGGCCGATGCCGCAAGGCCATTTGCTGAGTCTGCTCCAGGTCGAAAGCATAACTTTGGAACACCGCGCCCATCGGGTGCGGCAGCGGAGCTTGCGCCGTGCGGTTCATCAATACGTTCAAGGCGGACTGTTGATCCGAGAGTTCGCGTTCCAGGTCGCGGCGGGCTTCCTGCAATTGAGCGAGTTCCGTTTGCACCATCAGAACGTCGGATTGCATCCGCGCGCGCAAGGCATATTTGCTGGTGGTCAGTTCGACCAATTGTTCCAGCAACGCCTGATTCTTCTGGTTGATTTCCAATTGCGTGTAGGCATTGGCGAGCCGGTAATAGGCTGCGCGCGCGCGCGCGGTCAGATCCAGTTCACGACGGCGCAGGTCTGTCAGAGTAGCGGCGGCTTCCGCTTCGGCGACGCGGGCACGTTTGCGATTTTTTCCGGAGAGAGGAAACTCCTGGGACAACGTCCATTCATTGTCATGGAAACTGGTAAAAGTCACTCCGTCACGCTCCACATCCACCCCGGCGCGGAGATCGGCCCACGCCTTGGCCTGTGGCACTCGGGCGAGCATTGCCTGCCAATTGGCCTGCGCGGCCTTGAGGGAAGGATTATTGGTCAACACCTCTTGGACGACTGCTTGGACTGTGAGAAAATTCGTCGAGTTGCCAACGATATTGGCTTCGCCTTCGGCGGAATGGCTGGCCAACGGCCAGCACAGCAACGCCAGACACAAACTGATTTGATTCGTTTTCATGACACCGGTTTTCAACTGCGGACTTAAAGGGACGGAGAAACACTTTTCCCAGGAACTTCAGGGCTGGGAAAACAGTAGAAAACGTCCGTAGTTAGCCGGTTAAAGGCACACTACGGGCGTAACGGTGGGAAAATCAGATCAGGTAACTGCAATTCCACTCGTAGAGCGGAGTGGTCGCAGTCCTGGGAACAGAGAAAGGAGACGACGGCAGTGTTATTTCCGCCGGTGCCGGATGATTCAGCAGTTGTGCGGCCAGTACCAGCACGACTTGCAGTTGGCTTTCCTGCGCGGTGCGAACGGGCGCTGCCGGAACCGGAGTCGATTCCGTTTCCGAAGCTTTAACGCAGCAATTCTTAATGCCGCAGCCACAGTTCGTGGCGGAAACCGATTGCACCCAGGACGGACTCGCCATTGCCACGCCTTGCGCAGCCAGCACCACTACGGCCATCAGGATGGCCAGCAGTGCTTGTATGGGAGTGGTGCGTTTCACAGGTGCTTACTTCGCTTTCTTTTGAGCGGCGTCGAGTTTGGCCAGATACGTCTTCGGGTCTTTCTTGAAATCGGCCACGCAGTTCTTGCAGCAGAGTTGAACTTCCCGGCCCTCGTACTTCAGGATGAAAGGTTTGCCCATTTCACCGAGCTTTTCACCGGAAACCACGCAGGTGTCCAACGGATACTTGGCCTCTTTCTTGTCCGCTGCCAGCAAAGTAAACGGAGCGGCCAGATAGGAGGTGACCAGAGCCGCCACGGCGATGTGCTTCAATAATTTCATAAGCTTAAAACAACTTCTTACCTGTTATATATACCACAAAGCCGCCGGAATCACTCAAATTTTTTGGCATAGACCGGACGTTTCTTGCCGCCGCCTTTCTTTCCGGTGGAGCGAGACTCCGTCGAGATCTAATCAAACCTGAGCGCTTGCGAGTATCTTGCCCGGCTCATGAGGAACGCCGAAGTACGCTTCCTTCAT
>JBEHZA010000032.1:0-20295 GCA_048497895.1 Verrucomicrobiota bacterium
TGTAGCTTCCACGGCATGGAAAATCTTCAGGTGAACTCGGTTCAGTGATGATTTGAAACCCGATAAGCGGGAACAGTCTGGATAAAGCCAAAGTCAGTCTAGGCAGCAAAACATCACATGAGCACAAAACTGTTTGTAGGAAATCTTTCCTTCAGCACCACCGAAAACGACTTGCAGGACGCGTTTGCCGCGTTCGGCACCGTGGTCGAAACGAACCTGATGATGGACCGTGCTACGGGCCGTCCTCGCGGTTTCGGTTTCGTCACGATGGGTTCCGCTGAAGAAGCCCAGAAGGCGATTGAAGGTCTCCATGGCAAGCCCCTCGACGGTCGTGACCTGACGGTCAATATCGCTCGTCCTCGCGAAGAGCGTCCGGCTGGCGGCGGCGGCGGTGGCGGTCGTGGTCCTCGCCGTGAATTCGGCGGTGGCGGCGGCGGTCGTAATCGCTACTAAGCTTTACGCTTTGTAAAGGTCGCGGGGTCTGGTTTGACCGGACCCCGCTTTTTATTTTTTGGCTGCGTCCCGTTTTATCCGGTCTTGGGGATGACGCTATGGTCAGCAGACCGGGGCACAAGTAAAGCAGCCATGGAAGAACATATTGAAGTTGAGGGACGCATCCTGACCGTATTGGCAGGAACGATGTTCCGGGTGGAATTGAATAATAAGCATCAGGTGCTGGCAACGATTTCGGGGAAGATGCGCAAGCGCTTTGTGCGGATTACGGTGGGTGACCGGGTGAAGATGGAGATGTCGCCTTACGATCTCAATAAGGCACGTATTGTCTTGCGATTGGGGTGAGCGCAGTCTTTTTTGAGTTTTAAAAACGTTTTTGGCCACGGTGATCACCGTGGCCAATTTTGTTTTAAGACTGGTCTTTAATGCCGTTCTTTATCCCGGCCATGATCACCACCGGGTGGCCGGACCGGCTGAGGACGCGGCGCTTCAGGCAAAGGCGGCGTGGGTGGTTTAGGAGGCGGATTTATTTCACCCGGTTTGAAAGGCGCTTCCCGTGGGGCAGGAGCGACGGAGGGCGGCTCTGGCGTCGCCGGGCGGATAGCTGGTTCAGGCGCTACCTGCGGCGCTTCCGCCGGGGGCGTTACGCGAACAGGTTCAGCCTTGCGGTCTTCGATCCGGGGCGCTTCCGCTTTCACCGGTGGAGCAGCCACAGGTTTTCCCACATTGGCCGGACGCGGGGTTTGTTTCACGGCTTCGTTAATGTTGACGACGCGAACGTGTTTATCCGTGGCTTTCTGCACTTCGGCCAATTGCGGGCCATTATTCATGAACGCCCGGGCAGAGACGGCGCCATTAGGAGACCGGGTTTCCGAGTGAATTCTAATCTCACTGGTTTTGTTGATGACCTGCACATTGTTGACGACTACGGCATTGGGTCGAACGCGTTCATGGAAGTGATTGGATTCGACGAATACGAAAGGCGCGGCACGGCCGGTAGCGTTCACACTTAAAGCGACGCCATGTGGCGGCAGGGGAGCCCAACCGATGTAGCCGCCACCAGAACGCCACGAAACCCAGGCCGGTCCCCAACGGGTGCCGGGAACCCAGACCCAGGCATAGCGCGGGTGATAATACCACCAGCCATAGTGATAACAGGCCCAGGCCCAAGGCTCATCACTGACCCAGTACCAGCCGTAATCATCGGTCCAGACCCAATAGCCATCACAGTAAGGACGCCATTCCACACCGACTCGCGCGGGTTGCCAGCAATGTCCGTAAGTGTCCACATCAATCCAGGCCCCGTGAGTACCGAGAGGCGCGTAGAAATCGGCTTGGGCATTGATCTGCACAGCGCCGCTGACTTCCAGATCGGCCCGGGCATTATTGAAACTACTGAGACTGGCGAGGCTGACCATTCCAATTATGAGGTGTTTAGTGAAAAGGTTCATATACATCCTCTCTTTGTTGTTCTTCTTAACTTCGCTCCAGATGAGCGGAAATGTTACTGGGGTAAACCCTCCAGAGCCGTTTTCCGGGAGTAGTAATATATTAACGAGGATTCTCGCGGCAGCGAAGGCTTGTTCTCCGGGTGCCATCGGGCGTAGGGTTGGGCACGCATGTTACGCCGTTGGTTACTCACTGGTTTATTGAGTGTGCTGGGAGCGGTTCCAGCCGGCGCTCAATCCAGTTATCGCGACCTGGATAAGCCGCCACACAACTATTGGTCGCGTCCGTTGCAAGATCCGTTTTCGCGATTGAAAGCGGATTTGGAAGCGGGAAAAGTGAATTTGAACCGCAGCAGCGAGAGGGCTTTTGTAGCCAGCTTGTTGAAAGTTTTAGAAATCCCCGCTTCTTCGCAAATGCTGGTTTTTTCCACCACCAGTTTGCAACTCCGCCTGATTTCACCATCCAACCCGCGCGCGCTTTATTTCAATGATGATCTGTATCTCGGTTATGTGCCCGGTGGGCGCATTGAAATCGTTTCCATGGATCCGGAAGTAGGCGGTATTTATTACATCTTTGATATTCCGCGCGGGGAACAGCCATTGAAGTTGGAACGGTCGGATCGCTGCATGAATTGCCACGCGAGCGATGATACGGGGCAGGTGCCGGGGTTGGTCATCAAATCGGTTGTGCCGGGGCCGCAAGGGGGAAGTCTCACGGCATTTCGTCTGGAACAAACCGGGCACGGCATTCCGTTTGAGCAACGGTTTGGCGGCTGGTATCTGACGGGCAAGCATGGGATTACCAATCACTGGGGCAATTTAACCGGTCGCTTATCGGCGCAAGGACTGGCTACGTTTCCCGTCCAGCCGGGAAGCGCATTCAGCTTTGCACGATATCCGGTGGCGACCAGCGATGTGTTGCCGCAATTGCTGCACGAGCATCAAGCGGGTTTCGTGAATCGCGCGGTGGAAGCGGCTTACCGCATCCGGACCGATCTATACTTGAGTCATGACCGGTTGCCGGCGGCACAGGTGAAAGAGTTGGATGAACAGGCGCATTTGCTGACGCGTTATTTGCTGTTCGCCGATGAAGTTCCTTTGCCAGCGGGCGGGATAGGTGGCGATGCGGTGTATAAGGCAGATTTCCTGCGTTCACGTCGAGCGGCTCAGAACGGCGCTTCGCTCAAGGATTTTGATTTGCAAACACGTTTGTTTAAGAACCGCTGTAGTTACATGATTTACAGCGTTACATTTCAAGGCTTGCCCATGGTGCTGAAACAACGGGTGTATGCGTATTTGCAGGCCGCGTTGAAAACAGAAAAGCCAGAGGCGGAATACGCGTATCTGTCCACGAGTGAGAAAACCTCCATTCGGACCATCTTGAAAGAGACGCTGACCGATTTGCCCGCCGGATGGTAATGGGGCAAAGAAAAACGCTCCTTGCGGGCGCAAGGAGCGTTGAAAAGAAACGGCGGAAAGCTTAGTTCGCCTTTTTCTCGGTCTTTTCACCAGCTTCCATCCAGCCGGAGATGCCAGCGGAGAGATGCTTGATGTTGGTATAGCCCAGCTTTTGAGCGGCTTTAGCAGCGGCTTGATAAGCATTGCACTTGGGCCCGCCGCAATAGGCGACGACCAGAGCGCCTTTGTCCTTGGGCAGGACGCTGGCGAGGTCTTTGGAAGCAAAATCAATGGCGCCCGGGATATGGCCGCTCTGGTAGGATTCAGAGCCATTGGCATCGATCAAGACGACTTTCTTGGCGCTGATGGCGGACTTGAGTTCCGTGATGCTGATGTCCGGATATTCGCCGGCATAAATAGTAGCGGCGAGCAACAGGGTAGCGACGAAGGCGAGGAGTTTCTTCATGGTGCGTTAATTTTTTGTTTTTGTTTCATTGACCTCAAACGAGGCAAACCAACACCTTGGTCAAAATTGCCAAACTCAACATCGTCAGCGATGGTGACCGCCGGTGTTACTTAGTTACGCTGGAAAGTAGCGCGTCGGGCGCATTTTAACAATATTTTTGCGCGGGGCAGTTAAAAGAATTGGAAGCAGGCTGTCGTGTTTTAGTTGTAAGATTGATAATATCAATATGTTGCATTTTTTATGTTCGCGGTCTGTTGTGCCCGTGTGCGGAAGGGCTGCGTCGGGATTGAAGCATGAGTGATCCGGTCAAACCGCTCCATTCCGTTTCCGTGCGTGACCTGGTGGAATTTGTCCTGCGCACGGGGGATTTGGCCGGTGAGGGGGAATTTGTGGGAGCCGGGCGGGCTTTGGAAGGGACACGCGGGCATCAGCGGGTGCAACGGTCACGTCCATCGGGTTACCAGACAGAAGTGGTCTTGAGTTGCCGGTTGGAGCGCGAAAGGTTCACGCTGCAAATCAAAGGCCGCGTTGACGGGATTTTTCAAGCGGCGGAGGAAATCTGGCTGGAAGAAATCAAGACGGTGCGCCGTTCCTGGGATGGTCTGGCGGACCCGTTGCATTGGGCGCAGGGGAAAGTTTATGCCGCCATTTACGCGCAGCAAAATACGCTGGAGCAACTCGAAGTTCGCCTGACGTATCTGGAACTGGATTCCAATCAGGTGACTGAATTCCGCGAAACTTTCACCCGCGCGGAGTTGGCCGCGTTCTTTGAGGCCACCACCGCCAGTTATCTGGAATGGCTGGAGGCGCACGTGCAGTGGATTCAGGAACGCGATGCTGCCCTTCGCTCGCTCCCGTTTCCCTTCGCTGCCTATCGTCCCGGTCAACGGAATTTATCCGTGGCCGTGTATCGCACGGTGGAGCGGGGTTGGAAATTGTTTGTCGAAGCGCCCACGGGAATTGGGAAAACCGTTTCGGTGCTCTTTCCCACGCTCAAAGCGATGGCGGAAGGAAAGACGAGTCGCATATTCTATCTGACAGCGAAAACGATTGGCCGCACGGTCGCGGAGCAAGCGCTGGCGGATTTGCGCCGCTCGGGCGCCCGCGTGCGCAGCGTCACGCTGACGGCGAAGGAGAAGATTTGTTTCAACAACGGCCAGCCTTGCGACCCGCGCGTATGCCCTTTCGCGCTGGGTTACTATGATCGTAATAAAGCCGCCATTCGCCACGCTCTCCAACGCGAAGCGCTGACCCGGCCGGTGCTGGAAGAGATCGCGCGTGAACATCAGGTCTGTCCTTTTGAATTATCGCTGGATGTTTCTCTGTGGGTGGATGTCATCATTGGCGATTACAACTACGCGTTTGATCCGCGCGTTTATCTCCGCCGCCATTTTGGAGAGGAGACGAATGACTTCGCCTTGCTCGTCGATGAAGCTCACAATCTTGTCGAACGCGCCCGTGAAATGTTCTCGGCAGAACTGGATAAATCGGAAGTGCTGGCCGTGAAGCGTGCGTTGCGCCGCGAATTGCCGGTCGTGGTCAAAACGCTGAACAAACTCAACACGTTTTTACTTCGCTTGCGCCCGGACGATGATTCCGTGGACGACGGGGCAGGGGAAGATGATCCGCTCGAACTCGATTACGGTGGCCGTAAATCTTCCCGGCCAGCGGCGAACCAGCTCCATGTCCAACGTGAAATTCCGGAGGGTCTGCTGCCGCTGTTGCGTGATTTTCTTCAGGCTGCCGAACTCTGGCTCGCGCAAAATCGCGCCGCGGATTATCGCGAAGCCTTGCAGAATCTCTATTTCCAGGTGAACAGGCTCGTACGCACGGCCGGGCTTTACGACGAATGTTACGTCACCCTCCTGGAAGTGGAACCGCAGCGCACTCGTTTGCGGCTCTTTTGCCTGGACCCGGCCAAACTGCTCCACGAAGCCCTGGCTCGCAGTCACGCTGCGGTCCTGTTCTCCGCCACGCTTTCCCCGATGCCGTATTTCCGGGAAATTCTTGGCGGAGAGGCAGTCGATAAAACGCTCCAGTTAGCTTCGCCGTTTCCGGCGGAAAATCTTTGCCTGCTGGTGCAGGATCGCATTGCCACTCATTTTAAGGCGCGGGCTTCCACCTTTGCGGTGGTGGCTGAAACGATCGCCGCTTTTGTGCGCGGACGTGTTGGCAATTATTTGGTTTATTTTCCGTCCTACAGTTACTTGAAGGAAGTTGAAGCTCTTTTCCGCGAGCTGGCGGTTGATCTCGAAATGGTCGTTCAAACTCCCGGCATGAAAGAGGTGGAACGTGAAGTTTTCCTCTCCGCGTTTCAGGAAGCGCGCATTCACACGCTAGTCGGTTTTGCCGTCATGGGCGGTATTTTCGGTGAAGGCATTGATCTGGTGGGCGAGCGTTTGGTGGGAGCGGTCATCGTGGGCGTTGGTTTGCCGCAACTCTCAACAGAACGTGATTTGATCCGTGATTACTTTCAGGCGAAACACGGTGATGGGTTTGAATACGCGTACACGTTTCCCGGCATGAATCGAGTGCTGCAAGCGGTGGGACGGGTGATTCGTTCGGAAACAGATCGGGGCGCGGTGCTGCTGATTGACGCACGATTCAGCGAGAGCCGTTACCAGAAATTATTTCCCGCCTGGTGGCAACCGGTCCGGACGCGCAGTCTCGTTCAACTCACGCAGGAGTTAACTCGCTTTTGGCCGGTGCTGCCGGTTGCGGATGTGCCGTCAATTGATGCTGGCGGTTGATCCAGCCGCCTCCCACCACCAGATCGTCCTGATAGAACACACAAGCCTGTCCCGGAGTGATGGCGCGTTGGGGAATATGCAACCGGACTTTCGCGCCTCCGTTCGGCAATGGCGTGACGGTGGCCGGTGTCCCGGGATGATTGTAGCGGATTTTGGCCGTCACTTCGATGCTGGGCGGCGGTTCGGCGTAAGGAATCCAATTGCAGCGATCGACAAAAAATTCGTCCCGATCCAGCATCGTTTCATCGCCCACAATCACGCGATTGGTTTGGGCATCGAGTTCCACGACGTAGAGCGGAGTGGGGGAGGAGAGGCCGAGACCTTTGCGCTGGCCAATGGTGTAGAACTCCACCCCATCATGTTTGCCGAGCACGCGTCCGTAAACATCCACAATGTCGCCCTGATGCTTGGCGGCGAGTTTCGCCATCGTCAAAAATTTTCCGTAATCCTTATCCGGCACGAAGCAAATTTCCATGCTCTCTTCTTTGTCCGCCGTCTTGAGATTGCATTCACGGGCAATCTCACGCGTGTCGCTCTTGGTCATCTCACCAAGCGGAAACATGGAACGGGCCAATTGATCCTGGCGCAGGGAGAATAGAAAATAGCTCTGATCTTTCCGGCGGTCATGGCCACGCTTAAGCAGCATGCGTCCGGTTTCGGGTGATTTCTCCACCCGCGCAAAATGTCCGGTGGCGATGTATTCAGCGCCCAATTGTCGGGCGCGATCGATCAGGGTGCCGAACTTGAGCTTTTCGTTGCACATGACGCAAGGATTGGGAGTGCGTCCGGCTTTGTATTCCTCCGCAAAGTAATTGATGACCTGTTTTTGGAACTCGGCTGCCTCATCAATCAAGTAGTACGGAACGCCGAGCTTATGGCAGACCGAACGGGCATCCATGACGGCCTGGGGACCGCAACACTTGTCTTCGGCGCGCGAGACGCAATCCTGCGGCCAGAGCTTGAGCGTCACCCCGATGACGTCATAACCCTGTTCCAACAGCAAGGCCGCCGTGGCGGACGAATCGACGCCGCCACTCATGCCTACCATTACCCGCGTTTTCTTCACTTCTGACACAGAGGGCCAACATACGGGGTGTTCGCACGGGTGTAAAGGGCTTGAATTAGCCTGAATCAGAAGGGGTTGGCGGCCTGTTCCGGTGGTGTCAGTGGGTGGAATTCAGCCGGATTGGTTAAGGAGCTGAAATTAGGTCAAATGGGTGTATATTGTTTCTAATCCAGTTTCGGCACGCATTATGCCTGTAAGCGAGCATGGGCATGGATTGGGAATTGAGGACCGGGCTTAGTGCTCCATTCGGGCATTGGTACTACTTCTTATGATCCGGAAAATGCTGATAACTCAGGTATTACCCGATGGTCTGAGTGGCTCAATTAACGCAGTATCTCCCCAGTTTAATGACAAGAGAGTTAACCAAACGCCGTACCGGATGAGAAAAGTTGGTGGTAAAAATTCGACGCGTCCACGCGCGATCTCACCAACAGGCCGCAATGAACTGACGGAGGGGATGCGCGTATTAGTGGCAGATTTACATGCTCTAATTCGCCAGGGGATTAGCGTTCTGCTGAAAGAGGATCCGGGCGTCCAGATTGTCGCTGAAGCTGGGAACAGCCGCGAGATGCTGAACTATGCCGCAATCGCGCGGCCCGATATTGTCATGATGGGGGCGTGGCTGGCGGAGGGCAGCGGGCTGGCGGCTGTGGCGCGTTTGCACCGGGAACATCCGGAAGTTAAAATCATCATTTTCTCCATTCGCAGCGACGAGGAGTATATTGATCACGCTTTGCGGGCGGGTGTCACCGGCTATTTGGGCAAGGAAGCGACGTTGCCGGAATTGCAGACGGCGATTAAGCGGGTAGCCAAAGGGGAGACCTACTTCAGTCCACCACTTTCCCGTCTGACTCCGAAAGCCCCACGCGGCCACAAACAGCAATCGAGCACGCTGACCCGCCTGACCCCCCGGCAGCGTGAAATCCTGCGATTGATTGCGGAAGGAAGCTCCACCAAGGAAATTGCCTTTCTGTTGAAAGTCAGCATTAAGACGGTAGAAACCCACCGGGCGCATTTGATGGAGCGGCTGAATATTTACAATGTTCCGGGCCTGGTCCGGTTTGCGATGCGCACCGGCTTGATCAGTTGGGAAACCTGAAAGAATCCGGGAACGATTTCTCGGGAGGTGGCTTTCACGGAACGGGAGACAATTATAAATTAACTTGCCTCACCGGGTTTCGTTGTTACAGTCTCGTCACAGTATTTAACGTGTTGAAATGGCCACCCATCAACGGTGGTTTTTCATTTTTAGAACAATTGGCAAACCCGATTTACCGTGAAAGTTTTCACCGGCACCTCCAATCTCCCCTTGGCGAAGTCGATTTGCGAATACATCGGCATTGAACTGGGCAAATGCACGGTCGATGCTTTTCCGGACGGCGAAACCTTCGTGAAAATCGAAGAAAACGTCCGGGGTGAAGATGTTTTTCTGGTACAGTCCACCAGCCCGCCCACGAACCAGCACTTGATGGAAATGTTCATCATGATGGATGCGTTGCGGCGTTCGAGCGCGATGCGCATTACGGCGGTGCTGCCGTTTTACGGCTACGCCCGGCAGGATCGCAAAGATCAGCCGCGGGTGCCGATCACGGCCAAGCTGGTGGCCAACCTGCTGGTGGCAGCGGGCGCTCACCGGGTGTTGACCATGGATTTGCACGCCCAACAGATTCAGGGCTTCTTCGATATTCCGGTCGATCATTTGTATGCCGCGCCGGTGATGTATGATTATTTGAAAAACATGGAACTGCCGAATCTGGTGGTGGTGAGTCCGGATGTGGGCGGTTTGAAGATGGCGCACGCGTATTCGCAGGTTTTGGAGGCGGGTCTGGCGATTGTGGCCAAACGCCGCAAAAGCGCGACGGAGATCGAATCCATGACGGTAATTGGTGATATTCGTGGGAAAACGGTGCTGCTGGTGGATGATTTAACGGAAACTGCGGGCACTTTGACCACGGCGGCAAAATTGCTTAAGCGCAAGGGAGCCAAGCAGATATATGCTTGCGTATCGCACGCAATTCTCAACGATTTGGGGATTGAAAGATTACGTAAATCAAATATTGACGAACTTATCACGACTGATACTGTTCTCCGCCCTGCTATCGACGGGGTAAGAATTACCACGTTGTCGGTAGCGGGCTTGCTGGGCGAAGCCATCAAGCGAATTCACAGTAATTCTTCTGTGACTTCGCTGTTTGAATTTAAGGGCGGCCGCACCAGTTAAAAGTAACTGGGTGTCCGAAGTGTTTTAAATAATTTGTAAAAAATGAAATCTGTATCTTTAACTGCATATCCGCGGACGCTGGGTCGTCGTGGCGGCTCCAAAAAACTTCGCACCGCAGGCCGGGTTCCGGCGGTAATCTATGGCCGTAAAAAGGAACCGCAAAAGCTTGAGGTTACCTTGAAGGACATCGAGAACCTCATTCACCACTCGGTTTCGGAAAACCTGTTGATCGATTTATCGGTGGACGGGCAGAAGGAAGCCAACCTGCTCGCGCTGGTGCAGGAAGTTCAGCATCATGCCTTGAGCGGCAAAGTGCTGCATATCGATTTGCACGAAGTATCGGCGGACGAAAAAGTCACCATCACCGTGCCGGTGGAAACCGAAGGCGAAGCCGCCGGGGTGAAGAACAGCGGGGGCGTGCTGGAGCACGTGCTGTTCAAGATCAAAGTCCGGGCGCTGCCGAAGGATTTGCCGGAGTTCATCAGCGTGGACGTGACGAATTTGAATTTGGGTGAAGCGATTCACCTGGGTGAAATCAAACTGCCGGAAGGCGTGGAAGCGATTGGTGACAAGCACCTCTCGGTGATCGCCGTGGCGGCTCCGAAGACGGAAGCGCAGGAAGCGGCAG
The DNA here is from genome assembly GCA_048497895.1 of Verrucomicrobiota bacterium. GTDB lineage: Bacteria > Verrucomicrobiota > Verrucomicrobiia > Limisphaerales > JBEHZA01 > JBEHZA01. The sequence goes on from JBEHZA010000032.1 coordinate 10,431, forward strand.
AAACTGCGGCCGCCGCAGCGCCGGGTGAAGTCGAAGCCATCAAGGAAAAGAAACCGGAAGGCGAAGCGGCAGCGGCTCCGGCTGGTAAAGCAGGCGCAGCTCCGGCTGGCAAAGCGGCTGACAAGGGCGCTGAGAAAAAGGCGGAGAAGAAGAAGTAATTTCACGGGCGGCAAGGTTGCTGCCCGATGTTCCGTCTGGACCCGCGAATGGAGAATTTATATCTCATTGTGGGACTGGGTAACCCGGGACAAAAGTACGCGGGAACGCGTCACAATGCCGGTTTCCGGCTGGTTGAACGGCTGGCGGAACACTGGCGGTCCGGCTGGACGGATGAGAAGAAGTTTGAGGCCCGGCTGGCGAAAGCTGAGCTGGATGGGCGCAAAGTGCTTCTCTGTGAGCCGCAGACTTACATGAACCTGAGCGGTCAGGCGATTGGCGCCGTGGCGGGGTTCTACCGGATCGCGGTGGAGCGGATTCTGGTGGCAGTGGATGACGCGGATTTGCCTTTGGGTGAAATCCGGTTGCGGTCGCAAGGCAGCAGCGGCGGTCATCACGGGCTGGAATCGACCGAGCAGCATCTGGCGACGCGGAATTACGCGCGGTTGCGGTTGGGTATTGGCCGGCAGCGCAGTGAAGTCCGGGAAATTTCCGGGCATGTGCTGGGCGACTTTAACGCGGTGGAGCGGAAGTTATTTGAGAAAGTTTTGGACCGGGCGGCAGACCAGGCAGCGTGCTGGCTGACGGACGGTGTAGCGAAAGCGATGAGTCAATTTAACGGGACTGTGAAGGTCCCTGAGTGAGAAGGAAAATCAGTGAAACGTTACGAAGGTCTGTTTATATTAAACACTGCCGGCAAAGAAGACGGCGTCAAAGAAGCCATCGACAAGATTTCGGCTGAAATCGCTTCGGTCGGCGGCAAAGTGGAAACGGTGCAGAAAATGGACAACCGTCCGTTTGCCCGCAACTCTGACAATCATAAGAAGCAGAAGTCCGGTTTCTTTTTGAACGTGATTTTCGAATCGAACCCGACCGCCGTCGCTCAGCTTCGCGGCAAGCTCGCTCTGAATCAGGAAATTTTCCGCGTGCGCTTTACGGTCGCGCCGGAACCCAAAGCCGTCGCCAAGTAATTTACGGCCATGGCCAGTTTCAACAAAGTCATTCTGATTGGGAACCTGACGCGCGACCCGGAGTTGCGCTACACGCCCAAGGGCACCGCGATTGCCAAAATCGGGCTGGCGGTGAACCGCACCTGGCGCTCGGAGACCGGTGAGCAAAAGGAAGAAGTGACGTTTGTGGACGTGGATGCTTTCGGCAAACAGGCCGAAGTCATTGGCCAATATTTGAAGAAAGGCCGTCCTCTGATGATTGAAGGGCGGCTCCGGCTGGATCAATGGGATGACAAACAGACCGGGCAGAAACGCAGCCGGCTGGGAGTGGTGTTGGAATCGTTCCAATTTCTGGATTCCGGCCGCGGTGGTGAAGGTGGTGGCGGGGCGGAAGCCGCGCCGCGTGCCAAAGCCGCTCCGGCAGCCGCTTCAGCGCCCGCAGCGGACCCGGATATGCCTCCGCCGGAAGAAGATGACGTGCCGTTTTGATCAGGCCAAACCTATTTTTAGAATTCATTTAACCTTTTAATCGTATGCCAAAAACCGAAGTAATTCTGACTCACAACATCGTCGGCCTTGGGGCCGAATCCGACCAGGTGAAGGTCGCCGCCGGGTATGCCCGCAACTATTTGATTCCGCAAGGACTGGCGATTCCGTTGACCGGTGCCAACAAGCGTCGTTTGGATGCGCTGCGCCAACGTCGCGCCGAGCGCGAAGCGCAGGAATTGAACAACATGACTGAGCTGTCCAAGAGCCTGGCCAAGATGACCTTGATCGTGAAGGTCAAGACCGGCGAAGATGGCAAGATGTTCGGTTCAGTGACGCCGGGCACCATCGCCGACGAAATGAAGCATCAGTTCGACGTGGCGTTGGACAAGAAGAAGATTCATTTGGAAGCGCCGATTCGCACCATGGGTGAATTTGAATTGGAATTGCGCCTGCATCCGGATGTGAAATCCAGCTTGAAGGTGCGCGTGGAAAGCTCCACCCCGGCGCCGTTGCCGGAAGTGGTGGCTCCCGTGGCCGAAGCGAAGGACGCCAAGGGCGAAGGCAAGAAGGACCGCGCTGAACGTGCCGAACGCAAGCCGAAGGCTCCGAAAGCAAAGTAATTTAGTTTTTCAATCATCAAGGCAGACCAGTTTCTGGTCTGCCTTTTTTTGTTTTTTCGAGCGGCCGTTATTTTGTGAAATTTCTCCCGATTGTGAGTAAGTAAAGTTTGCTTTGCGGCGGTTTTTTTTGTGTGCTGATAGACCATGCTTGACGACATCAATTCCGCCTCCGCCGACGCGTCGGGCAATTTCAAAAAGCCGCGGCGCAAGCGGGAATCCACGCTCGATTTGTCCAAGGTGGACCGGTTGCCGCCACATTCGCTGGAGGCCGAGCAGGGGGTGTTGGGGTGCGCGTTGCTGGCGCCGATGGAGTGTCTGGGCGTCTGCCTGGAAAAATTCAAGCGCGGCGGTGAAGTGTTTTATGATCTGCGCCACCAACTGATCTACGACACGCTGGTGGAGATGTATGATTCCAAGCAGGCGATTGATCTGATCACCATTCAGCAGCGGTTGAAGGATGCCAAGCAATTGGATTCGATAGGTGGGCTGGCTTACCTCGCTTCTCTGCCTGAAGCCGTGCCCTCGGCGGCAAATCTGGAATATTACATCGGCATTGTGCGGGAGAAGTATCTGCTGCGGCGGATGATTCAAACCTGCTCGCACGTGATCTCGGAAGTTTACGAATACGAAGGAGGAGTGGACAAGCTACTGGATGAGGTGGAGCGGGACATTTTGCGGATTGGAGAAGAACGGGTGGAGGCGACGGATCGCACGATCAAGGAACTGGTGCATAAGGCGATCAATACGATCGAAGATTTTCATGCGCGGCAAGGGACGTTGACGGGGGTGTCCACGGGTTTTGCGGAGATGGATAAGATGACGAGTGGTATGCACGGCGGGGAAATGATCGTCATTGCCGCCCGGCCTTCGATGGGGAAAACGTCGCTGGCGATGAACATTGCCGAAAGCGTGGTGATGGACCAGAAATTGCCGGTGGGGGTGTTCAGTTTGGAAATGACTTCGGAATCATTGGTGTTACGCATGTTGTGTTCACGCTCGCGGGTGAATTTGCGGAATATCCGGGAAGGATTTCTGGCGGAGCGGGATTTCCCGAAATTGACGAGCGCGGCGGGCAAACTGGCGAATTCACCGTTGTTTATTGATGACACGCCGGGGCTTTCGATTTTGCAATTGCGGGCGAAGGCGCGGCGCATGTGGCAGCAGCATGGGATCAAGCTGTTTGTCATTGACTACTTGCAGTTGCTCCATTCTACTGCGCGGCGTGCCGATCAGAACCGGCAGCAGGAAATTGCTGACATCTCCAGTGGTATCAAGGCGTTGGCCAAGGAATTGGATGTTCCGGTCATTGTGCTGGCGCAGTTGAATCGTGATTTGGAGAAGGATAAGAGCCGCAAACCGCGCTTGTCTGACTTGCGTGAATCCGGTTCGATTGAACAGGACGCCGATCTGGTTGGTCTGCTATACGACCCGGGCCGCGGGGAAGAAGACGATAGCGGAGCGCGGGAGGAAGTTCCCGATGCCAAGCCGGTCAATTTATTGATCGCCAAACAGCGTAATGGGCCCACCGGAGACGTGAATCTGGTGTTTTTGAAGGGTTTTACGCGCTTTGAAGGCGCTGCTAAAGTCAGCGACAACGATGTGCCGATGGAATAATTTTAGAATGAAATCACTACTTCGCCGTTATTGCGTCATCCTGGCGTTGCTCATTTACTGGGCTCCGAATGCTCCGGCTCAAAACCAGACCCGGGTGGACAAGATTGAAATCCGGCACGTCGGCCCGGCGGCAGTGAGCGACGAGTTGATCCGCGCGAATATCCGCGTTAAGCCAGGGGATAATTACAATCGCAACAGTGTGGATGAGGACATCCGCAACCTTTACGGCACGGGATATTTTTACAACATCCGGGTGGCGGAAGAACCAACCGGCAGCGGCGTCAAGCTGGTGTACGTGGTGCAGGGGAAACTGATTCTCACGAATATCCGGTTTGATGGCAACAAGCAGCTCAGCACTTCCAAGATCCGCAAGAAAGTCAGTTCCAAAACCGGGGAACCGCTGGATGAACAGAAGTTGTTCGCGGACTCCCAGGAAATCATCAAGCTTTACCAGAAATCCGGTTACCAGAAGACGGACGTTAAAGCCACTTTGACCGGCTATAATGAAGCGGCGGGCCGCAGTGGTGTTACTTTTGAAATTACCGAGAGCCCCAAGGTAAAGATTCACGACATTCAATTTACCGGTGTTTCCGCATTTCCGCAGAAGAAACTGGCCAAGGTCATCAAGACGCGCAAACGCTGGATGTTCTCGTGGATCACGGGCAGCGGAGTGCTGAAGGATGATCAGTTTGAAGATGACAAGGAGAAGCTGGCTGATTTCTACCGGGAAGCGGGTTACATCGATTTCGAGATCAAGGATATCAAATTCGACTACGTCACGCCGGCGCGGATGGACATCGTCTTCACTTTATATGAAGGCAAACTTTATAAGGTGGGCACAGTAACGATCAAGGGCAACACCTTGTTCAGCACGGAGGACATCGTCAAGGGCTTGCAGGAAATGCACGATTACAAGCGGTCCAAGGCCAAGCTCGGTCCCAAAGGGCTGGAGATGGATGCCGGGACCACGTTTACGCCGAAGACCTTGTCCAAGGATATTGAAAGTTTGCAGGACTTTTACGGTTCCCGCGGTTATGTCGATGTCCGGGTAGCGGCGATCAAGACGCCGAATACGGATACGGGCACGATTGATCTGGTTTATCAGATCGAGGAAAACACGAAGTCATACATCGAAAAAATCGAAATCCGCGGCAACACCAAAACCAAAGACAAGGTGATTCGCCGGGAATTGGCGGTGACACCAGGTGAAGTGTTCGACATGGTGGGTGTTAAACTCAGTAAAAAGCGGTTGGAAGGGTTGAACTACTTTGAAAAGGTGGATGCTCAACCGGAGCCAACGGACGTGCCGAACCGCAAGAATCTCGTGGTGGGCGTGGAAGAGAAGAACACGGGTAACTTCACGATTGGCGCGGGTTTCAGCTCGGTGGAATCGATTGTCGGTTTTGCGGAAGTAACCCAGGGTAATTTTGACTTGTTCAACCCGCCGTATTTCACCGGTGGCGGTCAGAAAATCCGGTTGCGGACGCAGTTAGGTTCCTATCAGCAGGATTACCAGTTGTCGTTTGTGGAGCCGTGGTTTCTGGATCGCAAGCTGTCGTTGAGCTACGATCTGTATTACCGGGATTTGTCTTATTTGAGCGCGATTTACGATGAAAAGACGCTCGGAACCAAGATTGGTCTCTCCCGCGCATTGGGAAGTGATTTTATTATCGGCACGGTAAGCTACACGGTGGAAAACAACAGTCTGGCGCTGGCCAATACGCCTTTCGCCACGAACACCGCCGGGCAGTCGGTGCCGGCCGTTTCCAACGAAATTCTCAACCAGATGGGCGGCACGGTAGAATCCCGGATTGGGTTGTCGCTCGCATATGACACACGGAACAGCACGCAGTTGCCGGACAAGGGGCAACGCACGGAATTCAACACGCAATTGGCGGGGGGACCGTTGGGTGGCGATGCAGATTATTACAGCATGGAATTGCGCACGGCCTGGTATTTCAAGGGCTTTGCCGAGGGGCATGTGCTGGAACTCAATGGACGCGTGGGCGTGATTCAGAGCTTTAACAGCCGGCCGGTGCCGCTGGAAGACCGTTACTATCTGGGCGGCCTTTATTCATTGCGCGGATTCCGCTACCGTGAAGTCGGGCCGCGTGATCAATTCAACGAATCATTGGGCGGCAGCACCTATTGGTACGGCACGGCGGAATACAGTTTGCCGATCATTGACCGTTTGCGGTTTGCCGTGTTTTACGACGTGGGCATGGTGTATAAGGATCCGTTCAGTTTCAGCGCGCGCAATTATCCGACTGGCGGCTGGGCATATGATGCGACTCCTTACGCTCCGGCCTACAACAGCGGCGCTTTCAATGACGACGTCGGCATTGGGTTCCGCTTGAATCTGCCAATTGGCCCCTTGCGTCTGGATTACGGCATTCCGATGCACTCCGATCCGGCCAACGGCGGCAGCGGACGCTTCCAATTTGGTGTCGGTTATACCCGTGAGTTTTAATCTAAATTGAAATATTCAGTCATGAAATTGCATTTGAAAAAAGTTGTATTCGTTCTCATTGCGGTAGTGGCGCTGGCCACGCCGTTGCAAGCCCAGACCAAAGTCGGTTCGGTGGATTTGAAGAAGCTGTTCGATGGTTACTGGAAGACCAAACAGGCAGACGCCAATTTGAAGGACAGCGCTGGCGAACTGGAAAAGAAACGCAAGGGCATGGTGGACGATTACCAGAAAGCCAACGAAGACTATAAGAAACTGTTGGAAACGACCAATGATCAGGCCGTGTCAGCCGATGAACGGGAAAAGCGGAAGAAAACGGCGGAAGCCAAACTGCTGGAGATCAAAGAAATTGAATCGACCATTACGCAGTTCAACCGTTCGGCTCAGGGACAAATCATGGAGCAGCAACGGCAGATGCGGGACAAGATTCTGAAGGAAATCCGCGAAGCGGTGGATGCCAAATCCAAGGCGCACGGATTTGCTTTCGTGATTGATACGGCGGCTGAGACGGTCAATAACACGCCCTTCGTGCTGTTCAATAGCGGCGAGAACGATATTACGGAGGAAGTTTTGAAGCACATTAACAGCACTTCACCGGCGGAATTGCCCAAGGCGACAGACAGCGACAAGAAGAAGTAAACGTCCGGCATAAGTCACTCTCTCCAGACGCCGTCCCTTCCGGGACGGCGTTTTTATTTTTCGTTCGGCCAGAAAAGGAGAATGGAATGACAATCCCGTGCTGGTGTGGGGGAAGAAGTGGATTATACTGAAGTGAAAGCAAACGGAGAATGGAGTGCGTTGGCAGGCAGGTGCTGAACAAACGGATGCCCGTCAGTAATGAGCGCCGGGACTTGACTAACGGCAGTTTGGAATTAAATGGTAAATTATGCAACTCGATCGATTAACCATTAAGGCACAGTCGGCTCTGCAAGCGGCGCAAAAGTTGGCCAACCAACGGTTTCACCAGGAGATTGATGGCGAGCATCTGCTGCTCGCTTTGCTCGAACAAACAGATGGTCTGGTGCATCCCTTGTTGCAAAAGCTGGGGATCAGGATTCCGGCCCTGACGGCCGATCTGGAAAAGGAATTGGGCCGCCGGGTGAAGGTGCAGGGGGCCAGTTCCAGCGATGTGTTTCTCAGCCCGGCTTTGAAGAAGGTGTTGGACGCAGCGGAAGCGCAGGCCGGTAAATTGAAGGATGACTACATCAGCACGGAGCATTTGCTGCTGGGCCTGATTGATGAAGCGGGATCGGCGCTTAAAAAGATTTTGCAAGGTAATGGCCTGAAGCGCGACGAAGTGCTTAAGGCGCTGGTGGAATTGCGCGGCAACCAGCGGGTGACGGACCAGAATCCCGAGGACAAGTTTCAGGCCTTGGAAAAATACGGGCGCGATCTGACGGCGGCGGCGCGAGCGGGCAAGATTGATCCGGTGATCGGGCGGGATGAAGAAATCCGCCGCGTGATGCAGGTGTTGACGCGGCGCACGAAGAACAATCCGGTGCTCATTGGCGAGCCAGGCGTGGGCAAGACGGCGATCGTGGAAGGTCTGGCGCGGCGCATTGTGAGCGGAGATGTTCCGGAATCGCTCAAGAACAAGAAGCTGGTGGCGATGGACCTAGGCGCGATGATTGCCGGGGCTAAATTTCGCGGCGAGTTTGAAGACCGGCTGAAGGCGTTTTTGAAAGAGGTTACGGCAAGTGAAGGGCGGGTGATTTTGTTCATCGATGAGTTGCATACGATTGTCGGCGCGGGTGCGGCGGAAGGGGCGACGGATGCTTCCAATCTGCTCAAGCCGCAGTTGGCACGGGGCGAGTTGCGGTGCATTGGCGCGACGACGCTGGATGAATACCGCAAGCACATCGAGAAAGACCCGGCTTTGGAACGGCGTTTCCAACCGGTGCAGGTGGCGGAGCCTTCGGTGGAGGCGACGATCGCGATTTTGCGCGGGCTCAAGGAACGGTATGAGGTGCATCACGGCATTCGCATTCAGGATGCGGCATTGGTGGCAGCAGCGACGTTGTCACACCGTTATATCACGGAACGTTTTTTGCCGGATAAGGCGGTGGACCTGGTGGATGAAGCGGCTTCGCGGTTGCGGATGGAACTGGATTCCATGCCGACGGTGATCGACAAGCTGGAGCGGCAGATCATGCAGTTAGAGATTGAGCAGAATGCCTTGAAGAAAGAGAAGGACGAGGGTTCGCGCGAACGGCTGAAGAAACTGGAAAAAGATTTGGCCAATTTCAAAGAACAAGCCTCCAAGCTAAAGGCGCAATGGCAAAACGAGAAAGCGGCGATCAACGCGGTGGGGATTGTGAACAGCCAGATCGAAGCGGCTAAACTGGAATTGGAAAAGGCGCAGCGGACGGGTGATTTAAATCTCGCGGCCCAAATTCAGTACGGAAAACTGCCGGATTTGCAGGCTAAACTCGCTTCCACCCAAAAGGCGTTGCAGGACGATCCGAACACCAAGCGGTTGCTGAATGAAGAGGTCACGGAGGACGACATTGCGCATGTGGTGGCCTCGTGGACGGGCATTCCAGTGACGCGGATGCTGGAAGGGGAACGGCAAAAACTCGTGCGCATGGAAGATCGTTTGAAGCAGCGGGTGGTCGGGCAATATGAAGCGATCCAGGCCGTGGCCAACGCCGTGCGGCGGGCGCGGAGCGGGTTGCAGGACCCGAATCGACCAGTAGGTTCGTTTATTTTTCTGGGGCCCACGGGTGTGGGTAAAACGGAACTGGCGCGGGCGCTGGCAGAGTTTTTATTCGATGATGAGAATGCCATGGTACGCATCGATATGAGCGAGTACATGGAGAAACACTCCGTCGCACGGCTGATTGGCGCGCCGCCGGGATACGTGGGTTATGAGGAAGGGGGGCAACTCAGTGAAGCGGTGCGGCGGCGTCCGTATTGCGTGGTGCTATTCGATGAAATCGAGAAAGCGCATCATGATGTTTTTAATGTGCTGTTGCAGGTGCTGGACGATGGGCGTTTGACGGATGGCCAGGGCCGGACGGTGGATTTCAAAAATGCCGTAATCATCATGACGAGCAACATTGGTTCGCCGATCATTCAGGAGTTCTTCAACGGGGGAAAGCTGTCGGTGAAAGATCACGAAGAAATGGAGAGCCTGGTGAAAGTGGAATTGAAAAGCCACTTCCGTCCGGAGTTTTTGAATCGCGTGGATGATGTGATTATTTTTCACAGTTTGAATGCGGAACAACTGTTGACGATAGTCGATTTTCAACTGGAACGACTGCAAAAGCGGCTGGCGCAACAACAGCTCACGCTGGTGGTGGATAAGACGGCCAAAGAATTCCTCGGCAAGGAAGGCTACGATCCGCAATTCGGCGCGCGTCCGTTGAAGCGCACGATTCAGGAACATCTGCTCGATCCGCTCGCGCTGAAATTATTGGATGGAGAGTTTAAGGCCGGGGATGTGATTCGGGTAACGGCCAAAGGCGGGGAACTGGTGTTTGTGAAGAAGTAGAGGGATCATCAGCCCCGGACAGCGACCGTCCCTGGTCGCAGCAACGTTCGCATGTGCGATGGCCCGGAAAATTTCG
>JBEHZA010000033.1:0-20295 GCA_048497895.1 Verrucomicrobiota bacterium
CTAGTATGCGCGGAGCGCGGGATTCACGATTTCGAATATGCACCGTATGCCGGTGGGCTCACTCCTGAAGTGATTGCGGATGTGCTCGAACGGCGGGGCCGGAGCGAGAGCGCGGAGACTATTGCTGGCATGGCTCGCGAAAACCTCTTGTTGGTCGCTGATAGTGAGCGTGACGCGAACATGCTCTATGCCGTTGGCATGTTTGTTCCCGATCCTTTTATTTACCTGCGCCTCCAGGGTAAAGCGCATGTGGTCATGAATGATCTTGAGCTTGACCGGGCCCGGAAAGAAGCGGCGCATTGCAAAATTATTTCCCTCAGTTCCTGCCTGCAGGCATTGCAGCGGAAAGGGGTTAAAAAGCCCGGTTTACCGCATGTTATCCGGCATTTGATCCGCTCGAAGCGATTATCCAAAGTTTGTGTTCCGCACAGTTTCCCTCACGGACTGGCCCGGCAGTTGCGGGATTTAAAGATCAAAATAAAAGTGCTGAAAGAGGGCGTGTTTCCTGAACGCGCTCTGAAAACGACTGACGAAATCAAAAAAATCAGCGCGGCTTTAATGATGGCCGAAGTGGGGCTTTCGGAAGGCATTCAGGCTTTGAAATCGTCCCGCATTGCGCGGGATGGAAAATTGCTTTATCACAACGTTCCGCTCACTTCAGAGAAACTTCGCTCAATTATCGACATTGCGATTATCCAGGCGGGTGGTTTGGCCAGCCATACGATTGTTGCGGGTGGCAAGCAAGGATGCGATCCCCATGCCCGCGGCACAGGTCCATTGCGCGCGAATCAGCCGATTATCCTGGATGTCTTTCCGCGCTCTCAAAAGACCGGTTACTTCGGCGATATCACGCGAACGGTTGTTAAAGGCAAAGCCAGTGAAACAGTGCGCCGGATGTATCATGCGGTGGCGCGTGCCCAGGAAGTCGGCTTTCAGCAAATCCGTCCAAATGCGCGCGCAGCGGAAGTGCACGCTGCGGTGCAAAAGTCGTTTGAGTCGGATGGCTTTAAAACCGGCCGGCAAAATGGCCGGCTGGAAGGATTTTTTCACGGGACGGGGCACGGTTTAGGAATGGAAATTCACGAATCTCCCCGTGTCAGCACCGGCTCGGAAGATATATTAATGGCCGGGCATGTGGTTACGGTGGAACCGGGACTTTACTATCCGGCTTGCGGTGGGGTGCGGTTAGAAGATGTGGCGGTCGTCACCCGCGGTCAGGCGAAGAATTTGACCAAGTTTGAAAAAGTGCTCGAGGTGTGACAGTTTTGTCTCACTGGTTGATCAGGTTGAGCCGGTTGTCGCAGTTCTTGTCGGATTTTGATTTTAAGGAGGTTGATTATCAATGAGTTATAATTTATGCTCACTGGCATCCTTCTAGCTCATCATTTTGAACGGGAATCAGTTATCCGGGTCAACCACTTAAAGGGTTGAGTGTTGGCGCAGGAGCGATGCAAGCGCCAATGGCTTAAGTTAGGAAGCGAGTGATTTATGCTGGCCATGTTTATTTACGGTAAATACTGGTGGTTCTTTCTGCCAGGACTGTTGCTCGGCATTTATGCGCATTTCAAGCTGATGGCGAGTTACAGTCACTATCTGGAAGTGCCCGCGCAGAACGGATTGACTGGCGCGGAAGCGGCTCGTGAGATTCTGGACGAAGCAGGGTTGCAGGATGTGCCGGTGGAAGAAGTGCCCGGTGAACTGACGGATCATTACGATCCCACGAAGAAGGCGCTCTTTCTTTCGACTGAAAATTACCACGGACATTCTCTCTCAGCTCAAGGGGTGGCAGCGCATGAAGCGGGGCACGCATTGCAGCATCAGGCGGCCTATGCCATGCTGGATTTGCGCATGGCGCTGGTGCCGATTGCTTCTTTTGCCTCCAATGCGGCCGTGTTCCTTTCCTTTTTAGGAATGTTTATGGGGATGGCGAAGTTTATCACCGCCGGCATCATTGTTTTCGGTATTATTACACTTTTCCAATTAGTCACTTTGCCGGTGGAATTTGACGCGAGCAGCCGGGCCAAGGCGCAATTATTTAAGCTGGGCCTGATTCGTGGTGAGGAACGTGAAGGCGTGAGTGAAGTCCTCAGCGCAGCTGCTATGACGTATGTGGCCGCCATGATCACTTCGCTGCTGACGTTGTTGCAATTTGTGATGATGGCACGGGATCGTCGGGATTAATGAATTGTCGGGAAAATGCGGAATAAAATTCCCGGGGTGGGCATCGGGTTATGGTAGAATGCCTATGATAGAAAAATGAGGGTTGTTCAAAGCAAACATTTTGCTGCGGGCGGACAACCTTCCAACGCTGGAGTTATATTATGGCTGCAAGCACACGGAATAAAAATCGAGTCGCACAGAAAGCTGTTGTCAACGGCGCGTCGGTTAAAAGCGAGCGCCCCAAAGAATCCACCAGGGTTGTAACCGCAGAGCCGGTGGCCGTGGAGTTGGTTGAGCCTTTAAACGTCCCGCGGGATGCGGAACCGGTGCCACCAGTTTATGAGTCGCGGGAACGCACCGCGTATGATGGGGACACCGCCATCAAACTTTATCTGCGCGAAATCGGCCAGGTCAAATTGCTCACGCCGGAAGAAGAAATCCAGTTGGCCGCCCGGATCAAAAAGGGGGATAAAAAGGCGCGGGAACAGATGATCAAGGCCAACCTGCGCTTGGTAGTAAAAATTGCGCGCGACTATGAAGGTCTGGGGCTGCCGTTGCTGGATTTGATCAGTGAAGGAAATATCGGCCTCATGAAAGCCGTCGAGCGGTTTGATCCCTCGAAAGGCGGGAAACTCTCTACCTACGGCGCCTGGTGGATTAAGCAATCCATCAAACGTGCGCTGGCCAATCAGTCCAAAACCATCCGGTTGCCCGTCCATCTGGTTGATAAGATTTCCAAGATGCGTCGCACGTCCCTGAAATTACAGGAGGAATTGGGGCGTGAACCTACAGACGATGAATTGGCCGAAGAACTGGGCATCACGTCCTCGCGCGTTGCGCAAATGCGCACGGCAGCGATTCGTCCCGCTTCGCTGGATGCGCCTATCAGCGATGACGAGGATTCCAATAATTTCTCGGAAGTGGTGCAGGATGAGAATGCCTTCACGCCTTATGAAAAATTGGAGGATAAGACCGTTACGGACATGCTCCAGGACATGGTGACGAGCCTCGACCCGCGTGAGGCCACGATTCTTCGTTATCGTTTCGGCCTGGATGGCGGCACGGAAAAAACACTGGAAGAAGTCGGTGAAAAATTCGGCGTTACCCGCGAGCGCGTGCGGCAGATTCAAAACATCGCGTTGCGCAAGCTCCGCAAGATGATTGAGAAGCTGGAATCTGTTAAGAAGTAAGCTGCCTGCTACGTTTAGTATTGAACAATCAGCCACAAGTGGTTTGATTGCGCCAATATTTTACGCTCATGAGCCATACCGTAACTGTTCAAGAAATTACCGGCGCAATCCGCAACGTTCCTGATTTTCCCAAGCCCGGCATTCAATTCAAAGACATCACACCCGTGCTGGCGGACGCCCGCTTGTTGAGCGGTTCGATTGATCTTTTGATCGCCGGGATTAAACCCGGTTCCGTGGATGCCGTCGTAGGGATCGATGCGCGTGGTTTCATCTTTGCCGCCGCCGCCGCGATGAAGTTAAACGCCGGTTTCATTCCCGTGCGAAAAAAAGGCAAACTGCCTTACACCACCCACGAACAGACCTACGACCTGGAGTACGGCACCAATACCGTGGCGATTCACATCGATGCCGTTAAGCCCGGCACGCGTGTCCTGCTGTTGGATGATTTGCTGGCGACGGGGGGAACGGCTGCTGCTGCGGCCACGTTATTACGCAAAGTCGGAGCGGACATTGTCGGTATCAATTTTCTGATCGAATTGGGTTTCCTCCATGGCCGGGATAAGCTGGCCGGTTTCCCAATCAATTCGCTGGTGGTTTATTAACCGCCAGCGTTGCCCGGTTTTTCAGATTGAAGCCTTTCATAGTCTTCGCTCAAGCTGGTTCCGTAACCGTTCTCTGATGACCTGACATGGATTGGCTGCAATCATTTGATACCGGAGTTTTTCGCTTCGTCAATCTGACGCTAAGCAATCCCGTGTTTGATCGGGTGATGCCGTTCTTTAGCTCGACGCCCTTTTTTGTCCCGCTAGTGCTGACCGCATTATTTTTACTTGCCTGGAAAGGTGGGGTAAGGGGCCGGATTTGCGTGTTGATGCTGGTATTGGGGGTCATGCTGGGAGACGGCGTGATCAGCAGTTCCATTAAGGATGGCGTGGGTCGCTTGCGCCCCTTCAATGTCATTCCGGATGCGCATGTGCTGGTCGGGCGCAGTGCCAGTAAGAGCATGCCTTCTTCTCACGCGTTGAATTGGTTCTCCGCGACGACGATCCTGTTTATCTACTACCGCCGGAGCATTCGCTTCATGTTGCCGTTGGCGTTAATCGTCAGTTTTTCACGCGTTTATTGCGGGGTGCATTATCCGAGTGATGTTTGTGCGGGGGCCATTATTGGCTTTGGTTCCGGGGCGGGAATAGTTTGGATTTTAAATGCCGGCTGGCAATGGAGTGGGCGGCGCTGGTTTCCGCAATGGTTGCGAAAGTTGCCTTCGTTTATTTCGCCGGAGATCGTGCGCGATCCGGCTGTAGCGAATAAGAGCGATGAATTGCCTCAACGCGATGCTCAATGGCTGCGATTGGGATACATATTAATCATCCTGACCTTGTTTGTTCGCTGGGGTTATTTAGCGTCCGGAAAAATTGAACTGAGCGAAGACGAAGCCTACCAATGGCTCTGGTCTAAACATCTGGCGCTTTCCTATTACAGCAAGCCTCCGCTGATTGCTTACACGCAATTCCTGGGAACTTCGATTTGGGGTGACAATGCGTTTGGGGTTCGATTCTTTTCACCGTTAATTGCGGCTGTCTTGGCCATCCTGCTGCTGCGCTTTTTAATGAAAGAGGTAAACATTCGGGTTGGTTTTGCACTGGTTTTGATGACCGTGGCTGTGCCTTTGCTGTCTGTCGGTGCGACCTTGATGACCATCGATCCCTTGTCCGTTCTGTTTTGGACTGCGGCGATGATTTCCGGTTGGTGGGCCGTAAAAACGGATTCTACGAAACATTGGCTGTGGTGCGGCTTATGGATGGGATTGGGTTTTCTCAGCAAATATACCTCGCTGTTTCAATTGTTAAGCTGGGCGGTCTTTTTCGCACTGTGGAAACCGGCGCGGGTACAATTGCGCCGCCCCGGACTGTATCTGGCTTTGCTGGTGAATGCGGTTTGCGCCATTCCGGTGCTGATTTGGAATTCGCAGAATGGTTGGATTACGGTCAAACATTTGGAGAATCGGGCAGGCCTGGAACAGGTCTGGAAGCCGACCATTAAATTTCTTCAGGATTTCGTGGTGAGTGAAGCCGGGCTGCTTAATCCCATTTTCTTCGTCGCCATGATTTGGGCGGCGATTGTCTTCTGGCGCCGCTATCGGCAGAATCCGCTGCTGATTTATTTCTTTAGCATGGGAGCGCCGCTATTTCTGGTTTACTTCGCTTATACACTCCGCTCCCGTGTGCAGCCCAATTGGATTGCGCCTTCTGTGCTGCCTTTGCTCTGTCTGGCGGCGGTTTATTGGGAACAGCGCTGGCGGGAAGGCGTCCAAGCGGTTTCCCGTTGGTTGATTGCGGGAGTCGCGCTCGGTCCAGTAGCGGTGGTGTTGCTGCATGAAACTAATTTGATTCGCAAGATCGTCAATCGTGGCCTGCCGGTGGAGAAAGATCCCTTAACCCGGGTGCGCGGTTGGAAAGCTACGGCTGAAGTTGTAGAGGCGCAGCGTGAAAAATTCTCACAGGAAGGCAAGCCAGTCTTTGTTATCGGTTCGCACTACGGCATTACCGGGCTGCTCTCGTTTTACCTTCCGGAAGCACGGCGCGTGGTGCAGACGCAGCCGATTGTTTATTACGAATCGACGGATAAGCCTGCCAACCAATTTTATTTCTGGCCCGGTTATGCCACCCGCAAAGGCGAAAATGCGTTGTATGTGCGTGAAGTGAAGAAGAACGACGTCCCAGAACCGTTGCCGGAACGTTTGCGCGGTGAGTTTGAATCGATTACTGATTTAGGTAAATTTGAAGTGCAATATCGTGACCGTGTCACTCATATCGTCCAACTCTTTGCCTGCCGCAATCTCCGCTGAGTTGTCCCGGCCCGCTCACCGGACAATTATCAGGGTGACGGACTATGATCTCGCGGCGACGCTCGCCTCCGGTCAGGCGTTCCGTTGGTTTGAATATGAAGGCTGGTGGCACGGTGTGATCGCAGAGCGAACACTGCGATTGCGTCAATCCGGGAGCGTGATTGAAGCTGAAACCTCGCATCCTGCCGACGACTGGGATTGGCTGACGAACTATCTGCAAGCTCACGTGACTCTCGGTGAAGTCGTTATTACCTTTCCGCAGGATACGCCCATGCTGGCGGCCATCGAAGCCTGCCGCGGATTGCGTCTGCTGCGTCAGGAGCCGTGGGAATGTCTGGCGTCCTTCATTCTCTCCTCGACAAAACAGATTGTGCAAATCCGGCAAATCGTGACGCTGCTCTGCGAACGCTATGGCCGCCGGGTGCAACATTTTGGCTGTGCGGAAGCCGGTTATACTTTTCCCACGGCGGAGCGGATAGCCGCCTGTTCTGAAGCCGAATTGCGGGCCTGTAAGATGGGCTTTCGTGCGCCGTATTTGCGCGGTTCAGCGCAGATGATAATGCGCGGCGAGGTTGCTTTGCCGGAATTAGGGCAAATGGATTGCGCCTCGGCTCGCGAACAATTGCTAAAATTGCCGGGTGTGGGGCGCAAGATTGCGGATTGCGTGCTGCTGTTTGCTTACGGTTTTCAAGACGCATTCCCAGTCGATGTGTGGGTAGAGAAGGCGTTGCAACAGCTTTATTTTCCGAAGCGCCGGGTAGGCGCAAAACGGTTGCGGAGATTTTCTGAAACCCACTTCGGCCCTTACGCAGGATACGCTCAACAATATCTCTTCCACTATATGCGGACCAAAGTAGACTCATGACAGGTTAGCCGGTATCTCGGAATTGATTCATTTTATGTCCACCACTTTGGAAGTGATTTTTACGCCCGCCGAATGCGATGGGCTCCGTTCCCGCGATTTGAGCAAGACGGTGTGCGTGGTGTTTGATGTCCTGCGCGCTACGTCTACCATGCTGACGGCGCTGGCCAATGGAGCGAGCGGGATTCGTCCTGTTTCGGAAATTCCGGAGGCGTTGGCGCTCCGTTTGGCTGATCCATCCGTATTGCTGGCGGGGGAACGTCATGGTTTTCGCATTGATGCGAGCTTAACGGGCACGATCAACTTTGATTTGGGCAATTCGCCGCGGGAATTCACGCGCGAAAAAGTGGCTGATAAAAAAATTGTGATGTCCACGACCAATGGCACGCGGGCCTTGCGCGCTTCCGCGGGCGCGAAGACCGTGTTGGTGGGTGCGCTGGTGAACCTGCAAGCAGTTGCTAACTGGATTCAAAAACACGAGGTGCAGAATCTGTTGCTGGTTTGCAGCGGCACTGAAGACCAGGCCAGCTATGAAGATACACTGGCGGCGGGCGCCTTGTGCGAGTTGTTGTGGGATCGGTTTGTAGCCGGAAATGTGGCGGATTCGGCAGCGATTGCGCGGATTATCTATCGCACGGTAGCCGATGATCTGCTGGGCGCGATGCACAATGCCCGGAATGGGCGACATCTCTTAAAGCTGCCGGAATTGGCCGCCGATGTGGCAATTTGCGCGAACCGCGACAGCATACCGCTGCTGGCGGCGCTGGGAGCGGACGGCGTCGTGCGAAAACTGGGCTGAAGTAATCACTTCGGGAGCAGACCACGATCGTTGAGCAATCCCCAAATCAGAATCAGCGCACTGGCGAAATCGCCGGGTTTATCCGCAATCCATTGAGTGACGTGCTGCGGCGTGAACCAGTCACCACTCTCAATCTCCTCCGGATGCAGTTCAAACGGGCCTTCGGAAGCCTGAGAATAAACCCAGACAAACTCCTGTCCGGTTTCTGCGCGAGCCCCGATCTTGAAAAGTCGTTGCGGAACTGTAGCCACCCGCAGGCCAATTTCTTCACGCAATTCCCGAATGGCACAGGTGTCATAATCTTCTCCTGAATCTACATGACCGGAGGAGGACGAATCCCACGCACCGGGAAACGTGTCTTTGGTCATCGAGCGTTTCTGTAAAAACACTTCGCCGCGGGAGTTGAAAACCAGCACATGCACGGCCCGGTGACGCAGACCCTGGCGATGCACCTCCCGGCGCAATTCCTGACCAATTACTTCGTCGCGTTCGTTGACGACATCAAAAATTTCATCACTCATGGGTTTTTCGTGGCGTGTAGAGTTTGGGTCAGTTGTACAAATTGTTCCAGGGACAAAGCTTCGGCTCGGGTTTGCACCGACAAACCGACTTGTGCAAAGGCCGCTTGAAGTTGTTCGGCCTCCCAATCCTGTTTTAACAGCTTCAACATCATTTTCCGGCGTTGCGAGAAACCGCGCTTTACCAATTTCTCGAACACCGGTTCCAAAGCTGCCTCCAACAACGGGGCGGGGCGTCGCACTAAAGTGATGCAGGCAGAATCGACATCGGGCGGCGGAAAGAAACAGCTTCCGGGAATCTTAAATAAAGAACGGGCTTCGTAATGCAATTGCACCAGCAGGGTGAGAACCCCGTAATCGCTGCTGCCGGGATTTGCCATGAGCCGTTGCGCAACTTCCATTTGCAAGGTGGCGACCAATCGTTCGGGACAGCCTTTGGATTGCGCCAGTTCTACCAAAATGGGCGAAGCTACAGAGTAGGGAAGATTGGCCACCAGCTTCCAATCGCTCCAATCCGTCGTCTCGCGTTTCAAATATCCGAGCGCGTCATCATGCAAGAGGCGGAAGTTTGTTGCGGCGGCAAATCGTTTTTGCAGGAATTCGACCAGCCGCCGGTCGGTCTCAATCGCCAGCACTTCGCCGGCTTCGGCGATGAGCAGTTCCGTAAGTGGGCCGAGGCCGGGGCCGATTTCCAATACTTTATCGGTGGTTTTAAGCTCACCCGCTTGCACGATTCGGCGTAATTGATTGCCGTCGTGCAAAAAATTCTGCCCGAGCGACTTCGTCAGTTGAATCTGGCCGGAGGCCAGGATTTCCTTCATCTCGGTCAGCTTCATTTTCCGAGCCGTTCGTTAAGAGTTTTTTGCAAAGCGGTGACCGTTTGGCTCATTTGATGCCGGGAAATTGTTAGCGGCGGGGTAAAGCTGACGATGTTGGCGTGTTCGCCTTCGGGCAACAGAATGAAACCCTGATGGAGCAGTCGCTTGATAACATCCAAAGCTTCCACCGTCGCGGGACTTTCATCACGATGACGTAATTCGACACCCAGCATCAGACCATTGCCCCGGGCGCTTAGTTGATAGGCGCGTGGTGCACGAAGTTTCTGGAGCAGTTTTAAAAAAAAATTTCCGGAAGCGTGGCTGCGTTCGCATAAACGTTTTGCAGAGATTTCCCGAATTTGCGCGAGCGCCATGGCGCAGCCAACGGGGTGACCAAGGAAAGTGCTCGTGTGAATCGCTTCGCCAGTGGAAGCAGGCCAGGCGGAGTCCATGATGGTTCTCTGTCCGACGCATGCGGACAGTGGAAAGCCGCCGGTTAGTGCCTTTCCAAGACATATCAAATCCGGGACTGTTTGACTGTGTTCGGCCGCAAACCATTTTCCGGTGCGTCCAAAGCCAGTATAGATTTCGTCCAGAATAAGCAGCGCGCCGGATTCATTGCAGAGTTGGCGTAGCAGCGGTAGAAAACCTTTGGGCGGCACATTGATTCCGCCGCGTGCTTGCAAAGGTTCGACGAGGATTGCGCCGGTTTTATGTGTGCGGAAGATTTTGCGCAGATCGGTTTTTAATTTCGTTAAATCTTTTGAAGACGTGGGATAATCCACGAATTGGCCGAACTCACTGAGTTGATTCCGGAACGGAGCGCGGAAATGTTCGCGATGAGTCGCGTTCAAAGCTCCATAGCCGAGCCCGTGATACGCTTGCTTAAACGCGATAATTCCTGGTTTTCCAGTGGCCAGGCGGGCGGTCTTTAAAGCCGCTTCTACGGCTTCAAAACCGGAGTTGCAGAAAATGGTTTTGCCGGTAAGGGGCTTTTTCTTCGTCCAACGTTCAAATGTAATCCGGCTTAATTCGCGCGCGAGTTTGGCTTTCAATTCATGCGGATGCACATCTCCCATGGCGTGCAGCAGTTTGCCCATTTGCTGTTGGCCGGCTTTGACGACGCGGGGGGTGGCGTGTCCTGCTGCGGCGACTCCGAAGGCGGCGGTCAGGTCCAGGTATTTCTTCCCGTTCGCACCCCAAACATAAACACCCTGAGCCCGTTCCCAAACGATGGGCCAAGAGCCGTCCGCTTCCACGAACAGCACATTGCGCGATTCGTAAGCGCGCAAAGTATCCAGTATTTTTTGCGTTCTGCTCACAGCGTTAAACCCCACGCTCGTCGGGCGGCCAGATGATTTTGTGCATTTGGAGTTGGAAGCGCACGGGCAAGCGGTCGGCAATGATGCGTTCTACCAGTTCGAGACGCGTGAGCGGCGTTTGACCTTCAGGAACGCGTTTCAATGATTTGTCCTGTTGATGCGGAGCCAGTGGCGCTACCCAGGAAAGGAGCAGGGGACAGAGGCGTTCCAGTTGATGCTGGGCTATCTGTGCTTTCGTCCACTCGTAATCTTCGCGAGTGCCGATGACGAATTTGATTTCATCCGTGGCCTTCAAGTGCGGCAGGTTCTCAAAACGATTGCGCGCCACTTCGCCACTGCTGGGGCATTTCAGGTCCATGATGCGTCGCACGCGGCTATCGACTTTGGAGATGTCATGGGCGCCGCTGGTTTCAAGCAATACCGTGAAGCCTTCATCGCAGAGCCATTTCATCAGCGGAATTGCGTTCGGCTGAAGCAAAGGTTCGCCGCCCGTTAACTCGACCAGCGGTAAATGGCCGATGGCCGGTTGACCGGGATAAGTTTGCGCAAGTTCGCGGATGCGCGTTTGGATTTCCGGGAAGGTCCATTTTTTCCCTTCCGTGAAAGCGTAGGCGGTGTCGCAATAAGAGCAGCGCAGATTGCAGGCCGTGAGCCGGATGAAAATGCATGGCAATCCGGCAAAGGTGCTTTCCCCCTGCAGGCTCAGGTAAATCTCGTTTATGACCAGTGTTTCTGTCATGATCTAAAATCGAACTATCACTAGTTAACCTTACCTTGGCAGTGTGTAAAAGCAGTTTCCTAATCTTCTCCCACCTGCTATATTTTGCATGTGCAAGTTTACGATCATCCCACTTTCCGCATGGCCTGCCAGCAATTCGATCTGGTAGCCGATCGAATCCAGATTCCCGTGGCCGAACGCGACCGGCTGAAATATCCGAAACGTTCGATGACGGTGGCTTTGCCGATCCACCGCGATGACGGTACCACGGAAGTTTTTTCCGGTTACCGGGTGCAGCATCATTTGACGCTGGGCCCAACCAAGGGTGGGTTGCGGTATCATCCGGATGTGACGTTGGGCGAGGTGGCAGCGCTCGCGATGTGGATGAGTTGGAAATGCGCTTTGACCGGTTTGCCGTATGGTGGCGCGAAAGGCGGCATCGCCTGCAATCCGGGTAAAATGTCGATTGCCGAACTGGAACGGCTCACGCGCCGTTATACGCAGGAGATGATTCCTTTTATCGGACCACAGATGGATGTCATGGCTCCCGATGTCGGCACGAATGAGCAAACGATGGCCTGGATGATGGACACCTATTCGGTGCACATGGGCTACACCATTCCCAGCATCGTTACGGGCAAGCCTGTGGTGATTGGCGGTTCGGTGGGACGCCGGGAAGCCACCGGCCGTGGCGTGGGTTATCTGGCTAATCGCGCAATGGACACCATTGGCTTGAATTCCGCCAATGCCACAGCGGTCGTGCAGGGGTTTGGCAATGTTGGTTCCATCGCTGCCTTTTCACTCGCCAAGTATGGTGTCAAGGTGATCGCCGTGAGCGATGTCATGGGCGGCACCTATAACCGGGCGGGCCTCAATTTATGGGAATTGGATAAACATCTCGCTGCAAAACAACCGATTTCCAGTTTTCCCGGCGGCGAGCCGGTTACCAACGCTGAATTGCTGTTGATCCCTTGCGATATTCTGGTGCCAGCCGCCCTGGAACGCCAAATCACCGGCGAAAACGCCGCGAAAATCCAGTGCCGCATTCTGGCCGAAGCTGCCAATGGGCCCACCACTCCCGAAGCAGATGCAATTCTGGACCAACGATCCGACATTTTCATTATTCCCGACATTCTTTGCAATGCCGGTGGCGTGGTGGTTTCCTATTTTGAGTGGGTGCAGGATTTACAGAGCTTCTTTTGGACCGAATCCGAGGTGATGGACAAACTGTTCCGGATTATGGAAACGGCGTTTACTCAGACGTTGCAACTCAGCCGCAAAGACAAAGTCTCGATGCGCATGGCCGCGCTCACGTTAGGTATCAGCCGCGTGCGCGATGCCAAACGCATTCGCGGGTTGTTCCCCTGATGATCGAGTAAAGCGGTTGCCATGGTTTTTGTTGCGTTGGCCGCTGCGCCTGCCTAAGTTCCACGCGTGAAGTTGTCTGTTAAAAGTGATTACGCGGCGCGAGCGGTGCTCGCGCTGGCGCGCCAGTATCAAACCGGGGTTGCCCAACGGGTCGAAGGATTAGCCTCTGAATACGGCATTCCGGCGAATTATCTCGTGCAGATTCTCATTGAATTGAAGGCGCAACGGATTGTGAAAAGCGTGCGCGGCAAGGAAGGCGGGTATCTGCTGGCCCGTCCGCCGGCGGAGATTTCATTAGGCGATGTGCTGCGCAGCATTCATGGAGAAGTGTTTGATTCTCCTGCTTTGAATGATCCGCAATGTCCGCCGGAATTACGCGCGGCCTGGCAGAAACTGCAAAGCTCACTGAATGACGCGGCTAATGCCATCACGTTCCAAAAACTCCTGGAGGAAAGCCAGGAGAAGAACAAGATGTATTACATTTAGCTGTGGATTGAGGACGGCCTCAATTCATCAATTTCTTCAGTTTCTCCGGGTCTTTGGTCGGCGGCTGGCAGGCAGTGCCGGTGCAAAGGTAAACTGTTGGGCCTTCTTTTACGGGCAAAGTTTTAGCAAAGGCTTCCACCGGACCGGTATTTCCCAGCACTACTTTATGCGGCTGGTAAGCTGCGTGAACGGCATGCAGTAAAGTGCGGGCTTCGGTGGATTTGGAATCACCAGCGATGACGGCCCGGCGCGGTTCATCAAGCCAGAAATCCAGCGCTTGCAGCATGTAGGGGACGCCGCGGGGAAAAGTTTGAAGGCGTTGGGCAAAAAGCTTTAAAGTCCGCTCCGCCTTTTCTTTCAAATCGCTCCGGTCACAAATCGCCGCCAGTTTGAGCAAGGCCAGGGTGGCAACCGAATTGCCGGAAGGTTCCGCGCCATCGTAATCCTCTTTAACGCGCAGAATCAGTTCGCTGTTTTTGGCGCTTTCATAAAAACCGCCGTGTTCGGGATCGTAGAATCGGGCGATCATCGAATCGGCCAGCGTGAGCGCGAATTCGAGATGTTTGGGATCAAGCGTGGCTTCGTAGAGATCGATCACGCCAGCCAATAAAAAGGCGTACGCATCCAATAACTGCACATCATCGCGCGCCCCATCGCGCCAGCGGTGATAAAGAGTTTTGCTTTTCGCGTCCCACAATTGCGTTTGTAGAAAGTGAAGATTCTTTTCCGCGGCCGCGTGGACGGATTCATCACCCAGAATTGCATAGGCGCGTGCCAGTGCGCCGAGCATCAGGCCATTCCAGGAGGAGAGGATTTTATCATCCAAATGCGGGCGAACGCGCTTGCTGCGTGCATTGAACAATTTGGTCTTGGCTGATGCCAGGAGTTGCGCTTCGGCATCAGTGAGTTTCGGATCGACGATGCTGAGCACGTTTTGATTTGGCAAAGGGGCAGGGTCGCTGTGATCCACAAAATTGCCTTCTTCGGTCACGCCAAAGTAACGGACGGCCACGGAAAATTCTTCGGCGGTCAGCAATTTGGATAACTCGGATTTGGTCCAGCAATAGAATTTGCCTTCTTTGCCTTCGCTGTCGGCGTCTTCTGCTGAATAGAAGCCGCCCTGAGCATGCGTCATGTCGCGCAATACATAACGGACGATGTCCCTTGCGGTATCGGCGTAACGCTTTTCTCCGCTAATGGTGTAGGCATCCAAATACAAGTTCAGCAATTGCGCGTTATCGTAGAGCATTTTTTCGAAGTGCGGCACCAGCCACTTCGCATCCACAGAATAACGGGCAAAGCCGCCACCTAATTGATCATTCATGCCGCCGGCGGCCATCCGGTCACAGGTAAACAAAACCATTTTCACCGCTTCAGCATCCTTAAGGCGGATCCCGGCGTTTAACAGCAACGCCGGTTGAGCCGGGCGGGGAAATTTGGGAGCATCTCCGAAACCGCCGTAGCGCGGATCATATTCGTCTTTAAATTGCTTGAGCGCATTTGTGATGATGCTGGGTGAGAGCGCCAATCCGGCAACCGGTTCTTGCGTGCTTTGGTTGCTGAGATGTTCATGCAATTGAGCGGCGGAGGCCTGAACATCATCGTGGCGCGTTTGCCAGGTGCCGTTGATGTGTTCCAACAATTGCAGGAAACTGGGCCGTCCATAGCGCGGCTGCGGAGGAAAGTAAGTTCCGCCGTAGAACGGTTTTAAATCCGGCGTGAGAAACAGATTCAACGGCCAGCCGCCTTGTCCGGTCATGGTCTGAACGGCGGACATATAAATCTGATCCACATCCGGACGTTCCTCCCGATCTACTTTGATGCTGACAAAATGTTCGTTCAGATATTTAGCCACGGTTTCATCTTCAAACGTTTCACGTTCCATCACGTGGCACCAGTGGCAGGTGGAATAACCGATGCTGAGGAAGATGGGCTTCTTTTCCGCGCGCGCTTTGGCAAAAGCCTCTTCACCCCAGGGATACCAATCTACCGGGTTGTGTTGATGTTGGAGCAGGTAAGGGGACTTTTCCTTAGCCAGACGGTTCGTGTGCCGGGGAGCAGTGGAGTTGGTGGACACTTTAGGAGAATGAGCAAGAGGTTGAACGGAATCGGGTGAGCTGGCGGCCTGAGTATGAGTAAACGCGGTTAACAGAGTGGCAACCAGACTGAAAGTAATGACATGGCGGTTCTTCAAATCACGTAATGAAAAGCACGATACTCAGGCAGCATGTTCCCGCAAGTGGTAATCGTATCGCAGACAGTGATTATTTCGGCCTCGCCCAGGTGAGAGTGGCCGTTTGTTTATTCTGCACGAGAATTTTTCCGGTTTCATCGACGAGTTGAAGATCGACTGTATCGGTGGTGATCAGGTCTAATGATCCCGGTGCATCGGGCCGCACCGCCACTTTTAAAAGCTCCAGTCCCGCGCCGTTTTTGACGTCAATTTCATCGGTCTTGAACCAGGCGGCAGTGCTGGGGTTGCTGGCGGTATAGAGACGCACGCGTAATTTGGCCGCATCCGCAAGGAGACTATAGCGGACTGTCAGGTAGCCGCTGAATAGGTCGTTTTGCTTGGATTCACTCATTTCTACAGTGCCCAATGATTTTTTCGGTTGAGTGGTAGAGGCTACCGTTGGTTGCGCATTGACGACGTCGCCCAGGCTAGGGGTTTTCCAGGCCAGATACATGGTTGCAGCAAACAGATTGAACTGTTGCGCAGTGGTGGCTTCAGCCAGATAAACCAGCATGCGATCCGTGGCGAAGCTGCCGGCGGTCGTTGATTCGGATGGGTGAAATTTGACCGGAATCAAAACGGTTTCGTGTTTGGATTTAGAGATTTCGATGGGCGGAGCCTCAAAGAATTTGCTCGATTCAGGTTCGCCGGTGCGGGCCAGAGCAATGCCCACGACCGGTTTTGGGCCAAGCTTGTCTTTATATTCGATATCGACGCCGATCGTCATTTGGCTGCGGTCCAGACTGCGGTTGACGACATCTACATTCGTGATGCGTGATTTAATG
This sequence comes from Verrucomicrobiota bacterium, assembly GCA_048497895.1. Taxonomy (GTDB): domain Bacteria; phylum Verrucomicrobiota; class Verrucomicrobiia; order Limisphaerales; family JBEHZA01; genus JBEHZA01. The sequence goes on from JBEHZA010000033.1 coordinate 16,108, forward strand.
TCCGCGGGAATCGAGAGCACGGGCACGGCGCTGGCGGCCTGGCTGCCGGATTGTTCGGCGCGCTGGCGAATTAATTCACGGGCTTTGGTTTCCGCTTCCGCCTGTTGGCGGGCCTCGGCTTCCGCCGCTTGACGGGCTTCCGCCGCTTTGCGGATTTCTTCATCGAGTTTTTTCTTTTCGACAGAAAGCTGTTGCGCTTGAGCTTCCGCTTGCAGCCGGGCTTGTTCCCGCGCGGCGGCTTCGGCCTGCGCTTTGGCTTCGGCATCTTTATTTGCGCCCGCCAGGAGTTTCGCTTCCGCTTGCAATTTAAGCAGTGCAGTGTCGCGTTGTTTGGCTTCGACTTCTGCCCGGATGCGGGCTTCTTCACGGGCTTTCTCTTCGGCTTCAGCTTTCAACCGGGCTTGTTCGCGAAGAGCCGCTTCAGCCTTTGCTTTTGCCGTCGCTAGTTCGCTTTCAGCGGCAATGCGTTTGGCCTCGGCCTCCGCCTTTAAGCGGGCCTGCTCGCGCAGAGCATTTTCTTCGGCCAACTGGACTTCGGCCAGTTTTCGTTCGAGTTCGAGCCGCTTGGCTTCAGCCTCTGCTTTTTCCTGTGCGGCCATGAGCTTGGTGGCTTCCGCCGCGGCGGCCTGGCGTTCAGCTTCCTGCTTGAGCAGCTTGGCTTCGGCTTCCGCTTTGACGCGGGCTTCTTCACGGGCCTTGGCTTCCTGTTCAGCTTTCAAACGCGCCAGTTCGCGGGCTTTGGCTTCGGCTTGAGCTTTTTCATCGGCCAGACGTTTCTCTTCCGCGAGGCGGGCGGCTTCGGCTTCCGCTTTGAGGCGGGCGGCTTCACGGATTTTGGCTTCTGCGACAGCTTTTTCTTCGGCCATGCGTTTCTCTTCGGCTAAGCGGGCAGCTTCGGCTTCGGCCTTGAGCCGGGCCGCTTCGCGAGCCTTGGCTTCGGCTTCGGCCTTGAGCCGGGCTTCTTCACGGGCTTTGGCTTCGGCTTCGGCTTTTAAGCGGGCTTGCTCACGCAAAGCGGCTTCCTCTTTGGCTTTGGCTTCCGCTTTTAATTGTTCCGCCTGAAGACGGGCGGCTTCTTCAGCGGCTTTGCGTTTGTCGGCTTCCTCCTTGAGGGCCTTGGCTTCCGCCTCGGCTTTAAGACGGGCTTCTTCACGGGCTTTGGCTTCGGCTTTAGCTTTAGCTTCCGCCAATTGCCGTTCTTCCGCTAAACGCTTGGCTTCGGCTTCCGCTTTGAGCCGGGCTTGCTCGCGCATGTCGGCTTCGGCCTGGGCTTTTAATTGCGCCTCTTTGAGCGCTTTGGCTTCGGCTTCGGCTTTGAGCCGGGCAGCTTCGCGGGCTTTGGCTTCGGCTTGAGCTTTCTCATCCGCCAGACGTCGTTCTTCCGCCAGACGCTTGGCTTCGGCTTCGGCTTTGAGGCGGGCTTCCTCGCGGGCCTTGGCCTCGGCTTCGGCTTTTAAACGGGCTTGCTCGCGCAAGGCGGCTTCTTCTTTGGCTTTGGCTTCGGCCACCATTTTTTCTTCGGCCAGCCGTTGAGCTTCCGCAGCGGCCTTGGCCGCCTTGATTTTCGCTTCGGCTTCCGCGGCTTTGCGTTTCTCAGTTTCTTCTTTTAACGCTTTGGCTTCGGCTTCCGCTTTAACCCGGGCGGCTTCGCGAGCTTTGGCTTCCGCCTTGGCCTTTTCATCCGCCAGCCGTTTTTCTTCAGCCAACCGTTTGGCTTCGGCTTCCGCTTTAAGACGAGCGGCTTCGCGCATATCCGCTTCGGCTTTGGCTTTTAATTCGGCTTCCTTGAGCGCTTTAGCTTCGGCTTCGGCTTTGAGACGGGCCGCTTCGCGCATTTTGGCTTCGGCTTTCGCGGTCTCTTCGGCCAACCGTTTTTCTTTGGCCAACCGTTTTTCTTCCGCTTCCGCTTTAATGCGCGCCGCTTCACGGGCTTTGGCTTCCGCTTGAGCCTTTTCTTCCGCGAGCCGTTTCTCTTCCGCTAAACGTTTGGCTTCGGCCTCGGCCTTAATCCGGGCTTGTTCGCGCATTTCGGCTTCCGCTTTGGCTTTCTGTTCGGCTTCCAGACGTTGTTTGGCTTCGGCTTCCGCCTTTAAGCGGGCGGCCTGACGGACTTTGAGTTCCGCTTCGGCGGCGGCTTTATCGGCTTCACTCACGGTGGCGGCAGCGGCAACTGGAGCGGGTTTGGCATCCGGATCGCCCCACGAGATCGTCTTCAAGAAGGGGACAATGCTGATAATGGAGCGGCGGTTTTCGTGCATGATGAGTATGCGCAAACGGTCCGTGGTGAATTGCGGCGGCACTCCCGCCTCATCATTGAAGAATTTAACTTTCAAAGTGACAATGCCACGCCCACGGCCAATGGCCTGGCCATCGCAACCAAACCAGGCCGAGACACCGGGTTGTCCTTTCTTTTCAATCACCGGCACAAGCACAGCGTTTTGGCCGCCAAATCCGTCGTAGGTATAATCGACCGTGATGGTGACTTCGGTTTTGTCCTTCGAGAATTCTCCCAGCCGCAAATTTTTGACGGTATTGCCCGCAAAACTTTTGAGCGGATCCTGATTGATAAAGGCAGGCTGAGCGAAGCCGGTTTTTGCCGAGCAAACAACCAGCATTGTGAACCAAAGCGACCGTAAGAAACGTTTCATGGTTGGGTATGGATGCCGAACAAGCAACGGATTCGGTATAAACGATATTTACATAAAAACCAAGGATAAAGCAGAGCCGTTTAACGAAGGGGAATAAACGCAAATTTTTTAGCGCAAGAACCAAGGCCAATCGTGAAGTGAGACAAAGAAGGAAAGACAAGGTTATTGGCGCAATTGATCCGACCCGTCGGAGGCGGATTTTCAGGAAAAATCGCTCCTGAGAATCGCTTGTTCAATCGAGAATATAATATTAGCAGTTCGCATTGATAACGACGCGTGACGAAAGCATGAAGGGCACTTGCATTTGCCTTTGCTTTGCGGTTATTCTCAGCGCAATTCCATGAATCCGAACGTCTTGTCGGGATAGCCACTTTCGCGGTGGAGGGGTCTGTGCGTAGTTGCAGGACGGCCGGTGGTTGAATTGGTTTGCATGAATCCCGATACGCGCGACTTATTACATTTTCTTTCCGGACAACCTCATCAGCCGTTTACTCCGGCCGGGCGAATCGATGACCGGCGTTATCTGGCCCGCGAGTTTCCCGTCGAACTGCCACTGAGTCTCTTGCTTCAGGAATATCCGGATTACCGGCAGATTGTCGGCGAAAACTGGATGCACTGGCACGATTACTACGAATTATTCGTGGCGTTGAGCGGGCAAGGAGAGTTCCGGTGTGGCAATGACCGGTTTCCGTTTCGCTCAGGCGATGTGGTGCTGGTAGATCCGCTGAAAATTCATGGGGTGACGAAAATGGAAGCTTCTCATACCGCGCTGGTCATTTTGTTCCAGGCGTCGGCGGTGGCTCCGGGGGGCGCGTCGTTTGATCGGGGCTTTCTTTCTGCGTGGGACCGACGCTCCGAAAAAACGTTACCACGCTTACGCGGTGATGATGCGGTGACGGGCTTGGTGCATGGAGCGATTTTACGGCTCGCCCGCACGTGGTTTGCGCAACCGTCGTCAGAGAATCGCTACACGGAATTAAAATTTTATTTTTTAGAGACGCTCTTTCAATTGGGCCGGGGCCTGGTGACTGGAGAAGTGACGAAAGACGAGCCGGCCACGCTAAGGTCTTTGCGGGAAGCGAGATTGCGGCGGGCATTGGAATACCTGTCGCAACATTGTCACCGCACCCTTTCACAAGCGGAAGTGGCGCGGGCAGCGGGCATGAGCGCCAGCCGGTTCCGCGCTTTCTTCAAGCAAACGACCGGCTGGGGGTTCGGTGATTACCTGCGGGATTTGCGTTTAGAGCGGGCTGCCACCTTGTTGCGGGAATCCGCGGAAAGTGTGGCAGAAGTGGCCCAGCGCACTGGTTTTGCGGATCAAAGTCATCTACAACGTTTATTCAAAGCGAAGTATTTTATCTCTCCTCTGGCCTATCGGAAAAAGCATTTGGAACGGGAAGCGGTGAGCGAATTATTCAAAAAATAGGGCGAAGCGTTCAAGCCATTTGGGGAAGTATCCGGTAAGGTGCAACGCAATTACCCGGTACCCTATACCTACACACCTATGAAACAGGTCTATCTGGACTGAGGCTTTGTTCTC
>JBEHZA010000034.1:0-20252 GCA_048497895.1 Verrucomicrobiota bacterium
CAGCGCGGCGACAGCCGCGTTTGATTATGCGCCCAGTCTTTTGGTTAAACGGGCTCTGCGCCAGCTTCACTTCCACCACGTTTTTCTGTTTCTTCCCGGCCGCTTTTTTCGTCCGCACTCCGCGCGCCAGATCGATGAATTCCACCTGACTGCGATGTGCCACTTCCCTTGGTTTCAAAGGTCGTTTGCAATACTTGCCATCCGCTTGCAGAAAACGGGCCTTCACATTATCCGCCAGCGCCACCCCCAGCAATTCCGTGCTGATGCGCTCGCGCAAATTGCCATCCTCCACCGGAAACACCACCTCAATGCGCCGGAAGAAATTCCGCGGCATCCAGTCCGCACTGCCCACAAACACCTCCGGTTGCGCCGCATTCTCAAAGTAAAAGATCCGGCTGTGCTCCAGAAAACGATCCACAATGCTCCGCACCGTGATGTTCTCACTCACACCCAGCACGTGCGGTCGCAAGCAGCAAATGCCCCGCACAATCAAATCGATTTTTACACCCGCTTGCGAAGCCACGTAGAGCGCCTGAATAATTTCCGGATCCACCAGCGCATTCATCTTGGCAATGATGCGGGCCGGAAAACCATTGCGGGCATGCTCCGTCTCCCGCTCGATCAGCGCCACCATCCGCTGGTGCAATTCAAACGGTGCGATCAGCAATTTCTCCATCCCCTGAAACTGGCAGATGCCCGTCAGCAAATTAAACAAATTGGTCGCGTCTTCGCCGAAGCCCGAATTGCACGTCAGCACCCCCATGTCCGTATAAATGCGGGCTGTCGTCGGATTATAATTTCCCGTGGCAACGTGGAGATAGCGGCGGATGCCATCTTCATCACTCCGCACCACCAGACAGACTTTGCTGTGAATCTTGTAACCCACCAGTCCATACACCACATGCACGCCCGCTTCTTCCAACCGCCGCGCCCATTGAATATTGTTCGCTTCATCGAACCGCGCCCGCAATTCCACCACCACCGTCACCTGTTTCCCGTTGCGCACGGCATCCATCAAAGCGCCGACAATGCGCGTGTCACCGCCAGTGCGATACAACGTCTGCTTGATGGCGAGCACCTTCGGATCATTCGCCGCCTGCTCCAGAAATTCCACCACGCTGCTGAAACTTTCATACGGATGATGCAGCAGAATATCCCGCTGACGGATAGCCGCGAAAATATCCGGCTCATCCCGCAAGGAAGCGGCCACCGGCGCGACAAATGGCGGGTCACGCAACTCCGGTGAATGATCCCCTTCACAAATCGCCATCAGGCGGGTCGGGTTCACCGGACCGTCAATCACGTAAACATCATCTTCTTCCAGATTGAGCGTCTCCAGCAATTGCGCGCGGATCTCCAACGGCGCATCATGTTCGATTTCCAGACGGACAGCCGCGCCTTTGCGGCGGTTGTGCAGTTCATTTTCCACTGCCTTCAACAAGTTCGCCACATCCTCTTCATCGATGTACAACTCGCTGTTGCGCGTCACCCGGAAGAGCCAGTAACCGAGGATCGTATTGCCCGGGAATAAGTCCGCCAGGAAATGGCCGACCAGATGCCCCAGAAAAACATAATCCTGCCGGGAATCGTTGCGCGGCAGCTTGATCAAGCGCGGCAAAACGCGCGGCACCTGCACAATGGCCAGCCGTTTCCGTGTCTCGCCCCCTTGCGTCACTTCCAACTGCACCATCACGTTCAACGATTTATTCAGCAGTTGGGGAAACGGATGCGCCGGATCAATCGCCAGCGGCGTCAGCACCGGACGCACCTTGCTCAAGTAATATTGCTCCAGCCAATTGCGGTCCGACTCTTCCAGCTTTTGCGGTTCCAGGAAATGAATGCCACTGCGTTCCAGCGCCGGTTGCAAATCCTCCCGCCAGCACCGGTATTGCTGCTCCACCATCTGCCGCACCCGCTGGGAAATCGCCCGGAAAGTCTCCGAGGAGGTCAGCCCGTCAATGCTGCGTTCCACCACGCTGCTCTCGATTTGCTGCTTCACCCCCGCCACGCGCACTTCAAAAAATTCGTCCAGGTTGGAGCTGGTGATGCAAAAGAATTTAACCCGCTCCAGCAAGGGATTCGTGTTGTCCAAAGCCTCATCCAGCACGCGCTGGTTAAACTCCAGCCAGCTCAATTCCCGGTTAATAAAATGCGCCGCTAAAAATTCACTCATAATCAGGCCGCGATCAGCCAAAGGTTGGTTATCCTAATCAGCCCGTCAAAAATCGCCAGTTACAATTTTATGACAAAAAACCTGCCGGATCATGGCCTGCAAGCCATCATCCAGCAGGTAAGTATATAACTCTACCGCGCCAGTCATCCCACCGGCGGCAAATCAGATCCGTTCCCTAGCTCACGAACCAAATGGCCTTGATGGCTTGTAAAGTGGCTGCTGTGCCCAGGAAAATCGCGACGTACCACAGCCACCGCTTCTTCACTACCAGGCAGATGGACCCCATCGCAATACTGATGGAGAACAAGGAAATCGATAAGCCCATCTCCCCGCCTTGATGACTGGCCGTCGTCGCCACATCCCGCGCTTTTTCGCGCAATTCTTCCAGCTTCTTGGCCTCGGCCATCACGTCAGCCTTTTCCTTGTCGTACTTTTGAATCTTCGCTTCGATTTTTTCCATTACCTTCGGGTCCGCGTGCGCGTCGTTTTTCAAACGATCCCGTTCGATCTCGTACAAATTCTGCTTGATCGACTTGGCCTGATAGAAACTCCATTGATCCGAGGCTTTCGTCTGATGAAACGTGGAGTCATTCAAGTTGACCAATACGCGTCCGGAAAACTTGCCCGCCCATTGCGCCGCAATCGCGGACAACACCGCGAGAATCACAATCGTGAGCGAGGTGTATTTCGTCCACGACTCGCGTTTTTCCTTTTCTTTCTGCGCCACGCGATCCGCTTTGATTTCCGCAACAAATTCTTTGAGTTCTTTTAATTCGTGTTCCATAGCATTAATAGCACCGCTTATTTCAGGGCGGGGTATTTACACCGCTTTATCCCGGCCTGCAAGTGATGAAATGAAGCTTCCCAACTATCCGTTCATCTCCAACCACTTAGCAATCCCATCATCACCTGTGATGGCACTCCGTTTTAACGTTTAAACTCTCCTTTACGGCAAGTCTTTGTTAAATTCCCGTGCAACCGGATAACCGCTGGCGGCGTTACTTCCGGCACAGCATGGAATTGCGAAAAAAACTGGCTCTTGGCTCGCTGATACTTGGGTTCGCGCACGTAGTAGTGGCGCAAACGAATTTCTTGAGTAAAGCCACGCTGACCACGACCGAGGCAGAAGCGCGTTTGCGTGTAGCCTACCAATTGGCCCGCGAAACGAATCAACGTCCGCTCGTCGAAAAAGTGGAACAAACGACCACCGACGTAAAGCAGGCGCTCGCCCAGCAAAAAACGGCCGCCGCCGAAGAACTCATCCGCGCCGCCGAAAGCAGCGTCGGCATTGATCCGGGCGGCTGGTCGATGGGCGGCTTGCCCATTTTTCATCCTACTGCCGAACTGCTGGCGCAATCGAAAGCGTTCAACGCGAAATTGGAAACCGCCATGGCCAGCGATGACGCCGCGCAAGTGCAGGCCGTGGTGGCGGAATTAAAAGCAGCACTCGGCCCGCAAGCAGGTTATCCGGATGCCCGCCGCAAAGGCACTCAAGCGCGCAACGAACCGGTCTCCGAAGCACAAAACGCGCTCTGGTTTATTCGTGCGCTGGAGAGTGAAGGCCGGGCGATGCGCACGATCATCAAAGGCGAACCACTTCCCGATCAAATGCTGCGCCTGTATGCGGGTCTCGTGAAAGCCGCCTGTGAAATCCGTCCCACCGTCCTGAAACATCAGCCGGAGAAACTGCCGGAACTGGATCGACTGGTCACCGGCGCGTGCCAAATCATGCTTCACGCCCAGCAACCGGACGGCCATTTCCCGCTGCCGGATTTGCGTGGCAAAAATATCCGCTTCGGAGAAATGACCGACCGGCTGGTGAAAGATCAGCCGGACGCTGTGAAAGACGGTTGGATTGTTTCGCTTGATCCGGGTGGCGGCATGCAATTTGACACCGGTGAATGCGGGGTGGCATTGCTGACCGCAGGCAAGGTGTATCAGCAAGCCAATTGGACGAAGGCCGGGTTGCGCGCCGCCGATTGGGCGCTCACGCAACCGTGTGTGCGCAACTTCAATTACAATGCTTTTTCCGTCAGCCTGCTCGCGCATGCTTATCGGGAGACTCAGGCGGAAAAGTATCTGCGGGGCGCACTTCACAAATTCGCTGTTGGGGTAGCGCCCGGCCAGGTGGAAAATGGCCGCTGGATTGACGCCCACAACGCGCGCACCGTTTATCACCTCATCATTCTCCGCGCGCTGAACGATCTGCGCAGCGTTTTGCCCGCGGAAGAAAAGTCGTTGGCAACCCAACTCAGCGCCATGTCGGCATCCGCCGTAAAAACCGTTCTGGATGAGTTCGAGGCCGTGGGCGTGACCGATACCAGCTTTGCTTTGGTAGAACTACTGCATTACGAAGCACTCTCGACCAACTCCGACCCACGCCTGCATGACATCATTGAGAAAACCGCTTCCGTCGTGCGCAACAAATGTGTGTTGGGAGACCGTGCCAAACTGGGCGTTGCCGCAACCGAACTGGCCGTGCTGCATCGGGCCTGGAAATAACCGTCAGGCAACTCAATAAAAATCACCCTTTATCCGCCGAATCGATTCATGCGCTGCAAGATGCCGTTATACACGAGTTCGAGCTTCTATTTATTTCTAAAATATCTCCCAATTAAACGGACTCGTTTGTGTCGAAAGATTTTTGTATTTTTTCAATAAGTCTTCTAAATGAGACGGCACTTCGAGGATATTTCACCGACTGTTCAGCGAATTTTCGAGCAAGTAATATCTTATCGACACTTTGGCGTTTGATAGCTTTCGACGGCTTTTCATCTCGGTCAACTCCTAACGCGGGATCTAGAACTCGCAACAATTCTGCAAATTCATCAGGATCAAAAACATCTTCTATAGTAGAAGCACTTTCGGGGTGTATAATCCTGAGGTGAGAAATCCCAAGTTCGCGTTCAAATTTTTTGGCAACCTTCAAACCATCATCATCCCGATCTAGAAGAATGGAAAATGAAAGCCCCCAACCGATACATAGAGAACCAATAGCAGGCAAAGTGCCTGCGCCAGTACCTGGAAAAATAGAAACACCTTCCATCTGTTTTATCTTCAGAGTAGCAATCCAAGTAGTAACATAAATATAGTCGCTGAGACCCTCAACAAGAAGGTTGTTTTGAGACAAGCCACGTAAATTCTCTCGAACATCGAGTCCAATGGCCGTAATAATGGGAGACAAAGTGTCGGCAAACAGGTTTCCTCGCAACGTTGGGTGCGTTAAACGATCCACCACAACAGTGCCATCCATACCATCACGAACAACAATACGTAATCGATGCAGTTTATCGACAGGAAGTAAATATGGACTGTGAGTGGTATAGATTACTTGCTGTTTGCATGCAATTCTGTCTTCAATCAAATGAAGGACATTTTTTTGAGCTTTGGCATGCAAGTAAGTTCCAGGCTCATCGATCAATAAAAGCCGTGTTCTATCTGGAAGTCGTTTTTCAGCAGCCGCAATTCTCAGGTAAAAGCTAAGGAACCATAGGAAGCCTTTGCTACGCTGTTCTGGATATTGATCAACGCCATCATGCACATAAAATACAAGCTGCAAACGCCCACTCACATCACGAGTGTGTCTGACCTGAAGCTCAACTTTCTCCTTTCCATCTACAGCTTGTTTCCAATAAGTCAAAAAATCCCCGGTAATTGTTGCAGTTCTACCTTTCAAGTAGTTTCCCAAGGCCTTATCTTGATCTCCGAGTTCCATGACCCGATTGATGTCAATATCAGCTAATTCAATAAAATCTTCGACTGATGACTGTCCTTTTTGCGGCTCTGGCAGTGACTGCGTTTTTGTCGATTTTATCTTACGATATTGCGCCAAGTTAGCTACGTCGATTTGGCGAGGGAGTTGATCCTGAAAAGAGTCAAAAAAAACAAACTGAGGCCATAAAGGCCAAAACCTTGAAATCGCTTCCTCAAATTTTAGGGATTCTCGCGGAGGCAAACCTTCTGTTTCTGGTAAAATTTTGTTACGGAATAATTCATCCTCAATTCGCCAAATTTTTTCAAGCTCGTCTTCAAGCGAAAATTTACCTGCGGCAAAATCACGCGACACCCAAATTGTTTTTTTCTCTTTCAAATATTGGTATACACCAACAGGAAGCCCCAAGTCAGAATCAGCTAATTCCAAATTAATTTGATCAGGGTCTACATTAAACTGAACTGATGCTCGAGGTTTTGCATTATCATTTCCTTCAGGAAAAAAGTCCGCCGTAGCCGGCAGCCTTCCTTCCTCCATATCAAAATCACGAAGCGCCATCAAAACAGCACTCTTGCCCGCTTCATTTTGCCCAGCGAGTATAGTCACATTATCTCCCGACAACGTGCACTCACCAGTATGTCGAATCGACCTGAAATCATGAACTTTGAAAGCCGTTACCTTCATTAATATCCTCCTTTGAAGCGATCGAATGACGAGTGGTTTGAAATATGATTATCATCAATTCCAATGACTTCAACCCTTATATATCTATACAATTTATACAGATGATATAAACTACAAATATCCGTAATTACTGTGTTTTAACGACCGTGTCACTACGTTTGTGCGTTTTCCAAAGAAATTAGACCATTTCACAGCTTGTCGCGGAGCTTGAGATATTCCTCCAATCCGAGCAGTTGCTTGACCTCGGCGAAAGACATCGACTGATTAGCCAGTTGATCCACCCGGCCTGTCGTCTTCCACGTTTCACACAATTCACGCAACGCTTTCGCGCAGACCAGCAGCGATTCAATCGGGCAGACCGCAATTTTATAGCCCAACTGCTCCAACTCGGACGCCGGTAAAATCGGGGTCACGCCACCCGTCAGCATGTTGGCGAGCAGCGGAAGTTTCACCCGCCGGGGAACCTCTTCCAATTCAGCGCGGGATTGCGGCGCTTCGACAAACGCCACATCGGCGCCGGCATCACCACAGCGGTTCACCCGGTCAATGGCATCGTCCAACCCGTTCATCTGCCGCGCATCCGTGCGGGCAAAGATTACGAAATCCGGATTACTCCTTGCTTGCACCGCAGCTTTGATTTTCAGCACCATTTCCGCCGTGGGGATGACGTGTTTATCGGCGAAATGACCGCAGCGTTTCGGCGCGACTTGATCCTCCAGCAGAATGCCGGCTGCGCCCGCCGCTTCAAACATCTCCACCGTGCGCTGCACATTATGCAGATCACCGTGGCCGGTATCGCCATCCGCAATTACCGGAATGGTCAACCGGGTGGCCATGCGCCGCACCGCTTCCGCCATTTCCGTCATCGTCAGGAAATTCAAATCCGGCAGGCCCAACAGGGAAGCGCTCGCGCCGAAACCGCCAAGGAATACTTTTTCAAAACCGGCCTCCTGAATGATCAAGGCGCTGAAAACATCGTGCGCTCCCATGCTGAGAATTAAACCGGGACGCGCCAATAATTCACGCATCTGCCGGGGTCCCGACTTTGCCTTCATGGAGAAAGGAAATGGCGCTCAGGCGCGCACACTGCGTTTGGCTTTCGGTTTCTTCACCGTCGTATTTACGGCGACGGACCAGCTTTCCGCCGTGGTGGGATCAATCACGGATTTTACTTCTGAAATCTGATCCGACGGAAAACCGCCTTTGCGCGCGTGTTCACGAATTAACTCCTCATCCGGAGCAATGTAAACGCAATAGACCTTGTCGTTCGTCACGTAACTCTCCAGCCATTGGATTTGCGGACCGAGTTCCGTCAGCACCCCGCAGGATTTCTGGGAAATGGCCTGCAAATCCAGCGGCGACAAGTGCCCCGCGCCGGGGATTTTGCGTTCGATGATATATTTCGGCATAAGTTTAATTTAGACCCGCAGAACCGCCGGACGTTAGATCGCCGCCAAAGCCCGTTGTAAAAACTCCAGATTCTTGCGCGCATTCTCAGCGGTCACTTCCGGGGTCGCTCCAATCGCGCAGCATTCCACCATAATCGGCCCATTAAAGCCAGCCGCTTTCAGCTTTTTGAACACTCCGTTGAAATCGACTTTCCCGTCCCCGAATTGAATCATCACCTCGCTTTTCACTCCGCCGCAATCCTTGGCGCAAAAGCCGGTCACGTGCTGCACAATCGGTTCCAATTCGGCCACTGGATCTTTGCCGGTGTAGTAAATAATATTGCCCGCGTCGTACCAAATTTTGAAATTCGGCTGTTTTACTTTTTCCAGGCACCGTAAAATTTCTTCCGCCGCCCCACTGCCGCCGCCATGCGGCTTCATCACCAGCTTGATGCCTTTATCCTGGGCATATGCCGCCGCATCCGCCATGACCTGATAATAATTATCGTACTGATCCGGTTTATCCACCCCGAAGGTCAGCATGAATTCCAGCGCCAGAAATTTTGCGTTATCAATCTGCTTCCGCACTTCCTTGATGGAATCTGCCACTGGAATGTTATGCCGGCTGCGCAACGCCGCCATATTCACGCCCAGGCCATGATCGGCGATTTTTTTCTTCAACGCCGCAAGATATTCCGGCGTGGCATCGTCCCCGGTGAACGGTTCGGTTTTAGTGCGGGTGAGCAGGCCGGTGAGGCCGTAGCCCGCAGCTTTGATGCTGTCCAGCGTCACATCGTAGCCCCACTTGGTCCAGGGCCGGTTAAAACAGCCGATGGGCCAGTTGACTCCCTTGGACGGAGCAGCCTGAAGGGCAAATCCCGGAGCCACACCAGCAGCAGCCACCGTGAGACCTGTAGTGCGAAGAAAAGTTCGACGATTCATGTGTTTTTAAGAGGCTTAAACCCAACTCCGCATTCCCGGAATAGGCTGCGATTTTGGGTCAACGCTGTTTACCGGCCACGAAAGCCTAACATTCTGCGCGTTCCGGGCAAGCTTCTGCCGCCGGCAAATTCACTTTTTTTACCCCTTTAAAAACGGACGTTTAACGCCATCGAATATCGGAGGCAATTGCCGCACCTGCTGGGCGAGCGTCAGCAAAGGAAGATTCGTTTCCGCCCGGCCATAAAAAATACCAACGCATAGAAATAGCCAGGCCCATGGCCAAAAAGCCAAAGCGCGCGGGTAAACCATGGCGCTGCCGGTCTGCATGTGGGAGACATGCTTTTGCCCCGACTCACCGGATTTTGCAAGCGGCATTCTCGGCCGAAAACATTAGTGAGACTGATTTCCCTGCCTATACCACTGGCCGGGTGAAGGTTAAAAGCGAACGCCACCTGGTTCGCCGTTCCGTCGGCGCCACGCTGGAATTTAAGAATTATACCAAAGCATTAAACGAAGTAGCTGGAGAGGAATTTTCTTATGCAAAATTTGAATAAGTCAACGCCCGGAATCGTCGCTGTAACACCCTGACAGTAAAGTTTGTAGCTAAGGGTATTCTTAATGGGTGTGTTAAAAAAAGACGCAATTACCAGACCGAGCGAGACGGGCCGGTTTTTCCGGGGTTTCATGAAACCCCGGAAAAACCGGTCGATTTCCCCTGTCCTGACCAGCATGGCCGTCGGGTTGCTTTTGCTCGCAGTCGCAGGTTGCACGCAATCGCATTATCGCAAATCTGCTGATAAAGAAGTTTACGGCATACTCCGCAGCAAGGAATTAGCCACGCTGAAAAAGACCAACTCATTCAATATTGATACCCGCTATTCCAAGCGTGATCCGAATGAGATTAAAGCAGAGGAAATCATCAAGGAGCGCCTCGCTAACGGCAAACAGCTCATCACCTTGAGCAACGCGCTCCAACTGGCCGTCGAAAACAACCGCACTTACCAGCTTCACAAAGAGAATCTTTACCTGATTGCGCTCACGTTAACAAAAGACCGTTACGATTTCGGTCCCAAATTTACTGCGGGCAGTTCCGCCGGTTTGAACCGGGATAATAACGCCAATTACTCGCGCGGGCTCACCAATCAAATCAGTGTCACGCAGTTGCTCAAAACCGGCGGTCTGCTCAGCGGCGCCATCGTGAATGATGTGCTGCGCTTTTACACCGGCAACCCCCGTCCCTCGGCCACAACCTTGATGTCCATTGATTTTATGCAGCCGCTGCTGCGTGGCGCGGGCGCAGACATCGTGGCGGAAACGCTCAAGCAATCGGAACGCAACGTCATTTATGAGGTTCGCAGCTTTGCGCAGTTCCAGAAATCATTTGCAGTAGATGTCATCACCGCCTACTACCGCATCCTGCAACAAAAGGATACGGTCCGGAATCAATATAATAACTACCGTCAATTGGTGCAGGCCAGCCAGCGCGCCGAAGCGTTATCTCACGACCGGCTACCTCCCTATCAAGCCGATCAGGCGCGCCAGGATGAACTGCGCGCCAAGAGCACTTACATCGGCGCCGTGCAGCATTATCAGGACCTCGTCGATCAATTTAAAATTACGCTGGGTCTGCCCATCGGGGTGGACGTGGGCCTGGATGAGAAAGATTTGCAGGACCTGGCCAAAGTCGGCTTGATCCCGGTCAATCTGGACGAAGATCACGGTTTCTCCCTCGCGGTCACGAATGAACTTGATGTCGTCAATGAAATCGACCGGTTTGAGGACACCAAACGCAAAATCAAAGTGGCGGCCAACGCGTTGAAAGCCGACTTCAATATTATTGCCGGCGCTTCCTTGCAATCGGACGGCCCGACAGACTACACCCATTTCAACAGCCGCAACGCCTATGCTTATAGCGGGCTGGAACTCAACCTGCCGATCGACCGGCTGCGGGAACGCAATACCTTCCGCGCTTCGTTTATCAATTTTGAACGCGAGTTAAGAAACCTCTCCCTCACGTTCGATAACACCCGGGAAAACATCAACTCGGGACTCCGCACCCTGCGGCAAGCCTGGCAGAATTATGACATTCAGATTCGCGCCACGGAACTGGCCCAACGGCGGGTTGAAAGTGTGGACCTGCTGCTGCAAGCGGGCCGCGCCGAAATCCGCGACCAACTGGATGCCCAGACGGCGCTCATCCAGGCCCAGAATGCAGTCACTCAATCCCTGGTGGACTATCACGTGGCCCGGCTGGGGCTGCTGCGGGACATCGGACTGCTGAATATTGACGAAGAACAATTCTGGCTGCGGCCGCAAATATTGCCGGGCTCCCAAACCGCGCCCGGAAAACCGATCGACGATCAAATTGTCGCACCGGAACAACTGTTTGGAGAACGATGATCGACGTAAAAAAAATCAAGAACCAGGCCGTTCAATTTGCCAAACAACGCCCGCGCGTGGCCGCCGGCATCGGCGTCATCACGCTGCTGCTGTTGATTGTCATTGTGCGTTCGTTCGGTAAAAGCAATCTACCGCCGGTGCCCACCTACACTACCAAACGCGGGGATTTTCTGATCTCGATTGTGGAAGGCGGCGCGTTGAAGGCCGTGCAGGAAGTCACGGTCAGATCCGAACTGGAAGGCACTTCCGCCATTATCAGCATTATTCCAGAAGGCACTTACGTTAAAAAAGGCGATCTCCTGATCGAACTCGACGCCGCCGATTTGCAGGACCGTGTCACCGCTCAGGATGTGGCTTATCAAAGTTCCCAATTTGCCTATGTGCAAGGCAAGGAAGCGTTGACCATTCAGAAGAGCGTGAATGAAAGCACGATCAAGGACGCCGAATTGAAGGTGGAGTTTGCCATTTCCGATCTGGAAAAATACACGGAAGGCGACTCCATTCAAATGAAGCGGGATTCAGAATCCAAAATCACTCTTGCCAAAGAAGACCTTCAACGGGCACAGGAACGCTACGCCTGGACGGTTAAACTGGCCGACAAACAATACGCTTCAAAATCGGACCTGGACACGGACTCCCTCACGGTCAAGCGCATGACCATCGCGCTCGATCAAGCCGAAGAAGAATTGCGGTTGATGACCAAGTACACCATCCCGAAATCAAAACGCCAATTGGAAGCGTCCGTCGATCAGACCCGGGTGGAACTGATGCGCATCAAACAACGGTGCAGCGCTCAGGTAGCCCAGGCAGAAGCGGATCTCGAAGCCCGCCAGCGCACGCTGGAATTAAATGAGAAACGGCTGGACCATTTGAAAGAACAGTTGCGGCTGACAAAAATTTACGCCCCGCAGGATGGCATGGTGATCTATGCCTCCAGCGGTGTCCGCAACAGCAGTTACCTGATTGAAGAAGGCGCCACTGTCCGCCAGAAACAGGACCTCATTGTCTTGCCTGATGTTTCGCAAATGATGTTGCAGGTGCTCGTGCATGAATCCCACGTGCAACAAATGAAAGAAGGACTCCGCGCCTATGTCACAATTGATTCCTTGCCGGATCAGAAATTCAAAGGCGTCGTCAAACGGGTGGCGTTATTGCCGGACGCGCAAAGCCGTTATTACAACCCCAACCTGAAGGTTTATCCTACGGACATTGTGATCGAAGACCCGTTGCCGGATTTGAAACCCGGCGTTTCCGGGCGCGCCGAAATCATCATCACGAACCTGACCGATGTCATTACGGTGCCCATTCAAGCGGTGACCTCAGTCAAAGGCCAGCAGGTTTGCTTCACTCAGAACAACTCCGAAGTCACCCCCATTCCCGTGAGCGTAGGTTTATACAATGACAAGTTCATCGAAATTAAATCCGGCCTTAAAGATGGCGACACCGTAATGCTCTCGGCGCTCTCAAACGGCGACAACATGAATCTGGGTGGCTCCATTATCAATCCGGACGAAGTTGAGACCAACAAATCCCTCTCCCTGAACGGCACCAACGTCACCGCGAAAGTGGAAGGCAAAGTGGATTGGAACAGCAAACGTTCCGACAAGGCTCCTGCTCCCAAAGCGGCGCCCACGGACAAGATCGACCGCTCCACCCCTTCATCCGCCCGCCATTAATCGAATTATTTGCGATGAGCAGCAATGCCATTATTCGGATTGCCGGCCTGGAAAAGCGCTATCTGCTGGGAGAAGTCGAAGTGCGGGCCCTGCGCGGCGTGGACCTTGAAATCGAAGAAGGCAGTTACGTGGCCATCATGGGGCCTTCCGGCTCCGGCAAATCCACGATGCTGAATATTCTCGGCTGTTTGGACCGGCCTTCGGCCGGACATTATTACCTTGGCGGCGAGGACGTCGCCAAAATGAATGACGATCAACTCTCCGATATTCGCGGGCGTCGGCTGGGTTTTGTTTTCCAATCCTACAATCTCATTCATCAATTGACGGTCGTGGAAAACATCTACGTGCCCCTGTTCTATCAGGGGAAGGATTTGCGGGAATGTTATGATCGCTGCGAGAAACTGGCGCGGCTCGTGGGTCTCGGCGAACGGCTCGATCACCGGCCCAAACAACTTTCTGGCGGCCAACAACAACGCGTCGCCATTGCCCGTGCGCTCGTCAATGATCCCTTGATGATTCTGGCGGATGAACCGACCGGCAACCTGGATTCCAAAACCGGCACGGAAGTTCTGGAAATGATCGACCGTCTCAACGCCGCCGGAAAAACCATCGTCCTCGTCACCCACGGTGAGGAAGTGGCCGAACGTGCGCATCGGGTCTTGCACATGAAGGACCGCGTCATCGACCGCGAAATCATCCAGCGAAAGCCGTCCGGCAAGAAAAACGCGGATTGGCTGGCGGATATGTTCGGGCCCAACGGGGAGTTGATCCGGCTATGATCGGCTATCGCGCCATCCGCATTGTCCAATTGGGCATCAAGAGCCTGCTGCTGCATAAAATGCGGTCGGCGCTGACGATGCTGGGGATTATCTTCGGAGTTTGCTCGGTAATCGCCATGCTGGCCATTGGCGAAGGGGCCTCCTATGAAGCACAGGAAGCGATCAAGAAACTGGGCAGTAATAACATCATTATCCGGAGCGTCAAACCACCGGAAGGCAACAGTGCTTCGGCCACCCGGCGCAGCTATGTGATGGATTACGGCATTACTTACAAAGATGCCGGGCGTCTGGAGACAACCATCCCCGGAGTCAAACGGGTGCTGCCGATGCGGATTATCCGCGACAATATTATCTTTGATAAAAGCAGCATCCCCGGACAGGTCATCGGAACTTTTCCCATCTACGCAGAAATCTCCGGCGTGGACATCGTCAAAGGCCGGTTCCTGGCGGAGACCGACGAAGTTCATGAAAATAACGTCTGCGTGCTGACGTTGAGCCTCGCTGAACGTTTATTCCCCTACCAGAACCCGCTTGATGAAGAAGTGAAAATGGGAGCGGACTATTACAAGGTCGTCGGTTTGATCCGTGAAAAGAGCATGGAACAAAAGCGTCCGCAAACAGGTCATAGCGAAGGCCAGGCTCTGGACAGCAATGTCTATATCCCCCTTTCCACCGCGCGGGCACGTTTCGGAGAAACGATTGTCCGCCGTTCCTCCGGCAGTTACGAAGCGGAAAAAGTGGAACTGCATCAACTCACCGTGCAATTCGACAGCGTGGATCTGATCGAGGCGTCCGTGCCGCAAATCGAATCTTTGATGCGCCGCTTTCATGAGAAAAAGGACTATGAATTAATCGTCCCGCTGCAATTGTTGCGGCAGGCGGAACAAACCAAGCGCATCTTTAACATCGTGCTTGGCTCCATCGCCGCGATTTCCCTGCTTGTCGGCGGCATCGGCATCATGAACATCATGCTGGCCACAGTGACCGAACGCACGCGGGAGATCGGTGTGCGGCGCGCGCTGGGGGCAAAGAAGAAGGATATTATTACCCAATTCCTCGTGGAAACCGTCGTGCTCTCGGTGGGTGGTGGTTTGATCGGTGTAGTCGTGGGCGTCTTAACGCCACTCATCGTCTCGCACCTGACCGATATGAAGACGATTATTACGCCGTGGTCGGTGCTGCTCTCCTTCGGCATCTCGGGCGCGATCGGCATTGCCTTCGGGATTTACCCTGCGAACCGCGCCGCCAATCTCGATCCCATCGACGCATTGCGGCACGAATAGGAGCGCGGCGTTTACGCCGCTTCGACTTTCAAAAGTTGCCGGCGGGGTACGTTTACTCCGTTACCATTGGACGGTGAAGCGGCATAAATGCCGCGCTCCTATCACAAACTTGCGCTTACCAAATCGGTAAGTGGTTCGATTGATCAATCAAAATCAGGACGGCGACGTGTGGCCTTTTTTGTGGATTGATAGGACTTATCCGCGAGAATTCTTTCTTTGGCGCCACGGCTGCGGCCACGTTTTTGCCGACGCAGTTTTTCAATGCGCGCGCGTTCCGCTTTCACGCGGTCCTGCTGGCGGGATTCAATTTTATCGAGCAGCAGCTTGCGGGCGAGGAAACGGTTAAGCCCCTGTTGCCGGGTGTCCTGGCACTTCACTTGAATGCCGGTGGGTCGATGGAGCAGCATCACGCACGTGGAAGTTTTGTTCACGTTCTGGCCGCCGTGACCACCTGAGCGCACAAACGACTCCTCAATATCCGTCTCGCGCACGCCGAGGGCGGCCATGCGTTGCGTGAGGTGATCTTCCTTTTCCGGACTGACCGGGAACGTGCTCATGGACGCAGTATAGCGCATTCACCGGAATTATCCAACCGATAACCGGATAGGCTTAGTTCACCTTCACTTCAATCCCGCTCCAGTAGCCAAATTCCCAGGACCAGCCGTTGGCGGCGTTTTCGAGGCGCACTTTCACTTTGCGACCGGCGTAAGGAGTGAGGTCCACGGTCACTTGCTTCCAGCGTTCGCCGTTTTTATCGATCAATTGTTGCTGCACTTGTTTGCCATCGATCAACACGTGCAATTCCCAATCGCCCTTTTCGTGTGAGGCCACGGCGAAGGTGAGCGTAGTTTGCTTGCCGGCAGGCACGTCGATCGTGCGTTCCAGGCCGGTGGCTTTTTCACGGCTGAAGGGATGCGTGAGCAGGACGTTTTTGCGTCCGGAGAACTCCGGCAATTTCACAGGCGTGCCTTCAAAATCGGGCGCATCCACGTGCCATTCAGGATTCCATAACGCCACGGATTCGTGGTCGATGGGCGTCGAATTAGCAGACGGTTTCGCGGCGGGCGCCGGAGCGGGCTCGTTGTCTTTCCAATTGAACGGCTGCTTATCACCCGGCGGATTCAGGATAAACGCGACGAGATTGCGGAAGTCTTCTTCCGGCATTTGCTCAAGGCCTTCCGGCATGACGGATAGTTCGCTCACGCGCATCGAAGCAATGTCCGACTTTGCGACGACTTCCTCCTTTGGCCCGGCGGAAAGCAGGCGGACGCGCACGTCCGTATTCTCCACCATGCGACCGCTGACACTGCGACCGTCTTTGGTTTCCACCTCCACATTTTCATAACCCGCGCCCACAATCTGATTCGGGTCAATGACGTTCGCGAGCAGCGCATCAAGTGTGGAACGGCCTACACCGGTGAGGTCAGGGCCAACATCCGCACCTTCACCATAGAGTTTGTGGCAGATGAAACAGGTGCGCTTCGCCACTTCATGACCAGCGTTGATGTCCGGCGCTTTGGCTCCGCTGAGAATCATTTTCTTTTTCGCCGCAATGATTTTCAATTTATCGGCATCCGCATCACGCACCTTGCCGAACACTAAAGCGGCACGTTTGGCGAGCATGCCGTAATCATCCTTCGAGCGCGTCAACGTGCGGATCGCGGTGGGCGGAATATCATTAACGGGAACGCGCTTTGATTCGAGCGCTGAGAGCAGCATGGAGGCCCAACGGCCGCGTGAGGATAAGACATCGGCGGCGGCGCGGCGCACCCCGGGAGTCAGCTCTTTCCAATGCGCAACCACCTCGGTCGCCATCGCGTCACTGCCCATTTCACCGAGACCACGCAAGGCTTCGACCACGAGTGGTTCCGGATTCGGATTCAACACGATCTTCAACATTGCCTGTCGAGCGGCGTCGTTCTTGAGCTTGCGCACCACTTGAATGGCATTGATACGTTCATCAAGGCTGGCCTTGGAGTCGCCGACCAGATTGATACTGCCTTGCATGGCATTGGCGTCACCCCAGAGGGTACCAAGCTTTTGCGCGCGGTCTTTGAGTTCCGGATTACCGCTATTGAGCAGGCGATTGAAGAAGTCTGTGGTCGCCACGGTAGGTAACACGGCTTTGCCGCGTTGACCTTCGAGCAGGCCATCGAGGGCGGCGATGGTGAGGCCCTGATCTTTCTCGAGCGCACTGCCAATGAATTTGATCGCGCTATCCAGTTTATCCGGCTGATTGAAGTCACAAATGCGACGCATAGTCTTGCGCGCAAGCTGGCCGCTCAAAGGCATGGTGCGGGGACCGTTTTCCAGAAGCCAGCCGTAGGCGTTTTCCGGATGTTCTTCCACCAACGGTTCGGCAGCCATCCAGATCATGAAAGGGATCACGGTGTCACTGGCATCAGCAGATTTCTCGATCAACGCCGAGAGCACTTTTCCGGGATTAAATTTTTCTACATCCCAGGCTACGGGCGTGTTCACAGTGAGCGAACTGGAAACGTATTGACGGCAGGCGGTGGCAACGGCGAGACGCACGGAGGGATCGGCGTCTCTGGCCATTGTTTCAAGGCGGTCCAAAGTCCCTTCAGTAGGATTGCCGCGTTCACCAGTCAAACGTGCCACCCAGGTGCGGATGGCGGGTTCGGGATCAGCCGCCAGATTATCCAATGTCGATTCATTTAATTGTTCCGTGCTGTGCAAGGTCCACAAGGCAAACAGACGGGCTTCAAGCGTTGGGCCTTTGGCGAGCAACTGAAGCAACGGTTCACGCGATTGCGGGTCATGGCGTTCGGTCAGGAGGCGTTGCGCCATTTTACGCTGCCAGATATTCGGGTGCGACAAGGTTTTTACGAGTTCAGTGGTGCTGAGTTTGCCGAGGTCCATCTTCACTTCCGGACGGGAAGGCACGGGCTTGCCTTTGTCCTTGCCGACATACACAGCGCGCCAGATGCGACCGAGTTCGCGGTCCACGCCATCGGGATCGGCACGGGCATTCTGGTAGCAGGGATACTTGTCGTACCAGTCCATAATCCATAACGCGCCATCGGGGCCGGTCTGCGTGCTCACGGGCATGAACCAGCCGTCATTGGAGCGGATGAAATCCTGTTTGAACGAGGATTTGAAACTCGAACCGTTCGGTGACAAATGATCCTGGTGAATCGCATTGTCATGAATATTGCCGATGAAAATTTCGCCGCGATATTCTTCCGGATATTGGTTGCCTTGATAAACCTGCACACCCGCGTAGGCCGCCATCTTGTGACGATGATCGACGATGGAAGGCAGCAGTTGATAAGCGTATGGAAAAGCGGGTGTGCCACCTTGCCGTGCGTACAAACCGCCGGGCGCCATGTGAAACATATGATCAATCACGCAGGCGCTGAGGAAGGCATTGCCGGCACGATCGAAATCCACACCCCAGGGATTGCTGGTGCCGTCGGCGTAAATCTCAAAATGATGCGTGCGGGGATGATAACGAGCGACCGCGGCGGTCATAACAATACCGGGATCATTCGGATCGTTCGGGTCTTTCACAAGGGATTGCGTGAAGACGCCGTGCGTCATGTAGAGTTGGCCATCGGGGCCCCAGGTGAAGCCGTTGAGCAATTCATGACGATCATCGAGGCCGAGGCCCGTTTTCAAGACCGTGCGTTTGTCAGCCTTGCCACTGCCGGTGGTGTCTTGCAGGAAAAGGAAATCAGGGGCTTGCGCGACAAAGACGCCGCCATAGCCCAGCGCGATGCCGGTGGCCAAATTCAAGCCGTCGGCGAAGACGGTAACTTTATCAGCGCGACCATCGCCATCGGTGTCTTCGAGGATCTTGATGCGGTCACGGGGTTTGGTGCCTTTGGGAGCGCCGAGCGGGTATTCGTATAATTCGACGACCCACAGGCGCCCGCGTTCGTCCCAGGTCATCGCAACGGGATTGACGATTTCCGGTTCCGAAGCGAAGAGGCGCATCTCAAAGCCTTCGGGCAGGACAAATTTCTTTTGCGCTTCTTCCGGCGTGAGAGCGGGAGTTGTGGCCGGAGCGTGCTGGCCACTCAATTGCGCGCCGGAGGGCTTGTTCTTGTAAATCGGGAAGTCATAGACCTTCTGGCTGTCCGCCGCCACGGCGGAGCCAACCAGCGCGGCGAGAGAAAGCGACACCACGCCAAGAGTGAGAGAACATTTCATAAGCTTGCGCATATTTAAAGGGCAACCGGGCACCCGGGTCAAATGCAGTCTGTCGGGCAAAAGTCCCAAGGATTCGTCTCACGCTAACAAAACCGGTTTGGCATGCCATGAGGTTTAGCGTCTTTTTTATGAAATATTTTACGATACGCGCCAGGAAAGACATCCCAATGAACGTCAACGCAACCGGACCGCGATCGTCCCCGGTCGCAGCTAGGTGGTTCAGTCAAACCATGTCAGACATTTCAAACCCGCTTGCGCCGATGAATATTGCTGCGACCGGGGACGGTCGCTGTCCGGGAAAGCCGCGCTCCGGCGGATTGTAACTTATTGTTGTTCTCGCGCGTCGAATGTTGTGATACCAACGATGAATCCAAACGGCGCAACGAGCAGGTTTACATTTTACCATGAACCAAAGACCGGGAATTGCTGTCTGACAGGCAAATGGATGCACGATTAAGTCCCTGAGAACGCGACAAAAGACATACGAAAAGCTTTATGCTGGCAGGAGGCGCTGATTGATTCCCGGGGAACGAGAACGCATTCTAAATGAATGGAGTGGCGGGCCGTTGGACACAGACCTGGCGCGCGCCGAACTACTGCACCAATTATTTGAACACTCAGTTGACCGGTTTCCGGACCGGATCGCGTTAGTCTGTGGTTCAGAGCAGTTGAGTTACGCGGAGTTGGAAGCACGCGCCAATCGGCTGGCGCAGGAGTTGCACTCACAAGGGGTTGGTCCGGAAAGTTGCGTCGCCGTGTGGTTGCCGCGCTCCATTGATGTTTACGTGGCGGTGCTCGGCATCTTAAAGGCGGGTGCAGCTTATGTCCCGCTGGACCCGGATTATCCAGCGGATCGAGTGGAGTTTATTTTGGAGGATAGTCGGGCGCGGGTATTGATTACGACGGCTGCGCTAGCGGCCAAAGTTCAGGGATACTCAAGCGTTCTAATCCGTCTGGATACGGATTGGCCTAGAATTTCTGCGCAGGAGAATCGGCGCTTGTCCGCTTCAGAAACGCAGGCGACCTCCGCGAATCTTTG